>JAEYAL010000284.1 GCA_023404805.1 Actinomycetes bacterium | reverse complement strand
GGCGAGGCCTGCGCGCGGCGCCCTGCCTCGGCGCGCCGCCACGGCAGCGGCGGCAGCTGCGTCGGCGGCGCCCGGCGGCACGTTGCTTGGGACTGGTCGGGACGGCGTGTGCATGGACGCCATGCTGCGGAACGCCCTGCCGCCAGACATCGGGCGCCGCCCCAATCCTGTACCCCAACAGTTCGTTGGGGTACCCGGCGCGCCGCCGCCCCAAACCGCGTACGCGGGGTCCTCGGGGTGTGGGGCGGTCGGCGTACGGGTCGGATCACCCGTCCTCAGGCCGGGTAATCCATCCCGTTCGTGAGGGCCCGGGCGTACGGGTCGGATTGCCCGTCCTCACGCCGGGTAATCCATCCCGTTCGTGACGGGCCCGGGCGTACGGGTCGGATTACCCGTCCTCAGGCCGGGTAATCCATCCCGTACGTCAGGCGGCAGGGCCGAGGCCGGCGACCAGGCTCTCGATCAGCGCGCGGAAGGAGACGTCGGTGTCGCGGGCGAGGCGGAAGCCGCCGGCGCGCTCAAGGGTGACGTAGCCGTGGATCGCCGCGCGCAGGCCGCGGATCGCGTCGACGATGGCGTCGTCGTCGAGGGGCCAGGCCCGCAGGACGGCGCGCAGCGCGGCGATCAGCTCCGCGGCGGCCCCATCGAGGTCGGCGTCGCCGTCGGTCGGCGGGGCGTAGGGGGCGATGGCGGTGTAGAGGCCCGGGTGCGCGTGCGCGTAAGCCCGCCAGGCGGCGGCCGCAGCGTGGACGGCCTCGGCGCCAGCGCGGCCGGTCGCGGCCTCGGTCATCGCGGCCGTCAGCTCGCTCAGCGCCCGCAGCGCCAGGAGGCGGTGCAGCCCCGCGAGGCTGTCGACGTGCTTGTAGAGCGATGGGGTGCGGACGCCCACGTCGCGGGCGACGGCTGAGAGCGTCGCGGCGGGCAGGCCGTCGGCGTCAGCGATCGCGGCGGCGGCGTCGACGACGCGCCGCTCGTCGAGTCCAACGCGAGCCATCGGCGGCCTAGGCGCTGCGCGCGATCGCGCGGTCCATCGCAGCGCCCGGGTTCTCGACGACCTTGCCGTGCCCGGGGGCGAGCCGCGACGGGTTGAGCGCGCGCAGGTCGCGGGCGGTCTGCAGCGCCGTCGGCCGGTGCCAGCTGACGAAGCCCGGCAGCGGGAACCTCCAGTACGGACCGGCCGTGGTCGCTACGCCGCCGATCGTGGAGTACGCGTCACCGCAGATCAGCGTCTGGTCGCGTGTGTCGAGGAAGGCGATCTGGCCCTGGCTGTGGCCGGGGGCGGCGACCACCTGCAGCGAACCGATCAGGTCGCCCGCGTCGACGAGCCGCGACGGCTGCGCCTGGACCTTGAGCTTCGGCGGCTTCTTGCCCTCGGGCTCGCCGGCCTGCGGGCTGCGGTCGCCCGCCAGCGGCTTGCTCTCGCGGCGGCCGACGATCAGCTCGGCGTCCGGGAGCAAACGGGCCAGCGCATCGAGTGAGCCGACGTGGTCGGGGTGCGCGTGGGTCAGCGCGATGCGCGTGATCGGGGCGCCGAGCGCTTCGGCGGCGGCGAGGATGCGCTGCTCGCCTTTGGGGTTGAGCGCGTCGATCAGCGTCAGGCCGTCGTCCTCGCGTACGAGATAGGCGTTGATCAGGCCGAACTGGACGACCTGCGTCAGCGTGGCGGAGCTGTAGGGCATAGCCATTAAGCTAATGCCTTTAGCTTGGGCCGTCAAGCAGCTCGCGTCTTTCCCAGGCCCACCGTCCTTCCTGTCGCCCTATAGCCCGACAGGGAGGACGGTCGACCCGCGGCGGCCACGGCCGCTAGCCGTCGCGCTCGGCGAGCTCCTTCTCCAGCGCCTGCTGCGCCTCGATCGCGCGGACCTGCCGCTGCATGAATACGAATGCCACGGCGCCGATGAGCAGCGGCAGCCAGAAGAGGATCACGCGGTAGGCCAGCACCGCGATCACCGCTGGCTCGGCCGGGACGCCGTAGAGGACGAAGCAGCCGATCAGCCCGCCGTCGACACCGCCGATGCCGCCTGGGACGGGGATCAGCCCGCCGAGCTGGCCGATCAGATAGCCCATCAGGATCACCCAGACCGACGGGTCGGCGCCGAACGCGTGGAAGGTCGCCCACAGCACGGCGTTGTCGAAGAACCAGTAGCCGAACGCCCCGAAGTAGACCGCGGGCTGCTTGCGTTTGAGGATCGCCCCAGCCTCGCGCGACGCCGAGATCACGGTGCGGCGCGTCGTGCTCACCACGTGCGCCACGCGGCCCGCCTCGGGGCCCGGCCGCTCGCCCGGGCCGATCCGCGGCATCTGCACGATCAGCGAGATCAGCGCAAGCGCCAGGAACGCCGGGAAGATCGTGAGCCACGGCGAGAGGTCGGGTCCTGCGCCCGCGAACATCAGGATCCCGAGCACCGCGACCGCGATGAAATTGACCGAGCCCTTGATGATGTAGAAGGCCACGGAGCGGCGGGCGATCACCTTCGGGTCGGCGCCGACGCGGTTGAAGACCCACGCGCCGAGGGCGAGCCCGGCGACCCCGCTGCTGGGCACGATCGACCCCATCGCAAGCTCCGACCAGCCGAGCCGCTGGGCCGTCCACCAGCTGCGCCCGCTGAGGAAGATCGGCTTGAGCATCAGCACGTAGGAGAAACCCGACATCGCTTCAAGCGCGATCGCGATGATCAACCAGCCGACGGCGGCGTCGCCGATGCGGTCGCGCAGCGTGCCGAGGCCCGGCGTCAGCAGCGCGATCAGCACCAGCACGAAGATCAGCGCCGTGACGCGGACGGCACTGCGCCGCACTGCCGCCGGGTCGAAGTCGCCCGCGAATCCGGTGTCGTCGGCGCCGGTCACCCGGTGCACGCTAGGAGGTCGCGGTCCACCGGTCCTGCCCAATCGAGCGGAGACCAGTTCAATGGGCGGCGCGCGCCGCCCCCGCCCGCTCTGCCAACCTGCCGGGCATGTCGGTGAGCCAGCGGGAATGGCAGCAGGTCGGCCCGGGCGTCCACGCCTGGATCCACGGCCAAGGAGATTGGGGCGAGTCCAACGCCGGGCTCGTGATCGGTGAGGGCGACGAGGTCCTGCTCGTCGACACGCAGTGGGATGAGCCCACGACCACCGAGATGCTGGCCGCGGCGCCGCTCCCCGAGGGCGCGTCGATCGGCACGCTGATCAACACCCACGCCGACGGCGACCACACGTGGGGCAACGCGGCGGCCGGTGCGGCGCGCATCGTCGCGACCGACGCCGCCGCAGCAGCGTTCGAGCATGAGAGCCCGTCGCGGCTGAACCGCCTGGCGACCGTCGCTGGCTACACCCGCTCGCTGCCGCTGCTGCGCGCGCCGGTGATCGGCCCGCCCGTCACGCAGTTCCAGCTGCTCGCCCGCTACTACGCGGCGATGGCCGAGGGCTGGGACTACGGCAGCGTCCGCCTGACCCGGCCGACCGACACCTTCAGCGGCACGTTCGACCTGGCCGTCGGCGGGCGCCCGGTCCAGATGATCGAGGTCGGTCCGGCGCATGCGCCCGGCGACGCGATCGTGCACTTGCCGGACGACGGCATCCTCTTCGCCGGCGACATCCTGTTCGTCGGGGTATGCCCGATCGCGTGGGTCGGGCCGGTCTCGAACTGGCTGACGGCCCTCGACCGCATCGACGCGCTCGCCCCCGAGACGATCGTCCCCGGCCACGGCCCGGTCGCGACGCTGAGCGACATCGCGGTGCTGCGCGACTACCTCACGTGGGCGATCGAGGTCGGCGAGCGCCAGCGCGCCGCTGGGGAGGCGCCCGCGAAGGCGGCCGCGACCGCGCTCCGCAGCAGGGACTATCAGCGGGCGCCGTGGGCGGACTGGTTGTCGGCCGAGCGGCTGATCGTCACGCTCACCGCGCTGCAGCGCGAGGCTGAGGGCGAGCCGCCGATCGAGAGCGTCGCCGACCGCGCCAAGGCCGTCGGCCAGATGGCGGTCCTCGCCGACCGCCGCGCCGCCGGGCGCTAGCCGCGAACGGCGGGCCGCGCCGCGGGGCGC
>JAEYAL010000368.1 GCA_023404805.1 Actinomycetes bacterium | reverse complement strand
TTCGTGAGCCGCCCGCCCTTGGCGTCGACGGCGGTCCGGTCTGGGTGGAGCCTCGCTGCGCGGTCGATCCACGCTTCGAACTCGCCGGGGGACGCCACGGATCCAGCGTACGGCCCCGGCCAGCCGGCGTGGCGAGCCTGCCCGCAGCGCGGCCGGCCGCCGCCCGTGGATAGCCTCCGCGCCATGGCCGTCACCTGGACCTCCGCCGCCGACTTCACCGACATCCGCTACGAGCTCAGCGGCGACGGGATCGCGAAGATCACCATCGACCGCCCGGAGAAGCGCAACGCGTTCCGGCCGCAGACCGTGATCGAGCTGTCGCAGGCGTTTGAGCTGGCCCGCGAAGACACGTCGGTCGGCGTGATCATCCTCACCGGCGAGGGGTCGCTGGCGTTCTGCTCCGGCGGCGACCAGTCGGTGCGCGGCGACGCCGGCTACCTGCAGGACCCCGACAACCCCGAGCGCACGCCCGCCGGCGCGTCGGTCGGCCGGTTCCACGTGACCGACCTGCACATGCAGATCAAGCGCCTGCCCAAGCCCGTCGTGGCGATGGTCGCCGGGTTCGCGATCGGCGGCGGCCACGTGCTGCACGTCGTCTGCGACCTCACGATCGCCGCCGACAACGCCCGCTTCGGCCAGACCGGCCCGGAGGTCGGCAGCTTCGACGGCGGCTTCGGCGCCTCGCTGCTCGCCCGCCAGATCGGGCAGAAGCGCGCAAAGGAGATCTGGTTCCTCTGCCGCCAGTACGACGCCCGCACCGCGCTGGACTGGGGGCTCGTCAACGCCGTGGTGCCGCTTGAGCAGCTCGAGGACGAGACCGTCGCCTGGTGCCGCCGGATGCTCGACCTCTCCCCCTTCGCGCTGCGCCTGCTGAAGGCCAGCTTCAACGCCGAGGAGGACGGCCTCGCCGGGATCCAGCAGCTTGCGCACGACGCCAACCTCCTGTTCTACGGCAGCGAAGAGGCCCGCGAGGGCCGCGAGGCGTACAAGGCCAAGCGCAAGCCTGACTTCGGCCGCTTCCCGCACCGCGCGTAGCCCTCCGCAGGAGACCATGTCACGTCCCCCGGGTGGGCCGGGCCACACTGCGCCCAGCCGCCAGGGCTGAGATCATCCCGCCCGTGCCGCCTGCCCTTCGTACCTGGATCCTCGCCGCGCGCCTGCGCACGCTTCCGGCTGCCGCCGCGCCGGTGCTGGTCGGCACCTCGGTGGCGTTGGCCGACGACGTCTTCGACTTTCTGCGGTTCTTCTGCGCGCTGATGGGCGCGCTGTTCATCCAGATCGGCACGAACCTCGCCAACGACTACTCCGACGCCCGCCGCGGCGCCGACACCGAGGACCGCCTCGGCCCAGTGCGCGTGACGGCTGGCGGCCTCGTGCCGCCGCAGCACGTGCTCTACGGCATCTGGATCTCGTTCGCGATCGCGTCGGCGTTCGGCGCCTACCTGATCGCCGTCGCTGGCTGGGAGCTGCTGGTCATCGGCGTCGCGTCGATCATCGCGGGCGTGCTCTACACCGGCGGCCCGCGCCCGTACGGCTACGCCGGCCTCGGTGAGGTGTTCGTGTTCCTGTTCTTCGGCGTCGTCGCCGTGGCCGGCTCGGCGTTCGTCCAGCTCGAGGAGTGGTCGACGGTCGCGATCCTGGCGTCGATCTCAGTCGGTGCGCTCGCGTCGGCGGTGCTCGTCGTCAACAACGTGCGCGACCGGGAGACCGATGAGCGCGTCGGCAAGCGGACGCTCGCGGTGCGGCTCGGTCCCGACCGCGGCCGCGACTTCTACACCGCCACGCTCGTGGTCGCGTACGTCGCCGTCCTGCCCGTGGCGATCGCCCACGAGTCGGTTTGGCCGGTCCTCGCGTGGCTCTCGGCCCCGCTGGCGCTGAAGCTGTCGAAGACCGTCCGCCAGCACCACGACGGGCCGACGCTCAACGGCGCGCTTGCCGGCACCGCTCAGCTTGAGCTGGTGTTCTGCGTGCTGCTGTCGGCCGGGCTGTTGATCTGACCTTCGCGTCCGGGAGGATGGGCGGCGTCGTGTCCGCTTCTCCCCGCATCGGCCGCTGACGTGGGCTTCCGGCTCGAGATCCGGGAGCAGGTCGTCGGCCTCCGCACGCCGCTGCGCGCGAGCTGGGGTGTCCTCGACCGACGCACGCTGTTCCTCGTCGAGCTGCACGGGGCTGGCGGCCCGGTGGGCCGTGGCGAGGCGGCGCCGCTGGACGCGTACGACGGCGTCTCGGATGACGCGTGCCGCGCGGCGCTGCGGGCGCTCGCGCTCGCGCTCTCGGACATCGACGAGTCCGAGCCGGGGCACGTGATCCTCGACCGCCTGACGGGGGTGGCGCCCGTGCAGCAGGCGCTCGCGGCCGTCGACCTGGCGATGTGGGACCGCGGTGCGCAGCGCGCCGGCCAGCCCGTCGCGCCGCTGCTGGCGAGCGACGCGCTGGAGTCGGTGGCGGTGCACCGGACGATCGGCGGCCTGCCCGCCGACGAGGCGGGTGCGGTGGCGGCGCGGGCCGCGGCGGCGGGGTTCACCGCGTTCAAGGTCAAAGTCGGCGCCGGGGTCGGGGAGACCGGCTTTGCGCGTGCTCTGGAGGCTGACCTCGCGCGGGTCTCCGCGATCCGCGACGCCGCTGGCCCGGGCGCGCGCATCAAGGTCGACGCCAACGGCGCCTGGACGGTCCCTGAGGCCCAGACGGCCATCGAGCAGTTGGTGCGCGCGCCGCTGCGCGTGGCCGCCGTCGAAGAACCGGTGTCAGGCAGCGACGCGTGGCGCCACCTGCGCGCGGCGCTCAACGCCGCGCGTGTCGACGTGGAGCTCTCGGTCGACGAGACCGCGGACCGCGAGCCGGGCGTCGTCAGCCGCGGCCCAGATGTCGTCGAGGTCAAACTGGCGCGCACCGGCGGCATCGGGCCGCTGCTCGTGAAGGCCGCCCTGGCGCAGCTGTCAGGCGTGCAGGTCGCGCTGGCGTCGACCTTCGACGGCCCGCTCGGGATCGCCGCCGCGGTCCACGCGGCCGCGGCGCTGAAGATCGACCGGCCGCTCGGCCTCGCGACGCTCGACGCGCTCGACCTCGACGACGCGCCGGAGCTCGCCGAGCTCGCCACGCGGCTCGCGCCGGTCGGCGGACGTATCGCGGTCCCCGCGGGCCCCGGCCTGCTCTGACTCTGGAGCGAACATACGAAATGTGTCGCCTTAGCGACCCCTTTCGTACGTTCGCTCTCCACGGCTGACCGTAGGCCGGGGCCATGCCTATGCGCCGCGTCGTCCCCGGACCTCCATGCTGACGACCCGTCGGCCGACGCGGCGTTCTACGCCGAGGTGCTCGGCCTAGAGCAGGTGATGGACCTCGGCTGGTCCGCGCCTGCGCCGATCCCGGCGACCCAGCCGCGCAGCTCATCATGATGCGCGAACACGCCTCAGCGCCGGAGCGGCCCGACGTGTCGGTCGAGGCCGACGACGCTGCTTACGCGACGGCCACCAGCCGTGGCGGCGAATTCATCCACCCGCTCACCGACGAGCCGTGGGGCGTGCGCCGGCTCTTGGTGCGCGACGCGGCGACCCCGGCGTGGTCATCAACGTCGTCAGCCACCGCTGACTGCGCATCCGCGGTTGCACTCGGCCGAGCGCGCGCCCAAGTGATTGGCGGTCACCCCCAGCGGATGCTCTTCTTCAGTGAGTTGAGCTGATGACGGTCGAGCACCCCGTCGTGTTGAAGCCGGCCAACGAGGATCCCTGGAGCGACGTCGGCCTCACGCGCGACCTCTCGGACCGCTGACTCCGTCGGACCTGCTGATCGCAGGAGTGCTATCCAACGGTCTTCGACGAGCAGATCGCGAGCGAAGCCATTAGCCCGCGCCTCGGCAGGGTCGCTGGCGTAGACGTCCACCTCCGGATCGACGAAATCCGTGCCTCGGTCTTGGTCGAGGTGGCCCAGCTCGTGGTAAAGCGAGAACCAGAGCTGGTCGTCTTGCTTGTAACGAAGCGAAAGCTGCACGACCGCGCGCCTTGGAGTCAGCCACCGCGCGGCGCCGCTGGCCGTCATCCCAGGCATCTCGGGGACCATGACAAGGGCGACACCGCAGGCGGCGAGCCTGGAGCGAAATTCGTCAACCGCCACAGACGGAGGCTGCCGCCGGGTAAGACCACGTGAGTCCGCGGCGACGCGCCTCAGCGCGCCCTCATCGAAGGGCTTCGTTGCCACGTCGGACGCGAGCACCTCGCCCCAACGAAGCCACACCGTCAACGCCGCGGTATCCGGTGCTGACCCAGCAGGGCGACGCAGCGATACCGACGTGCGGGCCCATTGCTGCTCCCAGGCCGCCCGGCTGCTGACCCCAAAGAAGGCCAAAAGGTCCTGCACCAGCGCAGCGCCGGTCCGGGCCGAGATCAACCCCTGCTTGCGCATCGCTGACACGGGAAAGGAAGAGGCCCACTCAACCTCGTTCGAGAACGCGACCGCAGCACGTTGACGAGCCAAATGGTCGCGGTACAACCGTTCGAGTCCAGTCCAAACGCCCGCGGACACACCGAGCGCCAGTTCAAGCTGGAGTGCGGTGTCCGCCGTGATACTCGCCTTGCCGTTAACGATCTCGTTAATCGTCTTTAGCGGTCGCCCCATCCGGCGCGCTAGCTCGGCTTGGGACATCTCGCGAGCCTCAAGTTCTTCCGCCAGAACTTCGCCGGGCACCGTGGCCCAGTCGGGCGCCCAATCTCGGCTAGCGGCCATGGTAGTCCACGATCTCAACGAGTTCGACCGCCGTGGCGTCCAGCTCCGTTCCGCCATCTGGAATCGAGGCCGACACGGCTTTGAAGATCAGCCGGTAAGGACCGTCGAGGGCCGCCGCGAAGGTCCCAGCCCGATCGGCGTGAAGAGCATGGAAAGCAGTCATGGAAAGCAGATCCCCGACTGAGCCAGCAGCTGCGATTGAAGAAAGACGACGCTTCAAGAGTTTCCAACGCGGAGCCCCGAAAGCGCGTTGTCCCGTTGAGTCGGAGGCGCAGCGCTTCAGAAGTCGCCGGTCGGCCCAGTGGATGTCGATGGTGGCCCCCGACTGGACGTTCGTAACCCTAGGGGTTATAGTCGCTGCGGTGAGCTAATGCAAGGCACTCTCTTCGCGACGCCCGGACTGGACCCGTTGCCTACGGGCGGAGACCGCTACGTCCCCGTTCTCCAAGATAAACGAGGCGAACTTCTCGCGCTGAAACACGCGAGCGATGCTGTGTGGCGGGCAATGACCCCACTAATCCAGATTGTGGGCCCGGCGGCGAACGCCAAGCGCGACTTCACGCTGGATACGGTCAAGACACGCATCTCCCACATCGCCGACGTCGTGGCCGACCGGCCGTTCTATCTTGACCTACTCAGGCTTCCTCCGGGCCGGATGCTCACCGATCGACGAGGAAGTCGGATTGCAGCGCTCGAGGCCGTTTATGGAGCGGCGATCAAACACCATCTCTCGTTTGTTCCGGTCCTGGACCCGCAGGGTCCGAGCACGCAGACCGGAGTAGCCGTGCGGACCGCCCTCGCCACCGAACATGGCTGCGCGTTGAGAGTGCGCGCCACTCAGCTCTTCCCTCCACCCGGGCACACATACGCGAGCTATCTCGCAGCCAAAGTCGATGACTTCGGCCTCGAAGCGGGTGACTGCGACTTGCTGCTCGACTTCGGCTACATCGGCGACGACGACGAAGTCGATCCGGAATGGACTGCAAAGCTAGTCGCGGAGTGTTGCCGACGGTCCGATTGGCGAAGCGTCGTCCTGATCGGAACGTCGATTCCCAAGTCGCTTACATCGGTGGGGATCGGCGAGGACACGAGCGGCACTATCCCGCGTCGAGAGTGGACCCACTGGATCGATGCCTCTCGCCTCGGGGCTCCCAATCTCGCCTTCGGTGACTACGCCATCCAGCACCCCGAACCACCGCCGAAGACCACCAAATCCCCCGTTTGGGCAAACGTCCGCTACACCGGGCCGACTGGTGTTCTCATCGAGCGAGGCTTTGACGTCATGAGCCCAGACCACGGCCGCCTGAAGCAATACGACGAACTGTGTCAAAGGCTAGTTGAGGTCGACGAGTTCGAAGGTGGCGACTTCTCCTGGGGCGACCGAGCGATTCTGCGGTGCGCCAACGGCGCTGCGCTCGGCCGAAGCCTCTCCGATTGGCGGGCCTACGGGACCTCGCACCATCTCGAACTCGTCCGCCGTCAACTCGAAGACGGGCTCTTCTAGCGTTCTTTCGCACCGCAGCGGCCCCCGCCTGCCTGGCCGACGTCGACAACACCTACGGGTGCTGCTCACCCGGTTCAAACTCGATCAGCTCTCCGACCGCGTCGTAGTCGGTACGCGCTTGATGAAGGAGGTCCCGATCGTCTCCCTCGCGCGTGACGCTGGCCTCCACCAAGACGCTCGGTTCGGCAGCTTCTGCCGCTGAGGAAGCTGCGCGAATTGCGTGACTGACATCGGGTGCGGCCTGCTGCAGGAGCTCAGCGACCTGCGTCCGATAGACGGACTGCGCTTGCCCGGCGCTGAGCACACCGGTATCCACTAGCCGTTGCAATGGGGCACGGAGGCTCTCGATCGCACGATCCAACGCACCAGATCGGTCCGCAAACGCTTCGAGCGCATCGCGTTCGATCTCTCGTTGCGTCCCAGCCACCGTCGCTCGGAGCGCGCGTGCTTCACCCCAGGCTTGGCCTCCTCGGCGAAGACGATCCTGAAGCTTGCCAGTAGTCGCTTCGCTCAACACTGTGGCGACGGCTAGCGCTCCCTGCTCTGCCGCGTTCGCATTCTCCGCTTTGGCACGGAGACGCCACGGCGACCCGAGGGACATCTGTTCGATCGTGACCTGAGGGGTCGGGTTCAGGCCGATCCTGGCCCCCCGCAAGCTGCCGACGATCCCGAAATACGTTCCTTGCGAGTACGGATCGTGTGTCCTCGGTCTAGCCTCCGGCAGCGTCGGGTGAGACTGGTCGACTGAGGCGTACCGCTGAGGCGCGCGTCGATAGAAGCCGTTCGCCAGCGCCGTCACCAACCTGAGCACCGGTTGCAGCTTGCTCAGCTCCCAGACGTCCTCCGGCGCGAGATGGTCGGCGACGAAAGTCAGGTCGATGATGATCGTGCCGAGGTTGTCGGTCAGCTGATCAGCGAGCGGGACGGTCGGTTGGCTCATCGACTCTTCTCTCGACGCGGGCGGACATTTCGGCCACCCTAACTGGGCGAGACCGGAGGCAGGCACCGCGCAGCTCAGGCGACGCGGTGGTCGTCGCCGCGCAGCGCGTCGGTGAAGCGCTTGGGGACGCGCGCGACCGTGTCGTCGTCTTCCCAGAGGGTGATCACGACGAGGCGGCTGTCCTCTTCGCGGCACACGAAGATCAGGCCGGGCAGCTCGCGGTCGCGGACGAGGACCTCGGCCTTCGGACCGGTCTCGACGCGGCCGGCGTCGTAGCCGCGGGAGACGCGCGTGGCGATCTCGGTGCGGGCTTCCATCGTGCCGCGGACACGCTGGCGGTAGCGGTCGACCGCGTGGTTGGTGACGTCGACGAGCATCGGCCAGCAGCAGACTAGGCGCTCAGTGCGGGTCCGCGCATGCGCGGGGGCCGAGCGGGGCGCCCGCAGGCGCTCAGCGAGCGAGCAACCGCGTCAGCTCTGCGGCGACAGCGCCCGGCGCCTCGAGCGGCAGCTGGTGGCCGGCGCCCGGGACGACGACGTGCTCGGCGTCCGGCATCGCCGCGGCGAGGCGCTCGCCGAGGGCGGTGAACTTCTCGTCGCGCCCGCCGGTCAGGACGAGGACGGGCATCGACAGCGAGCCGAGGCCGTCCCACAGCGAGCCCATCTTGCCGGTGCCCGCGCCACGAAGCGACGCAGCGAGGCCCTCGGCGGTGTTGCGGAGGCGGTCGGCCCGCGCGGCTTCGGCCACGTCCGGTGATTGGCCAGCGAACAGCGGCCCGCTCCCCCACTCGTCGGCAAACGCCTCGAGGCCGACCGACTCGATCCGCGCAGCCAGCGCTTCGTCGGCGGGGACCCGCGCGGCGCGCTCGGCCTCGTCAGCGATCCCGGCCGTCGTCGAGATCAACGCCAGATGCGTGATGCGCCCCGGCGACGCCAGCGCCGCCAGCAGCGCGGCGCGCCCGCCCATCGAGTAGCCGCCCAGGGCCAGCGCTCGCCCGCCCGGCACCTGCGCCATCGCATCGGCCGCCATGGCCGGGAGCAAGATCGGGCGGGTCGCCGACTGCGTCCCGTGGCCGCGCTGGTCGGGCGTCAGCACGGGCCGGCCGCCGGGGTCGAGCGCGGCGCGCACGTCATCCCAGGACGCGCCGGTCTGCGTAAAGCCATGGAGGAGGACGAGCGGCGCGGGCACGAGCCGTCATGATGAGGGAACGGCCGACGGCGCTGCTCTGCCACCCGGCCCGCCTTCACCACCTGATGACCGCTCCCCCGTCGCATCTGCCCCTGCTCGCCGCCTTCGCCGACGAGCTCGGCCGCAGCGGCGTGCGGCACGCCGTGGTGAGTCCCGGCTCGCGCAACGCGGCCATCCTGCTCGCGCTCGACGCGGAACCGCAGCTCACCTGCTGGCCCGTGGTCGACGAGCGGTCAGCGGGGTTCGTGGCGCTCGGCATCGCCAAGGCCACTGGCCGTCCCGTCGCAGTCTGCGTCACGTCGGGGACGGCCGTGAGCAACCTGCTGCCCGCGGTGACCGAAGCCCACGAGGCCGGGGTGCCGCTGCTCCTCCTGACCGCCGACCGTCCCGCCGAGCTGCGCGACGTCGGCGCCGGCCAGACGATCGACCAGCTCCGCGCGCTCGACCACGTCGCCCGCTGGATCGTCGAGCCCGATCTCGGCGAGGCGTCGCAGGAGCGCGAGCGCTGGATCCGCGCGACGGCCTGCCGCGCCGTGGCCGCGACGACCGGCCCGGGCCGCCCCGGTCCCGTCCACGTGAATCTGCCGATGCGCGAACCGCTCACGGTCGCCGGGCGCCACGCGCCGCTCACCACGGGCCGCGGCGGCGGCGCCCCGTGGCTGTCGGTGCAGCGGCCGCGCACCGTCGACGCCCACAGCGTCGCTGAGCTGGCGACGCAGTGCATGCGGGCGCAGCGCGGCGTCATCGTCGCCGGGCGCTCCGAACGCGCGAGCGACCTCTCGTGGCTCCTGCCGCGGCTGGCGTCGACCCTCGGCTGGCCGCTGCTCGCCGACCCGATGAGCGGTGCCCGCTCGGGTCCGCACGCCGTAGCCGCCTACGACCTCTTCCTCGAGACCGCCGACGGCGAGGCGCTCGTACCCGACGTCGTGATCCGCGTCGGCGACCTGCCCGTCTCCAAGCCGCTGCGCGCTTGGCTGGCCGGGACGGCCGCGGGTGCCGCGCAGGTGATGCTCACGCCCGAAGCGGTGTGGGCCGACCCGAGCTCCGCGGCGTCGGTCTGGCTCGACGCCGACCCAGCCCACGCCGTCCGCGCGCTCAACTTGGCGGTCAGCGCGGCCCGCGAAGGCGTGTCGGACGAACGCGACAGCCTCGCCGAGGCCGGGTGGACGGGCCGCTGGCGCGCCGCCGAGCAGGCCGCGCTCGAGGATCCGCGCGCGCAGGCCGTCCTCACCGCCAGCTCCGGCACCCCGCTCACCGAAGCGCTCGTCGCACGCACGCTCGGCGCATCGCTGGGCGAGCGCGACGCGCTCGTCGTCGGCGCGTCGCTCGCGATCCGCTTGTTGGAGCGCTGGGCGCCCGCTGCGCCGGCTGCACCACGTGTGCTGAGCAACCGCGGCGCCAACGGCATCGACGGCGTCGTGTCGACCGCGTTCGGCGTCGCGGCTGCGGCCGCGCCGTCCGCGGCGCCGGCAGACCAGGCGGCTGAATCTCCAGCCGCTGGTGCACCAGGCCGCGTCCTCGCCTATCTCGGCGACCTCACCCTGCTCTACGACCAAGGCGGCCTCGCGGGCGCCTCGCGGCTCGGGCTGCCCGTGCAGTTCGTCGTGGTGAACAACGACGGCGGCAGGATCTTCAACCGCCTCCCCGTGTTTGAGAACGCCGGCGACGCGTTCGAGCCGCTGATCGCGACGCCGCACGGCCTCGACCTCTCGCACTTGGCGGCGCTCCACGGCCTCGAGCACCTCACGCCGACCACGCTGGGCGAGCTGCAAGCAGCCCTCGCGCTACCGGCCGACTGCGCTCGCCTCATCGAAGTGCGCGTCGGGCAAGCCGCACACTGACGCGGCCACTCACCATCACACATGTGATGTGTGCACCGCCTGGATAGGATGCCGGATCGTGTCCTGGCTGAAGAACTCCCGTTTCACCAGCGCCCACGCCATGGCGGGCGTCGCGCTCTTCATCTCCCTGGGTGGAACGTCGTACGCCGTGGCGAAGCTGCCGAAGAACTCCGTCGGAAGCCCGCAGGTCAAGGACGGTTCGCTGACGGAGAAGGACCTCAAGGCGGGCGTGCTGATGTCGGGGCCGGCCGGAGCGCCCGGGGCACGCGGCCCTCGCGGAGAGGCCGGCGCGCAGGGCCCTGCAGGTCCGGCAGGCGCCGCCGGAGCAGCCGGTCCGGCCGGTCCCGCCAGCCTCCCTGAGCTGCGGATCGCAAACACCTACGACACGGCCGTTCCGATGGTGGCGACCGGTGGCGGCCAGGCCGTCAAGGTGCTCTCGATGCCGAACCTGCCAGCGGGCAAGTACCGCACTGAGCTGGTCGGCTCGATCGATCTCCAGCCGACCGCTTCGGGGGCTGCCGCGGTGGTCGCGTTCTGCGAGACCAAGACCGTGGGCATCAGCGAGCAGGAGAGCAGCGCCACCCGCGTGTCGATCGTCGGCACCGTGCTGAAGTCCGATGCCAGCAACAGCGACCGCCGTGCCATCGCAGACTCGTGGGTGGTGCAGAAGACGGCGCCCTTCAACCTGTTTGTGTACTGCACAGCGAATGTGCCCACGCCGCTGGTGCAGCTCGTCCACACCAAGCTCGTGGTCACCCCGATCGCCGGGTACAACGCAATCGCGCAGTAGCGCCAGATCAATTGGAGGCCTGCGCCGATGTCTCGTCCGCGTGTCCAGTTCACCAGCGCCCATCTCATGGCCGGTGCCGCCCTGTTCATCTCACTCGGCGGGACCTCCTACGCCGTGACGCAGCTCCCGAAGAACTCGGTCGGCAGCCCGCAGGTCAAGGACGGGTCGCTCAGCGCCAAGGATCTGCAGAAGGGCGTGCTCACCAGCGGGCCGGCAGGCGCAGCGGGCGCGCGGGGTCCGCGCGGCGCTGACGGCCCCGCCGGCCCAGCGGGTCCAACCGGTCCGGCAGGCCCGAACGTCCCGCTGGTCAGCTCTCTGCCGACGTCGCCGCCGGACGGGCAGACGGTCCACTTCCAGAGCGCCGCGATGGCCAGCGCTGGCGTGATCTGGCAGCTGCGCTACCGCGCGGCCGCGCCTGGCCCGTACAAGTGGGAGTTTGTCGGCGGCTCGGGCCTCCACGCGGGCGGCGGCTACATCTCGAGCTCGTCCACGACCTACCTCGGCGGGACCGCCGGGCCGGCGCTCACGCTCCCGCTCGCAGGCGAATATGAAGCCGACATCTCGGGGCGCCTCTACCAGTTGGGCAACACGGCCGGCTCGGCGGTCTACCTCGGGCTGGGCGACAGCACCGGCGAGATCCCGAACGCCCACCTCGACCAGTACCAGGGCTCCGCAGGGGCCGGGATCACGCTGGTGGCCGCCGACAACGCGCGGGTGACGCGCTTCACGCGGGGCGCGCCCGGAGCCGTGGAGCTGCGGCTGTATGGCAGCGGCGGCCAGGTGGTGTCCGATTGGCGCGACCTGCGGATCGTGCCCGTCCGCGTCGGTTAGCGGCGGGGCCGCCCTCCACTGTTACGCGCCGCGGCTGCGCCAGCCCGCTGCCGTCCCGCGGTACACCGCGTTCAGCTCGGGTCCTGCTGGAACGCTTCGACGAAGCCCGCATGATGCTCGGGCCAGGGCAGGAGCGTGAGGCGCTCGGTTCGCAGGACGGACATCCGCCCCATTCAAGCGGGTCTGCCGCGCCGGCGAGTCGACGCGCCCGCGGGACCGCTCCGGTGGTCAGGCGGGAGGCCGCAGCGATCCGAGGACCGCCTGCAGCTTGACCTCGGTCTCAGCGAGCTCCGACGACGGGTCGGACGCGCCGACGACGCCGACGCCGGCGAAGAGCCGGGCGACACGGCCGCGGAGCACGCCGCTGCGCAGGCCGACGAAGAGCTCGCCGTCGCCGGCGCGGTCGACCCAGCCGAGCGGCCCGGCGTACCAGCCGCGGTCGATGCCTTCGAGGCCGGGGATGGCCCGCAGCGCGGCTTCGTGCGGCTCGCCTCCGACGGCGGGCGTCGGGTGCATCGAGCCGATGAGGTCGAGCAGGCCAGCGCGGCCGTCGAGCTGGGCGCGGATCGGCGTCGCGAGGTGGTGCACGTTGGCGACGGTCGCGATCTGCGGCTCCTCAGGCGCCGTCACCCAGAGGGCGTGCGGCTGGAGCGTCTTGACGATGCGGTCGACGACGAGCTGGTGCTCCTGCCGGTCTTTCGCCGACTTCATCAGCTCGGCGGCTAGATGCGCGTCGACGGACGGGTCGTCGCTGCGGCGTGTCGTGCCTGCCAGGGCGACCGTTTCGACGCGCTGCCCCTCGCGGCGCACGAGCAGCTCGGGGCTGGCGCCGATCATGGCGCCGTCGCCGCGGCCGAAGCCGAAGATGAAGCAGGCCGGGAAGCGCTGACCGAGGTGGTGCATCACGGCGGGGACGTCCCACGCTTGCGGGGAGCGGACTTCGATCTCGCGGGCGAGGACGATCTTGCTGAAGTCGCCCGCGGCGATCTTGCTGACGGCGCGTTCGACGGCGCCGGTGAAGTGGTCGGCAGCGAGGACAGACTGGACGTCGGGCTGCTGGAGGAACGGGTCGGCGGGTGCCGCTGAGGCTGGGACGAGCAGGGCGGTGGCGAGCTGGGCTTCGGCCATCAGCTCGACGGGCTCGTCGCCCGGCGCCACGAGCAGCGTGACGGTGAGGGCGGCGGCGCCGTCGCAGACCGCCACGGTGACGGAGGGGACGACCATGTCGCCACCGCCGAAGCCGTTCCACGTCGAGCCGGTGCCGCCGCCGGGTGAGAACGCGGCGCCGCCGACGAGGATGAGCCCGGCGCCGGGGATGCCGCCGGCTGGGTCGGCGTCGGCGGTCCGGCCGAGGTCATGCCAGCGCTCGGCGAGGGCCCTGAACCGCTGGCCGGCCTGGGAGCCGATCGGGACGGTCATGGCGGCACCGAGGGCGAGGATGCCGCGGTTACCGCGGTCGGGCTGCTCGATCAGCGCCCAGGGCGCGCCGGCGAGCCCCGCGCCGCGGAGCAGGTCGCCGAGCGAGCCTGGGACCTCGACGCGCGCGGTGGCGGAGACGAGCACCGCCTCGCCTTTGCGGCGGGATGCGGCGCGCTGCACGCGGCGCCGGAGCCGGTCGAGGGCCGGCGCGTCGAGCGCCAGCGGGCGCTCGGGGCGATGGATCAGGAGCTCGCCGCTCACCTCCACCACGCTACCGATTAGGGCTCCCTAATGTCGGGAGCTTGATGACGAGGCTATCGCGCCGTAGATCCGTGGCGGCCGAGGATCCACAAGTACGGGCGTACCGTGGATTCTCGGCCGGCGCGGAGCTACAGGCGAGAGTCCGTCAGGTCTCGTCGCGGCCGCGGGAGATGGCGATCTCTCCCGTGCGCATCATCTCGATGAGGCCGAACGGGAGGAGCATCTCCTCGAGGGCTTCGATCTTCTCCGGCGTGCCGGTGACCTCGATGATCAGCGAGCGCTTGGTGATGTCGACGACCTTGCCGCGGAACACGTTCGTGATCTGCAGCACCTCAGCGCGGTGCGGGCCGTTCTCGACGCCGACCTTGAACAGCGCCATCTCGCGGGCGACGGTGTCTTCGGGCTCGAGGTCGCGGATCTTCAGGACGTTGACCAGCTTGTGGAGCTGCTTGGTCACCTGGTCGATCGGGTGGTTCGCGCCGTCGATCGTGATCGTGATGCGCGACTTGTTCTCGTCGTCGGTCGGACCGACGGAGAGCGTGTTGATGTTGAAGCCGCGGCGGGCGAAGAGGCCCGCGATACGGACCAGTACGCCGGGGCGGTTCTGCACGACCAGCGAGAGGACGTGCTTGCGGCCGGTGCGCGTGCCCGCCGAGGCGGCCTGCAGGTCGGCGAGGCTGATGACTTCTTTGGTTCCGGGATCACCCATGACTGATGCCCTCCGCTAGCCGACCATGTCCCGGGCGGCTGCGCCGGGAGCGATCATCGGATACACGTTCTCTTCGCGTGCGACGCGCACGTCGATCAGCACTGGGCCTTCGGTGGCGAAGGCGGCGCGCAGGTCGTCGACGAGGGTCTCCTTCTTGTCCAGGCGCACGCCCGTCCAGCCGTAGGCCTCGGCGAGCTTCCCCCAGTCGGGCACGGGGGCCTGCTCTGGGCGCAGGTCGACGTGCGAGTAGCGCCGCTCCCAGAAGAGCTCCTGCCACTGGCGCACCATGCCGAGGTAGCCGTTGTTGAGGATGACCACCTTCACGGGGAGGCCTTCCTGCACGGCAGTGGCCATCTCCTGGATGTTCATCTGGATCGAGCCGTCGCCGGTGACGCAGATGACGAGGTCGTCGGGGTTGCCCACCTGGGCGCCGAGCGCGGCCGGCAGGCCGAAGCCCATCGTGCCGAGGCCGCCCGAGTTGATCCAGCGGCGGGGCTCCGGGAAGTCGTACCGCTGAGCGGTCCACATCTGGTGCTGGCCGACGTCGGAGGTGACGATCGCCTTGCCGTCGGAGGCGGCGAGGATCGCGTCGACGGCGAACGGCGACTTGATCTCGGAGTCGGTGGACTCCTCGTACTTGAGCGGGTACTCGGTCTGCCAGGCGCGGATGCGCTCCCACCACTCGGCGAGGCGGTCCTGATCGGCGCCGAGCGACGCGTACTCGGGGATGAGCTTCGTCAGGACCTGCTTGGCGTCGCCCACGATCGGGATGTGCGCCGGCACGTTCTTGCCGATCTCAGCCGGGTCGATGTCGAGGTGGATGAACTTCGCGTTCGGGGCGAACTCCGAGAGCTTGCCGGTGATGCGGTCGTCGAAGCGGGCGCCGATCGAGAAGATCAGGTCGGCTTCGTCGAGCGAGTAGTTCGCGGTGCGGGTGCCGTGCATGCCCGGCATGCCGAGCCACTGGTCGTGCGGCGCCGGGAAGGTGCCGAGGGCCATCAGCGTGCAGGTGACCGGGAACCCGGTCTCCTCCGCGAGCTGGCGGACCTCATCGCGGGCACCGGCGGCGATCGCGCCGCCGCCGACGTAGAGCACCGGCCGCTTGGCTGCCGCGAGCGCGCGGGCGGCCTGGCGGATCTGCTTCATGTTGCCCTCGAACTTGGGCTGGTAGCCCGGCAGGTCGAGGGGCGTCTCCTGGCCCACCTCGTAGGGGATGTCGGCCTTCGACAGGTCGGTCGGGATGTCGACGACGACCGGGCCGGGGCGGCCCGTGCTGGCCACGTGGAACGCCTCGTGGATCGCCTGCGGGATCTCGGCCGGGTCGCTGATCATCCAGGAGTGCTTGACCGCCGGCATCGTGATGCCGAGGATGTCGGCCTCCTGGAAGCCGTCGGTGCCGAGCAGATCGGTGCGGACCTGGCCGGTGATGAAGACCACCGGGACCGAGTCCATCATCGCGTCCATGATCGGCGTGACCAGGTTGGTCGCGCCCGGACCCGAAGTGCCGAGGCAGACCGCGGTCTTGCCCGTCGACTTCGCGTAGCCCTCGGCCGCGTGGCCGCCGCCCGCCTCGTGACGCACGAGGACGTGGCGGATGCCGGCGTCGACGAAGGCGTCGTACGTCGGCAGGTTGGCCCCGCCCGGGTACCCGAATACCACCTCGACGCCCTCGGCCTTGAGGCACTCCATGATGGCGTCGACGGCTCGCATTGCTCTGCTTCCGGTTCGGGTTCGGGTTACGGCTGGGTACGTGGGAACGGTGTGGCGGCCGGCGCTCCACGCAGATGCGGAAGAGCGCCGGAAACGCAGGCGCGCGCCCCCACGAGAAGGACGCGCCTCCCGGCAGCGTAGCAACTGCCGGGGCGCGCGATTAGGCCACCTGCGCGGCGGCTTCCTTGCGGCTCACGCGCGCACGCGGCGTGAGGAAGACGCGGACCTCGCTCGGCGACATCGCGAAGTGGAGCTTCTCGGTCACGGGCGGCGCGCTGGGATCGAGCCGCAGGTCGAAGTCGCGCGACATCATCGCGAGCGCTCCGCGGGCTTCCGCCAGGGCGAGATTGCGCCCGGGGCAGTACCGCGGGCCGCTCCCGAACGTCAGCGTCTTCGGCAGTTTCGGGCCTTCCTCGAGCCAGCGCTCGGGCCGGAAGTCCGCCTGGTCGGGGGCGTCGATCGACGTCGCGAGGCGGCCCAGCAGGCCGATCTCGGTGCCCTTGGGCACGAACACGTCGCCGACGTACGTGTCGACGATCGCATCCGCGGCGAACGCTGGCGAGACGGTGCGCAGCCGCATCGACTCGCGCAGGACCGCGTCGGCGTATTCGAGCTTGGAGCTCATGTCGATGTCGGTCGGGAACGGGTGCTCGCCGAGCACCTCGTCGGCTTCGTCCCTGAGCCGCTGCTGCACGCGCGGGTTCGCCGACACGAGCCAGAAGGTCCACGCCAGCGTCTGCGCGATGCTGTCCTGCCCAGCGAAGAGCAGCGTCGACATGTTCCCGACGATGTCGTCGTCCGAGAACGCGCCGGTGGTCATCTGCTCGGCGATCATCGCGTCCAGCGGGGTCTCGGGGTGCTCAAACAGGTCGGGGTTGTCGCGCAGGCGCTGGCGGCCCTCTTCGAGCCAGCCGCGCAGGCTGGCGATGATGATCGCGGCGTCGCGCTGGGCCTTGCGGTCGACGGGCAGCCGCAGCGCCTTGACCCGCCAGTACGGGACGGGCATCAACAGGCGCGCGACGACGCGGTCGAGCACCGACTCGTAGAGGCGGCGGAACTCGTTGTCGCCCTTCCCCACCGTGTTGAGGTCCTGTCCGAACGCCAGGCTCGTGGCGACGTCGACGGCGTAGAGGTTGAACTCCCGCCCCACGTTGATGGATTCGCCGCTGGCCGCGAGGCGGTGCAGACGCTCGTGCATGCGCCCGCCCGTGCGGTTGACGACGCTGAAGTAGCGCTTGAGGTGCTTGGTGTTGAGCGCCGCCATCACGAACGCCCGCTGGTGCTTCCACTCGGCCCCCTCGGCGAAGAAGAGCCCCGTGTCGATGCCGAACAGCTCGCCCGCCAGTTTGGCGAGGTTGCCGGACCGCCGGAACTCGTCGGGCCGCCGGCGGAGGACGTCGGCCACGATCTCGGGATCGCTGGTGACGAGGACCGCCCGCTTGGGCCCGAGGTCGATGCGGAACATCGGACCGAGCTCGCGGCCCCACTTCTCCATCGGCTGGTGCATCCGCTTGGTGTCGAACACCAGCTGATGGGCGTTTCCAATGATCGGCAGCCCCTTCGGCGAAGGGAGGTCGGCCATCGTGCGTGTCATGTGTTCGGTCCTCCGGGACTGAGGAAGTTCGGTGTTGCGCAGCGCGGTCGGCTCTGAAGCGGGGCGGCGTGGCGGGACGGGTTCGTCAGACCGGCTGAGGCGCCGGCTGCCGGGCGTGCTTGCGGGGCTTGAGGGTCGCGCGGACCAGGCTCGGCGCCATCGCGAAGTGGAGCTCTTCCTCGATCGGCGGCGCCGTCGGATCGAGGTGGATCTCGTAATCGCGGGCGATCATCGCGAGCACCGACTGCGCTTCGAGGAAGGCGAGGTTGCGGCCGGGGCAGAACCGCGGGCCGCCGCCGAAGGCCAGCGTCTTGGGCGGCTTGGGGCCATCGTCGAGCCACCGTTCGGGACGGAACTCGGCTTCGTCGGGCTGGCGGTCGCGGGTCGCAAAGCGCGTGAGCATCACGATCTCCGTCCCAGCCGGAAGCCGGACGCCCGCGAGGGTCGTGTCGACCATCGCGTCGGCCACGGTCGTCGGGCCCGCAGAGCGCAGGCGGATCGTCTCCTTGAGCACGGCCTGGGCGTACGGCATCTGGTCGATGATGGTGTGGTCCTGCGGGAACCCCGTGTCGCCGATCACCTCCCGCGCCTCCTGCGAGAGCTTCTCCTGCACACGCGGCACATTGGCCAGCTCGGCGACGGCCCAGGTGAGCGTGTTGGCCGTGCTGTCCTGGCCCGCCGACATGAGGGCCGACATGTTGCCCATGATGTCCTCGTCGGAGATCTCGCCGCTCTTGTGCTGCTCGGCGAGCAGCGCGTCGAGCAGGCTCTCCGGCTTCTCGATCAGCTCTGGCCGCGCTGCGACCCGCGCCCTCCCCTGCTCGATGAAGTCGTGGAGCGCGTCGAGGATCTTCGCGGTCGCGCGCTCGGCCCGGCGGTCGGCGGGGAGCTTGATCCCCCAGCGCCAATAGGTGATCGGCATGAACATGCGCGAGATCACGCGGTCCAGCGACTCCAGATAGAGCTGGCGGAACTCGTTGTCGCCAGCTTCGAGCGCGTTGAGGTCCTGCCCGAGCGCGAGCGCTCCGGCGACGTCCGAGGCGTAGAGGTTGAACTCGTGGCCCATGTCGAGGACGCGCCCGGTGCGGGCCGCTGCCTCAAAGCGGCGGTGCAGGCGCTCGCCTGACCGGTGGATGAGCTGGTAGTACCGCCCGAGGTTGTTGCGGTTGAGCACCGCCATCACGAGCTTGCGCTGGCGCTTCCAGACCTCGCCCTCAGCGATGAAGACGCCGGTCGGCTCCCGGTAGAGCTCCTCAAGCAGCTTGCGCAGGCGGTGCGAGCGCTGGAACGTGTCGGGCCGCGCGAGCAGCAGCTCGCCCAGCGCGTCGGCGTCGCTCACCACCACTACCGAGTGCAGCGGGCCGAAGTCGACGCGGTAGATCGGCCCGAGCTCCTCGGCCCACTTCTCGAACAGCAGATGCGACCGCACCGGCTTGCCAAGCTGGTGCGCGTTGCCGATCAGCGGGAGCCGCTTGGGCGTGGGCAGGTCATCGAGCGAGCGGGACGGGTGCTCCATGCGCGCATTCTCGTGCTTTCACGCAAAAGAAACAAGGCGTTGCGTAGCACGGGCGTGAAACGCCCGCAGGAGTGCCCAGTCGCGTCGCGGGGCTGCCGCGCGCCGCGTCAGCCTTGGCCGGCGGCGCGCATCGCGCGCAGCTCGTTCACCGAGGGAAGGATCTCATCCTCAGCGGGAAAGTCCAGCTCGGCGCCGCACTTCATGCACTTGGCGGCATAGACCATCGTGACCGTCTTGCAGCGCGGACACTGCCGCCGCGGCTCGTCGTTCTCGTTGCGCGAGAGCGCCGCCGCCGCGTTGCCGAGCACCGGCAGGACAAGGCCGATCATGAACCAGATCCAGAACGACTGGCCGCGCTGCTTGCCGATCAAGCCCGCGCCGGCGCCGCACAGGATCGCGAAGACGGCATAGGCGCCACCGTAGACCAGCATGGCCTGCAGGCTACCGGCGGCGAGCCCTGCGGGGTCCCTCCGCCAGCCCCGCCGCGGACGGGACACGCGCACCTGGAGATCTGTCCAGAGTTCTCGATCTGCGGGCGCGCCCTCTGGTAAACGGGGTGGACCACCCGCGCGCGTCCCGGCCGCGCGCAGCGCTTCCCAATGCTCCCCATCCCTCGTGCCACGGGCTCGACCTCGATCGAACGCGCCCGCCTCCTGACGCAGGTGTCGTTCGCGGCGCTGGTCGGCATCTGCGCCATCGCCGTTGCCGTCTCGTACCTCGGCAGCGAGCCGTCGCGGGGCCTCGGCAACGCGATCAGCCTCATCATGCTGCTGTCGGTCACGACCAGCGTCGTGACGCTCGCCGTCCGCACGGCCACCGTGCGCACGGGCCGCCTGGCGTGGGGCCTCGTCACGTTCGGCGTGGCCGCGTGGGGGCTGTCATCGCTGGCGTTCGCGCTCTGGGAGCGCCCCGGCGAAGGCGAGACGGTCAGCTGGATCGACGTCGGCTTCCTCGCCTTCTACCCCGCCCTCTCGCTGGCGCTGTGGCTGATGGTGCGGTCCCGCGTCGTGCACTTCTTCAAGGCGTCGTGGCTCGATGGCATCATCGAGATCACCGGCGGACTGGCGCTCTGCGTGGCCGTCGCCGTCACGTGGATCCTGCCCGCCGCCGAGCCCGGGAGCTACCTGTCGGGCAACATGAAATACCCGTTCCTGGATGCCGCGCTGCTGGCCCAGGTCGGCGCCGGGATCATCCTCACCGGCGGCCGCCCGGGACGCCCCTGGATGCTCCTCGCCGCCGGGATCTCGCTGTTCGCGGTGGCCGACACCGCGTACGTGGTGCTGCTCGCTGCCGAGAGCGCCCAACCGTTCGTGCTCGCACCGCTGTGGGTCGCTGGGCTCCAGGTGATGGCGACTGCCGCCCTGCAGGTGCGCCGCACGCCCGAGGTGCCGATCCGCAGCGCCGGGTTCGCGACGCTCGTCCTGCCGCTCGGGTTCGCGCTCGCGATGACCGGCCTGCTCACCGCGGCGGCGTTCACCGACCTGCCGGCGGCTGCTGCGCTGCTGGCCGCGACGTCGCTCGTGCTCGTGATCATCCGCACCGCGCTCACCTTCCGCGAGAACCTCGCGCTGTCCGAGAGCCAGCACCTCGCGATGACCGACGACCTCACCGGCCTCGCCAACCGCCGCCATCTCGTCGCGGCGCTCGGCAAGGTCACCGGCCGCGTTGACCACGGCAGCGGCGCCACCGGCCTCATGATCTGCGACCTCGACGGGTTCAAGTTCATCAACGACACCCTCGGCCACCACGCCGGCGACCAGATCCTGTCCGAGCTCGGCCGCAGGCTCCAGCGCGCCGACGGCTTCCAGCTGATCGCGCGCCTCGGCGGAGACGAGTTCGCCGCCCTGGTGCCTGCGCCCGCCGACGAGGACGCCTTGCGCGAGGCCGCCGTCCGCTGGCAGGAGGCGTTTGCCGAGCCCGTGATGATCGACGGCATCGCGCTCCAGGTGAGCGGCAGCGTCGGCGGCGCGCTCAGCGCCCCGGACATGTCGCCCGGCGAGCTGCTGCGCCACGCCGACGTCGCCATGTACACCGCCAAGGCCGATGAGCGCGGCTTTGAGATCTACCGGCCTGAGCGCGACGACCACTCCCCCGCCCAGCTCCGGCTCGCCGCCGAGCTGCGGGCCGGGCTCTCCGCCGACCAGATCCGCATCCACTACCAGCCGAAGGTGCGTGTCGATTCTGGGCGCCTCTGCGGCGTCGAGGCGCTCGTGCGGTGGCAGCATCCCCGCCACGGCATGGTGCCGCCCGACCAGATGCTCGCGATCGCGCAGCGCGCCGGGCTCATGCGCGAGGTCACGAGCACGGTCCTCGACCAGGCGCTCGCCCAGCTCAGGCGCTGGAACTCCGCCGGCGCCGACCTGACCATGGCCGTGAACCTCTCGATCTCGGACCTGCACGATGTCGACCTGCCTGCGGAGGTCGCGCAGCTGCTGCACCGCCACGGGGTCCGCGGCGACCAGCTCGTGCTCGAGGTGACCGAGGACCTCGTCATGGCGCGGCCCGAGCGCGTCGCGGACGTCGTCAGCGGCCTGCGCGATCTCGGGGTCGCCATCGCCCTCGACGACTTCGGCGCCGGCCGATCGTCACTGGCCTACGTGCGCCGCCTGCAGGTCGCCGAGCTGAAGATCGACAAGCAGTTCATGATGCGCGTCGAAGCCGACGCCGACGCCCGCGCCATCGTGCGCGGCGCCGTCGAGCTCGCCCACGAGCTTGGGCTGAAGGTCGTCGCCGAAGGCGTCGAGACGGAGTTCGGCCTGCAGCTCCTGCGTGAGACCGGCTGCGAAGAAGCGCAGGGCTTCCTGATCAGCAAACCGGTCCCCGCCGAGGAGATCGACCTCGGCCTGCGCGTGCACCCGGGCCCGCAGCCGGCGCCCGCGCCGACGCCTGCGTCCGGCCGCGCGGCTGCATGACTCGCAGCGCGCGGCCCGGCGCAGCGGCGTTAGAGCCCGAGCAGGCCCCGGGTGATCTTGGTGACCTCTTTGCCGTCGGCGCGGCCGCGGGTCTCCTTCATCACGGCGCCGATGATGACGCCGATCGGCTTCATGTCGCCGGACTTCAGCTTCTCGGCGACGTCCGGGTTGGCGTCGAGCGCCGCCTGGATGATCGGCGTGAGCTCGTCGCCGCCGCCGATCGCGCCGAGGCCCTCGGCCTCCACGATCGCGGCAGGGTCGCCGCCTTCGGCGTGGAGCTTGTCGAGCACGGTGCGGGCGCCGGTCACCGACACCTTGCCGTCGGCGGTGAGCGCCACGAGCTGCGCGAGCGCGGCAGGCGTCGCCTTGGTGTCGCTGAGCTCGCCGTCGCCCACGCGGGCCACCAGCTCGTTCGTGATCAGCGCGGCCAGCGCTTTGGCGTGCGCCGCGTCGGTCTTGAGGGCTTCCTCGAAGAGGTCGCCAAGCTCCGGCTGCCAGCTCATCTGGCGGGCCGCGCCCTGCTCAACGCCGAGTCCGGCGAAGCGCTCCTCGCGCTCGTGCGGCAGCTCCGGCATCGCGGCCTTGGCCTTCTCGACCATCTCGGCCGTCACCGGCACGGGCACCATGTCGGGCTCGGGGAAGTAGCGGTAGTCGTGGGAGTCCTCCTTCGACCGCATCGAGGTGATCGCCTCGGTGCGCGGGTCGAAATGCAGCGTCTCCTGCTGGACCTTGCCGCCGGCGTCGAGGATCGCGGCCTGGCGGGCGACCTCAGCGCGGATGCCGCGTTCGATGAACCGGAACGAGTTCATGTTCTTGAGCTCGGTCTTGGAGCCGAGCACGCCCGAGCCCTTCGGCGCGATGGAGATGTTGGCGTCGCAGCGCAGCGAGCCCTCCTCCATGTTCACGTCGGAGACCCCCAGCTGGCGGACGGTCGTCCGGAGCAGGCGCAGCCACTCGGAGGCCTGCTCGGCCGAGTGCACGTCGGGCTCGGTGACGATCTCCGCGAGCGAGGTGCCGCCGCGGTTGAAGTCGACGACGGAGGAGTCTGAGTCGTGGATGCGGCCGGAGCTGCCGGCGTGCGTCAGCTTGGCGGCGTCCTCTTCGAGGTGCACGCGGTGGATCCGCACGCCGCCGAAGTTGCCCGGCCCGCAGAGCGGTTCGTCGAACTGGCTGATCTGGTACCCCTTCGGCAGGTCGGGGTAGAAGTAGTTCTTGCGGTGGAAGACGAGGCGGTCGGCGATCTCGCAGTTGAACGCGAGGCCGAGCATGATCCCGTAGTGGATCGCCTGGGCGTTGGGCACCGGCAGGGTCCCCGGCAGGCCGAGGTCGACCGGTCCGACGAGCGTGTTCGGCTCGGCGCCGAAGTACGTCTCGATCGGCGAGAACATCTTCGTCTTGGTGGCGAGCTGGACGTGGATCTCCAGCCCGATCGTGACGTCGTAGTCGTCGACGCTCATCGAATCGCTCCTGCGGTGTCGAAGCCGATCGCCTGCTCGAGCGCGTGCGCCGCGCCGATGACCAGGTTCTCGCTGAAGGCGGGGCCCGCGAGCTGCAGGCCGACCGGAAGGCCGTCGGCGACGCCGGACGGGATCGAGATCGCCGGGAGGCCCGCGAGCGACATCGGGATCGTGCAGATGTCGCCGAGGTACATGGCCAGCGGGTCGCTGGTCTTGGAGCCCAGCTCGTAGGCGACCGATGGCGCCGTGGGCGTGGCGATCACGTCGACGCCGGCGAAGGCCGCGTCGAAGTCGCGGCGGATCAGCGTGCGGACCCGCTGCGCGCGGCCGTAGTACGCGTCGTAGAAGCCGGCCGACAGCGCGTAGGTGCCGAGCATGATGCGCCGCTTGACCTCGGCGCCGAAGCCCTCGGTGCGGGTCTTCGTGTACATGCCGATCAGGCTGCCGTCCTCGGCCTCGATGCGGTTGCCGTAGCGGACGCCGTCGAACCGCGACAGGTTCGAGCTGGCCTCCGCCGGGGCGAGCACGTAGTAGGCGGCAACGGCGTGGTCGACGTTCGGAAGGTGGATCGTCGAGACCGTGGCGCCGAGCGCCTTGGCCTGTTCGAGCGCCGCTTCGAACGAGGCGCGCACGCCCGGCTCGATGCCGTCGCCGGAGAGCTCCTCCGGGACGCCGATGCGCAGACCGGTGAGGTCGGCTCGGTCCGGCGTGGCGATCGGCTCACGCAGGCCGATGCTCGTCATGTCGCGCGGGTCCTTGCCCTCCATGTGCGAGAGCAGCAGGGCGGCGTCGGCGACCGAGCGGGTCATCGGGCCGGCCTGGTCGAGCGACGAGGCGAAGGCGATCATGCCGAAGCGGCTGATCGAGCCGTAGGTGGGCTTGAGGCCGACGAGCCCGCAGAACGCCGACGGCTGCCGGATCGAGCCGCCCGTGTCGGTGCCCAGCGCCCACGGCGCGTGACCGGCGGCGACGGCCGCGGCGCTGCCACCGGATGAGCCGCCCGGGACGCGCGTGGTGTCCCACGGGTTGAGGGTCGGGCCGAACGCGGAGTTCTCGTTCGACGAGCCCATCGCGAACTCGTCCTGGTTCGTCTTCGCGTGGACGGTCGCGCCCGCCTCGGTCAGCTTGGCGACAGCCGTGGCCGTGTACGGCGGCAGGTAGCCCTCGAGCAGCTTGGAGCCGGCCTGGCTGGGCACGTTCGCGGTGCAGAACAGGTCCTTGACGGCGACCGGCAGGCCCGCCAGCGGCGAGGCCGGATCCGGCAGGGCGTCCGGGGCGGCGTCGGCGACCCAGGTGAAGGCGTTGTGCGTATCGCCGGCTGCGCGCTCGCGGTAGGCCTGAAACAGCTCGCGGGCGTCGAGGTCGCCGGAGCGGATCGCGGCGATCTGATCGGTCGCGGTGAGCTTGACCGCGTCGGTGAGAGAAGAAGGCATCCGGGTGACCTACGCCTGCGGGCTCGGGACGAGGAAGCCGGATTCCGTGTGCTTCGGCGCCTGGGAGAGGGCGACCTCGCGCGGGAGCGGCGGCTCGGCGACGTCGGGGCGCAGCTCGCCTTCGACGGGCACGACGTGCGTCGTCGGCTCGACGCCGTCGAGCTCAAGGGCGCTCATCTGCTCGATGTGGCCGAGGATCGTCGTGAGCTCGTCGGCCATCGGCTGCACGTCCTCGGGCGCGAGCTCGAGACGGGCGAGCCGGGCGACGTGCAGCACCTGCTGGGCGTCGATCATGCGGGGCCTCCGGAGGGGCGGTTCGAAGAGGAGTCGGCCGGGGCAGCCGGCGGGTCCGTCGGGATGGCGTCGTCGGCGACGACGCCAGCGTCGCTGCCGGGGTGTGCGCCCGCGAGCGCAGCCGGGACCTGCCGCGGGGTGACCGAGGCCAGCAGCGCCTGCGTGCGGGCGCGGGCGCCCTTGCTCTCAGTGCGCTCATCGCTCATCGCCACCCAGAGGCCGACGACGAGCAGGAAGATCGAGGCGAGCCCGAGCCAGCCGCCGAGGGCGACGTCGGTCGGCAGCGCCAGGCCGACGAACTGGCCGCCGCCGAGCGCCGGATCGAGGTCGGCAGCCTTGAGGACGACCTTCGGCTCGCCGAACGCGAGGCGCAGTCCGACGGCGATGAGCGCCAGGAGGCTGAACGCGTAGGCGACGGGGCCCTGCAGCATCGGGCGTTCGGTGGTCTTGGCCGTGAGGACGCGCAGGAGGTAGACGACGCCCGCCGCAGCCGACGCCACCGCCGTCAAGAGCGCGAACCAGCCGAGCGAGCTGGCGCCGGCAGCGCCGGTGATCGCGTACCGGGTGCCGGGGCCGCCGTCCGGAGCTGGAGCCGTCAACGCCGGCGTCTGGTACTCAAACCAGCCGCCGAAGGCCAGCAGCAGCGCCAGCCCGATCGTGCCGATCGCAGCCAGCAGTTCCCCTACGCGTACGCGGTCACCCATGCGCGGCTGAACGCTACCGAGCGGGAGAGCGGCGCGCCTCGGCGGCGCGGGCAGCGTCCAGCGTGTTGGCCAGCAGCATCGCGATCGTCATCGGGCCCACGCCGCCGGGGACCGGCGTGATCGCGCCGGCGACGTCCTTGGCTTCGTCGAAGGCGACGTCGCCGACGAGCCGGTCGGTGCGGTTCATGCCGACGTCGATCACGGTGGCGCCCGGAGCGATCCAGTCGCCCTTCACGAGCTCGGGCTGCCCGACGGCGACGATCAGGACCTCCGCGCTGCGGCAGACGCCGGGGAGGTCGGCCGTGCGCGAGTGGGCGATCGTGACGGTGGCGTTGGCCTGGAGCAGCATCTGCGCCATCGGCTTGCCGAAGAGGTTGGAGCGGCCGACGACGACGGCTCGCTTGCCCTGGAGGTCCAGCCCGAGCTCGTCGAACATGACCATCACGCCGCGCGGGGTGCACGGGCGCAGGCCCGGCGCGCCGAGCGCGAGGCGGCCCGCCGAGAGCGTGGTGAGGCCGTCGACGTCCTTGTCTGCGCTCACGCGCTGGCTGAGGGCGTCGCCGTTGTGCGGCGCAGGGACGGGCAGCTGGCAGAGGATGCCGTCGACGGCGTCGTCGGCGTTGAGGTCGTCGATCAGCGCTTCGACTTCGGCGACGGGGGTGTCAGCGGGCAGCGCGTGGCCGACGCTCGTAAAGCCGGCCTCGGCACAGGCTTTGTGCTTGTTGGCGACGTACACCTGCGAGCCGGCGTCCTCGCCGATCAGCACCGTGGCGAGGCCCGGCGCGCGGCCGAACTCCGCCGTGAACGCGGCGACCTCGTCTTTGACCTTGGCCCGGTAGGAGGCGGCGATCTGCTTGCCGTCGATGATCTGCGCGGTCACGACCCGAGCCTACCCGTGCTGCCGCCTGGCCGCCCGCCGGGCCCGCAGGGCCCAAGCCGCGACGCGGGCCCAGACCGCAACGGGGCCCCAGGCCGCCGCGAGTATCAAGGAGTCCTGGAGGGTCTGACGCCGGTTGAAACGCCCCGATACGCCACCGCGGCGCGGTAGGGTCCGTGCGATGCTGCTGCGGATCGCGGAGCTGCGGGCGATCCAGGCGGGGACCGTCGACCTGGCGTTCCGCCGCTGGAACGCCCCGCGCGTGAAGGTCGGCAGCAAGCTGCGGACGCAGATCGGCCTCGTCGAGGTGACGTCGGTCGACGTGGTCGGGCTCGATGCGATCGACGAGGACGCCGCCCGCCGCGCCGGCATCCCCCACGCCCAGCTGCTGCGCTTCATGGACCGGTTCCCCGAGCGCGACATCTTCCGCGTCGGGCTCACGTACGCCGGCGACGACCCCCGCGTCGCGCTCCGCGAGAATGCTGAACTGACCGGCGACGACGTCACTGCGATCACTGCCCGGCTCGACCGCTTCGACCGCGCTGCCAGCCGCGGCCCGTGGACCAGGCAGACGCTCGCGCTCATCCGCGACCGCCCGGCGACCCTCGCCGCCGACCTGGCCGCCGCCTACGCCGAGACGTTCATGGACGGCCAGGAGCTCGAGACGCTGGTGTTCAAGCGCGACGTGCGCAAACTCAAGGAGCTCGGGCTCACCGAGTCGCTGAAGGTGGGCTACCGCCTGTCGCCGCGCGGCGAGGCGTATCTGGAGCGGACGCGGTGAGGTCCGGGCGCCCGCCCGCGCGGTCTCATCGGCTGCGGTGATCCGCGGGCGCGGCGCGCGAGGATATGAAGCGTGCGCTTCTGGACCCACGACGGCTTCCCGTTTCCGCTGCCGGACGGCCACAAGTTCCCGATCACGAAGTACCCGCGGCTCAAGGCGCGCCTTCTCGCCGACGGGACAGCGCGTCCGGCTGACATCTGCGCGTCGGAACCCGCCCGGTGGGAGCTGCTCGGGCAGGTGCACCAGGCGGCGTACTTGGAGCGCGTGAGAAGCGGGGCCCTGTCAGAACGCGAGGTGCGGCGGCTCGGGCTGCCGTGGAGCGCGGCGCTCGTCGAACGCGGCCGCCGGTCGACGCAAGGCACGGTCAACGCTGCCGGAGATGCGATGCGCGGCGGGTTCGGCATGAACCTCGGAGGCGGAACGCACCACGCTGGCCGCGCCGCCGCCTGCGGCTACTGCCTCTTCAACGACATCGCCGTCGCGATCGCCGCGCTGCGCGCCGAGCGGACGATCCCCGCCCACGCGGTCGGCCCGATCGTCGACGGGGCGCGGCCTCGGCCGCTGGGCCGCGTGGCCGTCATCGACTGCGACGTCCACCAGGGCGACGGCACCGCCGAGCTGCTGCAGCCCGATCCAGACGTGTTCACGCTGTCGCTGCACGGCGGCGCGAACTACCCGTTCAAACGGGCGACCAGCGACCTCGACATCGACCTTCCGACCGGCACGGTCGACGACGCCTACCTCGACGCCCTCGCCGGCGCCCTGCGCGAGGTCGAGCGCGCCGGCGTGCCCGAGCTCGTCTTCTTCCTCGCGGGCGCCGACCCGTGGGAAGGCGACCGCCTCGGCCGCCTGGCGCTGACCAAAGCGGGCCTCGCCGCTCGCGACGCGCTCGTCCTCGATTGGGTCGAGCGTTGCGGCGCGGCCGTCTGCGTCGTCCTCGCCGGCGGCTACGCCCCGGACGTCGACGACACCGTCGACATCAACGCCGCGACCGCGCGTGAGGTCGCCCGCCGCGCCAGCGGCTGAGCCACTCAGACCGCTCCTGCGAAGCAGGCATCCGCGCGAGCCCTGGCGGAGGCGGGACTATTGCCGACCGACCGCGCTGCAGCGCCGCGTCAGCGCTTGGTGAGCGGCGCGAACTCCGACATGAGCTTGCGCTCGATGCCGTCGTCTGCGAACCGCACGATCACGACACCGCCCGCCTGGGCGCCCACGATGGTGCCCGGCCCGAACTGGCGGTGCTCGACGTCATCGCCCACGTGGAGCGCGACGCCGTCGGCGGTCTTGGGGTCGCCCCCGCCTTTCGGCGGTGCAGTCGTCGCGCCGCGGGGGCCGTTGCTGCGGTAGCCGCTGGAGCCGCCGCCGTAGCTCGCGCCGCCATAGGTCCGGCCGGCTGACGCCTCCTCGAGGCCGCCGCCCTTGATCAGCTCCGGCGGAATCTCGGTGAGGAACCGCGAGCGGATCGCGTAGTTCGTCTGCCCGAAGGTCTGCCGGCGCTGCGCCCACGAGAGGTAGAGCCGCTCCTTCGCCCGCGTGATGCCGACGTAACAGAGCCGCCGCTCCTCCTCGACCGTGCCTTCGTCGAACGACCGTGAGTGCGGGAACGTGCCGTCCTCCATGCCGAGGATGAAGACGACCGGGTACTCCAGCCCCTTGGCGTTGTGGAGCGACATCAGCGTCACGGTGCCCATGTCGTCGCGGCGGCCGTCGGTGTCGGCGACCAGCACGAGCTCCTGCAGGAACCCGTCGGTGCCGGCGGTCGTCTGGTCGGTCGCGTCATACTCGGCGGCGACGTTCACGAGCTCGCGCAGGTTCTCGATCCGCCCCTCGGCCTCGATCGACCGCTCGTTCTCGAGGGCTTCGATGTAGCCGGACTTGTCGAGGACCGCCTGCAGCAGCTGGTTGACCGGCTCGCCGTCGTCGTTGCGCGCCCGCAGCTCGCGGATGAGCGACGCGAACGCCTTCATGTTCTTCACGGCCGCTGCGCCGAGGTTCGGCACCTGGTCGGCCCGCGCGGCCATGGTCAGCGGGCTCTCGCCGATCGCGTCGGCGTGCTGCAGCACCCGGCCGACCGACGTGTCGCCCAGTCCGCGCTTCGGCGTGTTGACGACGCGCTGGAACGCGACCACATCACGCGGGTTCACGACCAGCGTCAGATACGCCAGCGCGTCCTTGATCTCCATGCGCTCGTAGAACCGGGTGCCGCCGATCACCTGGTAGTCGATGTCGCGCCGGATGAGCAGGTCTTCGAGCACGCGCGCCTGCGCGTTGGTCCGGTAGAAGCAGGCGATCTCGCTGCGGCCGACATCTTCCTCGTCGACCAGCCGCTCGATCTCGTGGACGACGAACCGCGCTTCGGCGTGCTCATCGGGCGTCTCGCGGCAGGTGATCAGCTCGCCCTCGCCGAGGTCGCTCCAGAGGTGCTTCTCCTTCTGCTCCCGGTTGCCCTTGATGACGGCGTTGGCGGCCGAGAGGATCGTCTGCGTCGACCGGTAGTTCTGGTCGAGCGTGATCGTGACAGCGTCCTTCTGGTCCTCTTCGAAGTCGAGGATGTTCCGGATGTCGGCGCCGCGGAAGCCGTAGATCGACTGGGCGTCGTCGCCGACGACCATCAGGTTCGCGGGCCCGTCCTTGCGCGCGGTGAGCAGGCCGAGCAGGCGGTACTGGGCGTGGTTCGTGTCCTGGTACTCGTCGACGAGCACGTAGCGGAACGTGCGCTGGTACCGCTCGCGGACCTCCGGGAACAGCTCCAGCAGGTTGACCGTGCGCACGAGCAGGTCGTCGAAGTCCATCGCGTTGGCTTTGATCAGCTCCGACTCGTAGAGCCGGTACACGTCGGACACCGTGCGCTCGAAGTACGACCCGACCAGCTTGGCGTAGTCCTCGGAGTCGCGGAGCTTGTTCTTGGCGTCGCTGATCTGGTTCAGCATGGCCGCGGGCGTGAACCGCTTGGGGTCGACGCCAAGCTCGTCGAGGCAGCGCTTGACCATCCGGCGTGCGTCGGCCTGGTCGTAGATCGTGAAGCTCTTCGTGTAGCCGAGGCGGTCGGCCTCAGCGCGCAGGATCCGCACACAGGCCGAGTGGAACGTGGTCACCCACATGCCCTTGATCCGCGCGCCGAGCATCGCCTCGACGCGGTCGCGCATCTCCTGCGCCGCCTTGTTCGTGAAGGTGATCGCGAGGATCTCGTCGTGGCGGGCCTTGCCGCTCTCGACGAGATACGCGATGCGGTGCGTCAGCACGCGCGTCTTCCCCGAGCCCGCGCCCGCGAGGACCAGCGCCGGACCGGTGTCATGCAGGACGGCCGTGCGCTGGTTGTCGTTCATCCCCTCCGTGAGCCCGGCGAGCCGCGCCTCGCGCGCCTCCTCGGCGTAGGGGTCGGCCTCGTCTTCGAAGAACTCGGCGCTGAGCGACTCGTCGTAGCCGCCCGGGGCGTCCATCGCGTCGTCGTCATCGTCATCGAACGACGGGCCGTCCGCAGCCCGCGCCGCGCGCGCCTGCTCCTCGGCCTCGAGCGCCTCGCGCTCAGCCCGCAGCCGCGCGGCCTCTTCCTTCAGCGATCCGCCGCGCTTGGGCGCCTTCGGCGTGCGCGCCGCCTTGACGTCATCGTCGGCGGAGACGGCAGGGCTCTCGCCGTGCGGCGTGAAGAGGTCGGCGAACACGTGTTCCATTCTAGGAACCCCAGCGGCGGGCCGCACCGCTCCCGGTACCTGCGCCCCCAGACGCGCGGTTCACGCTGATCCAGCAGCGGACCATGCCCCGTATGGACCAACAAGATGCGCGCAAGTCCTTGCGTGTGCAACGATCTTCCCTCTATGCTTGCCGTGGCAACCGAAACCGGTTGCGCGCAACGAACCAGAACCCCGCCTCTTGTCTCACTCCGTCTCGCATCACGCCAAGCCGACCGCGCTGCGCCGCACGGACCAGCCGGTGGCTCCGGCGGTGCGCACCAAGGTGCGCGTCCCGCTGACGCTGGGCGACGGCTTTCACACCGAGGCCGATGTGTTCACCTTCACCGGGCTCTCCGACGGCCTTGAGCACCTCGTGCTCGGCATGGGCGACTACGCGACAAACCCCGTGCCGCTGGTCCGCCCGCACTCGGAGTGCCTCACCGGCGACGTGCTCGGCTCCGAGCGCTGCGACTGCGGCCCGCAGCTGCGCGAAGCGCTCGAGCGCACCAGCATCGCCGGCGGCTACGTCCTCTACTTGCGGCAGGAAGGCCGCGGGATCGGGCTCTACAACAAGCTCGACGCCTACGCCCTGCAGGACTCCGGCCTCGACACCTACGAGGCGAACAACGCCGTGGGCTTCGAGGACGACCAGCGCGACTACACCGCCGCCGCGGAGATGCTGACCGCGGTCGGCGTCCGCGAGGTCGACCTGCTCACGAACAACCCCGACAAGGCCGCGCGGCTGCGCGAGCTGGGGATCGGCGTCCGCGAGGTCGTGCCGACGAGCGTGTTCGTCACGCACAGCAACCTGGCCTACCTGCGTGCGAAGAAGCGCAAGACCGGCCACACGCTGCTGCTGCCCGACGCCGCGTAGGCGCCGCCGACGCCACCCAGCGGGCCGGACACCGCCCGCCCCGGCTCACCCCGCGGCCCGCGCGGCGCGTCAGACTGGCAGGCGATGCGCCTGACCGACCACGTCCGCCAGCACAGCGCAGCCGTCGCCGCGGCAGCGACATCGGTGCGTATCGTCCCCGACCGGCTGGCCGCGCTCACGCCGGAGCCGGCCGGGCCGCCAGAGCCCGAGTCGCACTTCACCGAGGGCTCGCGTGAGGACGTCGCCCGGTACGTCCTCTGCCTGACCGCGATCAACTTCGGCTCCGGCTGGTGGCCGACGATCACCAAGCGGCCTGGGATGTCGGGCTACTACACGATGGCCACGGGGCTGGCGGAGCGGTTCCGCGGCGACGGCGCTTGGAGCAACGACGAGCTGCGGCGCATCACGGCCGCCGAGGTCGCCGAGGCCTTGCAGCAGCAGCCCGGACACGAGCTGATGTCGCTCTACGCCGACGCGCTGCGCCAGCTCGGCCGCTGGCTGGGCGACCGCCCGGCGAGCAAGGCCGTCGACGAGGCAGGCGGCTCAGCCGAACGGCTCGCGGAGTCGCTCGCGGCGGGGATGGCGTTCTTCGACGATCGCGGTTACTACAAGCGCGCGCAGATCGCCGGCCCGGAGCTGCAGCGGTTCGGCGTCGCCGAGTTCTCCGACCTTGCTCGCCTCACGCTCTTCGCCGACAACCTCGTGCCGCACGTGCTCCGCGTCGACCGCGCGCTCGTCTACACCGATGCGCTGGCCGCCGCCATCGACGAGGGGCGCCTGCTGCCGCACGGCTCGTGGGAGCAGGAGATCCGCTCGTGCGCGATCCAAGCCGTCGAGCAGCTGGCGGGCATGAGCGGCGCCGCGCCGCACGAGCTCGACATGGCGCTCTGGTCACATGGGCAGACGCCCGAGTACAAGGCGCAGCCGCGCCACCGGCACCGCACGGTCTTCTATTAGGAGCGCCAGAAGCCCTGGACCCAGACGGCCATTTCGAGGCCGCCGCTCCCCAGAGCTCCGCTGGAGCCAGCGGCGGCCGCCGGAGCTCTGGATCTAGACGGCCACTTCGAGGCCGCCGCCACCCAGGGCTTCCCGCGAGCGCTACCCGCCGAACACGAGCCGCTTGGCGTGGCGCAGCTCCCAGCCGGAGCCGGCGGCTTCGTCGGCGCTGCCGGGCTCCGAGAGGTAGGGGCCGTAGACGAACTTCGCGCTCGAGCGGCTCGTCGGCGCGAGGGCCGCGAAGCCGCCGCGGATCTTCGCCTGCTGCACGGGCGCGCCGCCCGCCGCCGAGGTGCGCTCGAGGTAGCTGCCGTCGAAGCTCCGCAGCCCCCAGACGACCGTGTCGTCGATGAACGTCGGCGCGACGATCGTCTGGCCGCTCATCCCGCAGCCGTGCGCCCCAAGCGTCTTGCGCGCATGGCCGTCGACGCGCACGATCTCCACGGCCGGGCGGCCGCAGATGCCGAAGCCGGGGTCGGTGTCGCGGACCTGGACGATGCGGCCGCGGTTGAGGTTCAGCTGCTGCCCGCCACTGGTGGTGAGCACCTGCACGGGCTCGCCGAACGGCCGGTACGCCAGCGTCGTGGCGGCCGAGCCGTAGCCGCCCTCGGCGAGCGCCGACGGATCGAGCGGGCTGCTCCAGCGGGTGAAGGCGATCGCGCCGCGGTCCATCGACCCCTCGGTCTCCCCCACGCCCGGCAGGTTGATGCCCGGCACCTCGGCGTCGGTGCCGGCGGCGATGTCGTAGACGCGCAGGTCGCACGTCGCGACGATCGCGCGGTCGGTGCACGACGGGTAGACGACGACCGGGCGGCGGCCCGCGTCGGTGCCGATCCGGGGCTGGCCCCAAGCCGGCACGGCCGTCGCGATGTTCACCGGGGCCGGGAGTTTGCCGCCGGACCCGACCCATAGCGTCGCTGCGTTGCCGTGCACCTGCGTCAACGCCACGACGCTGCCGCGCGCCGAGATCTGGCCGCGGACGTCGAGCTTGGCCAGCGTCGCGGGCTTGGCGGCCGGCGCGGCCGAGGCCGCAGGCACGGTGAAACCAGCCGCGAGACCGGCGGTGATCGCCGCGACGACAGGACGGAGGGTTCGGGACATCGTGCCTCGGAGGGATGGGTGGAACCGCCTGAGCCGTGGATTCGACATACCGGCGGACTGCGACCTTATGACACCGCGCGCGGCGAAGAGTTGCGGGGCGCCGCAACCTTTTCGTGGCCGGAGGTTTCGCGCGGAGGCGAGGTCGCGCGGGAGCCTTCGCGCGGCTGCGGCTCTCAGAGCCCAGTCGGGGGTTCGACGGGCTTGATGTCGCCGTTGTCGTACGGCACCTCGTCGCCTGTGCGGAACAGGTGCCAGAGCTTGCCCTCGCCCGGCGGGCGCTCGAACACGCCGATCTTGCCCTGATCCGGGTAGGCGACGATGTCGGGCTCGCCGCTCGTGCTGATCGAGAGGAAGCGGACGAGACCGGGGCCGTCGTTGTAGAGCTGGTGGCCGCCGTCCTCGCCCGGCAGGAAGCTGACGACGGCGCCGCGCTCCAGGCGCCGCCAGCCCTCGGCGTCGCGGAGCAGCGGGCGTCCTTCGAGGACGATCAACTGCTCCTCCTCGACGTAGTGGAAGTGGAACGGATATGCCCCGTTTCCAGGGGGAACATCCCAGACGCTGGTGCCGATCCGGCGGCTGCCGGACTCGTCGCCCACCCGGCGGCGCGTCGACGCGTAGCCGGGAATGCCCCGGGTCTCGGTGCCGGGGTCGTAGATGTTCGGATCGGGCGAGGTGGACACGCGCCGCACGCTAGCGGCGCGCCTCCACGCTCACGAGATCGAGCGGCGCGCTACTTCGCCGAGCCGGCCTTGGCCGACTCCGCCTTTGCGGCGGGCTTCGCGGCTGCTGGAGCTTTCGCCGCCTTCGACGCAGCCGTCGCCTCGGCGGCGCGGTCGCGGACCTCGGCCTGCTCGGCTTGCCCGAGCGCCTTGAGGATCGTGCCCTTGGCCAGCAGCATGCGCTTCTCGGTGAGCGGCTGCGAGATGCCGCGCGTCGCGAGGATGCCGCCGACGTACTTCGGCGCCCAGGTGCGGTCGCTGCGCCTGCGCACCGCGCGCTCGATCGCGTCGACAGCGTGGTCGACGGTGACCGTCTTGCGGATAAAGCCAGGCATCAGCGGCCAGAGCGTCTGCGAGGAGTCGTCGCTGAACGCGTCGCGGACCATGTCGGTGTCGACGAAGCCGAAGTAGGCGGTGCCGACGCCGACGCCCTTGGGCGCCAGCTCGACGCGCATCGAGTTCGACAGCGCCTCGACGCCGGCCTTCGAGGAGGCGTACGCCGACATCAGCGGCGCGTGCGCGGCCGCCGCGAGCGAGGCGATGTTGAGCAGGTAGCCGCCGGACTTGAGCAGCTCGGGGAGCACGACCTTGTCGGTGCGGATGACGCCGAGCAGGTTGATCTCGAGCTCGCGCTCGATCTGCTCCAGCGGGGCGGCCTCGAAGGACCCGACGAAGTGCACGCCGGCGTTGGCGATGGCGACATCGATGCCGCCGAACTTCGCGACGGTGCCGTCGACCGCGGCCTGGAGCTGCTCAACGCTGGTCACGTCGGCCTCGAACCACGCGGCGCGGTCCTCGCCGAGCGACTGCACGCGCTCGGCGAGCAGGTCGGGTTCCAGCCCCACCAGCGAGATCTTGGCTCCGCCGGCGTGGAGCCGCTTGGCCGTCTCCCAGCCAATGCCCCGGGCCGAACCGGTGATCAGGACGGTCTTGCCCGCGTACGACGTGCTCTTACCCATGAACGAACTCTTCTCAGCGTAGTTTCACTGGTGTAACTAAGAGTCTGCCACACGGCCGAGGCGGCGCGCTACCCCGCCGTGTTTCCGGGCGCTCGGGCGTCCGTCTGCTCCAAACTGCGGGGCGGTGGGCGTCAGCCCAGCAGGTGCCCGACGGGCGCCGGCGGCACGATGCCGAACTCCTCGCGCAGGACCGCGTCGAGCTCGTCGGCGGCGACGGCGCGGCGCTCCTGCCGACCGGCTTCGTCGACGAGGAGCTCGCCACCCTCCGGCGTGCCTTGGTCCGTGGGCGTCGTCTTGAACGCCAGGGTGCGCTTGCCCGCGGGCGTCGCCCTCAGCAGCACGAGCGTGCGGCGCATGTGCGAGAGGGCGTGCGTGGCGACGAAATGGTTGGCCATCTCGACGTCGACCGGGTAGACCGGCCGCGGGTCGGCGAGGTAGAGCGCGGTCCACGGGCCGTCGGGCGCTTTGGCGGCTTCCATCGCGAGCTCGCCTCCGTGGTCGACGAGGCGGTAGAAGTCTCCGCCGGCCTCCTGCACCAGCTCTGGAGCTGGGTCCAGCGGGCCGTTGAGCGTCGCGCGGCCGAAGCCGGCGTCGACCAGCCGCGGCTGGGCGTCCTGCGCGGTCACAAGGAGCGCGAGGTGCGTGCGCGGCCGGACCTCGCCGGGCAGCAGTCCGATCAGCGCGCGGGCGGAGAGGAGCCGGACCTCGTACCCCAGCGCGACGAGCGCCCCGCCCAAGAGCATGTTGTGTTCGAAGCAGTAGCCGCCGCGCGTGCCGGACAGCAACTTGGCGGTGAGCGCAGCATGGTCGAGGGAGACCGGCTCTCCGAGGATCGGGCTGAGGTTCTCGAACGGGATCGCGTAGAGGTGCGCGCGCTGGATCTCAGCGAGGGCGGCGATCGTCGGCGCCGCCGGGGCGCCGGCCCCGGTGAAGGCGAGGTAGCGCTCCAGGTGGGCATCGCTGAGCGCAGGCGGCGCGCTGTCCCAGTCGGTCTGGATCGGGAACGGCGGCGCGGCGGCTGGGGCGTCAGCCACCGGCGGGGCTGGGGCCGTTGCCGCGGCTGCGGAGCGTCGCGCGCTCCGGATCGGCGGGAGCTTGCGCGGGCGCCGGGGTGCCGCCGAGCCGTTCGATCTGGCGCTCGAGTTCGGCGATGCGCGCCGAGAGCGCGTCCATCGCGTCGGCGACGGGGTCGGGGAGGTGCGCCCAGTCCGCGTCGGGGCTCGACGGCCGCTTGCCTTCGATCCGCACGGGGTGTCCGGGCACGCCGACGACGGTGGAGCTCTTCGGCACGTCGTGGATCACGACGCTGTTGGCGCCGATCTTCGCGCCGTCGCCCACGGTGATCGGGCCGAGCAGCTTGGCGCCGCTCCCGATCGTCACGCCGTTGCCGATCGTCGGGTGGCGTTTGCCCTGTTGAAAGCCGGTGCCGCCGAGCGTGACGCCCTGGTAGATCGTCACGTCGTCGCCGATCTCGGCGGTCTCGCCGATCACGACGCCGCTGCCGTGGTCGATGAACAGCCCCTGGCCGATCTGGGCGGCCGGGTGGATCTCGATGCCGGTGCGCCCGCGGGCGAAGAACGCGATCAGATGCGGCAGCGCGGGGACCCCGGCGCCGCGGAGCGCGTGCGCGACCCGGTGGGCGAGCAGCGCGTGGACGCCGGGCCACGTGGCGAGGACGAGCGCTTGGTTGGTGGCCTTTGCGGCGGGGTCTCGCTCCCGGGCGGCGATCACGTCGCGCCGCACCTCTGCGGCGATGCGCCGCACCATTCCGATGGCCATGCGACCCACGCTAGCGGGATTTCTCACGCGCCGTCCGTGACCCCGCCATTCCCGAAAGGCCCTGGAGTTTGCGGCGTTTGCGGGCCTCGGGCCGGTGCGACAGCCCCGAACTCGCGGGCGGCTGGCACCTGCGCCGCTAGAGCTTGCCCAGGCGGCTCGGCGGCCAGTACGACCCGAACACGCGCCCGATGATCTGCGCCCGCGGGACCGGCCCCCAGTAGCGCGAATCGCTGCTGTCGCCGCGGTTGTCGCCCATCACGAAGTACGAGCCAGCGGGCACGGTGAACTCGGCGAGGTTGCAGATCTCTTGGTCGCAGTCCGTCGCGAACGGCTCGGCGACGGGTTCGCCGTTGCGGACGACGTGGCCGCCCGAGACGGCGATGCGGTCGCCCGGGACCCCGACGACGCGCTTGACGAAGCTGATGTGGGTGCGGCCACTGATCGCCACGAGGCAGGCGGTGCCTGGGCGCCGCTGCGATCCGCACTCGTGCGCCGCGCCCGTCTCAGCGCCGCCGGGCGCCTTGAAGACGATGACCTGGCCGACTTTCGGCGTCCACTTGGTGTCGCTGAGATGGTCGGCGATGATCCGCTGCCCGACGATCGCGGTCGGTGCCATCGACCCGGACGACACGCGGTACGGCTTGATGAGCGAGAGCGCCCAGAGGACGAGCAGCGCGAAGACCAGCGTGCTCGCGACGAGGGCGAACCGGTGGACCGGCCGGCGCTGTGGCCGACGGAACCGAGGAGCGATCGGTGCTGCCGCGTGGGACGCCATGGCGTGTACTGAGCGTACCGGTGCACCGGCCGCCGGTCGATAGGCTCCTCGGCCATGGCGCGCTACCTGCTCCTGCACGGCTACGGCGGCGTCGGCCCCGACCACTGGCTCGTGTGGCTGTCGACTGAGCTGCGGGCGCGCGGCCACATGGCGCGGCTGCGCAAACTGCCCAAGCCGGACTCGCCGACGCTGCAGACGTGGACGCAGACGCTGCGCGAGCGGCTCGTGGCGCTTGACGCGGCCCCGGGGCTGCCCGAAGAGGAGCGCGGCGAGCGTGGCGACCCGGAGGGGCCGCTGATCGTGGTCGCGCATTCGCTGGGGGCGCGCGCGTGGATCGACCATGTCGTGCACTTCGAGCCTGGCCTCCCGGTCGCCGACCGCGTGGCGCTGATCGCTCCGCCGCAGCTGCCGTCCGACGAGCGCGGCGACCTCATCCAGGGCTTCTACGACATGGACCTCTCCCCCGTCGATCCGGCCGTCGCCGCGCGGTCGACACGCGCGGTGATCTCGTCGTCGGACGAGTTCTGGCCGGACTCGGGCGCCGTGCCCGCGATCGTCGAGCCGCTCGGCGTGCCGTGGGATGCCCTTGGGCCGTGCGGGCATTTCGAGCCGCAGGACGGCTTCGGCCCCTGGCCGGGGCTGCTCGCCTGGTGTCTCGGCGAGGCCGAGACGATCAGCCGCTAGCGCCCGATCGGCGCCCGCGACGGCGCGACCTGCGGCGCGGAATGTTGAGGGCCGTAGCGGATTACACCGCGCAGAGGGCGTGATTCGCAGCGCCGACGCGCCAGCCCACGCCCTCTCGAGGCTGTGGCTCAGCGCCGCGCTGCGGGCGGCACGAAGAACGGCGTCGACGAGTAGCGCTCGCCGGAGTCCGGCAGCACGACCGCGATGCGCTTGCCCTGCGACTCGGGCCGCCGGGCGACCTCGAGCGCGCCCGCGAGCGCGGCGCCGCAGGAGAGCCCGGCGAGGATGCCGCAGCGGCGGGCGAGCGCCCAGGCCGTGTCGATGGCGTCGTCGTCGGTGATGGAGAGGATCTCGTCGATCAGGTCGCGCTGCAGGACCGGCGGGACGAAGCCGGCGCCGATGCCCTGGATGCGGTGCGGGCCCGCGTTGCCGCCGCTGAGCACCGGCGACGAGGCAGGTTCCACAGCGACGATCTGCAGTTTGGGCAGGCGCGCCTTGAGGTAGCGGCCGGTGCCGGTGATGGTGCCGCCCGTGCCGACGCCGCAGACCAGCACGTCGATCTTGCCGTCGAGCTGCTCGAAGAGCTCCGGGCCGGTCGTCGCCTCGTGGGCCGCCGGGTTGGCGGGGTTGGAGAACTGGTCCGGGAGGAACGCGTCGCCTGACGCCGCGAGCTCGCGCGCCGCCGCGACGGCTTCGTTCATGCCGCCCATCGACTCGATCACCTCGACCCGCACGCCATAGAGCCGCAGCAGCACTTCGCGCTCGCGGCTCATGCCCTGCGGCAGCGTCAGCACCAGCTCGTAGCCCTTGGCGGCGCACACGAACGCGAGCGCGATGCCGGTGTTGCCGGAGGTCGCTTCGACGATCGTCGTCTTGCCCGGCTCGATGCGGCCCTCGGCCTCGGCGGCGTCGATCATCGCCTTGCCGATGCGGTCCTTCACGGAGCCGCCCGGGTTGAACACCTCGAGCTTGCCGAAGATCTGCGTGCCCTCGGGCGCGAGCTGGCTGATCTCGACCACCGGAGTCCGGCCGACGAGGTCGATCACGGAAGACACGGCAGAGAGGCTCACCAGGGGGACAATATCCGGATCACCGGACCAACCGCCTAAACCCGGTCCACTTCTGGGGGTTTATGGCATTGACGCGCGGTAGGTTGGCGCCGTGGAAATCCTCAGTGAGATTCGGGGCGCGCCGGAGGACAAGCTTCCGCTCGTCGAGCAGCGCGTACGCGAAGCGGCAGTCTGGGCCGAGCAGCTTGCCGTCGACGCGATGTCCGCCGGCGCCTTCCGAACGCTCGCTTCACCGGATGCCGTCCACTGGCTGTGGCCACCCGCTTACACGGTGAGGTTCTTCGTCGAGCAGCGCGCGTCGCGGGTCGGACCTCAGCCTGGTCTGCCGCGCGCAGGCCGTCTCCTCGCCTTCCTCCCGGAGGAGACGCTCAGCGACGGCGCGGCGGAGCAGGAGAGCGACGGCTTTTTCGATGTCGACAACGTCCCACCGTGGGACTTGTGGGTCGCGCTGCTGCGGTTCGAGGACGAGATTCAAACACCGCTGACGACGTGGCCGCGAGGGACGCTCGTTCTGGTCTCTTGGATTCCTAAGGCGCTGCAGCCGCTCTGCGACTGGGCGATCGAAGTAAACCCAGAAGCGTGCATCACCTGGCTGGATCAGCTGGTCCCGGCGGCAGCCGAAGCGATTCTGCCTGTGATCAGCTAGCCGCCCTGCGCCCCCGGCGCGGTCAAGCGTCGATCTGCTGGCGGTCGTCGCGGCTGAGCGTCCTGCGGGCCGCGGTGGCGGCCGCGAGCGGTGCCCGGAGCAGGGACCGCAGGCGCCACCAGCCGCCGGCGTAGATCTGTTGGAGCGTCTCGCGGTCGCGGGTCGCAGATTCGGCGAGCGCGTCGCGTTCGGCGCGGGCCCCGCCGACGGCGCGGCGGGCGTCGGCCAGCTCGGCGTCACGCGTCGCCACGAGAGCCTCCGCCGCGCTGGCCCGGTCGAACTCGTGCTGCACGCGGACGTCGCGGGCGGCGATCGCCTCGCGGGCCACTTCCAGCTCGGCGGTCAGCTCGACGATCTTGTCCCAGCGCTCGACCGCCCAGCTGTAGGACTCGCGGTGCGCCTCCTCGGCTTCGTGGCGCGCCGCGCTAAGCCGCCCTTCGAACTCCGAGCGGGCGAGGCGGAGCTCGTCGCGGAGCGCCGCGAGCCGCGCCTCGTCGCCGATCTCCTCGAGCCAGCGCGTGTTCTGGGCGACGCGCAGCGACCACGCCTGCTGGCGGGTCGTCGCGCGGAAGTGCAGGACGGTTGCCGCGTGGGTCATCGCGGGCCGGGCGCCACGCTCGATGACGCGCTTCCAGAGGTCCCAGTCGGCGGCGCGCTCGAAGGAGCCGTCCCAGCCGCCGACGTCGGCGACCACCTGCCGGCGCACACTGACCGACGCCATCACCGACGTGTTCGTCTCGTGCAGCAGCACGCGGCGGTGCTCGGGGATCCGCCAGTCGCGGCCGATCCATTCCAGGCGGTCGTCCTCGTGGACGATCACCGCGGGCGTGGTGACGATGTCGAAGCTGCCGGTGTCCCAGAGCCGCCCGATCCGCTCGAAGTGATCGGGCAGGTAGAGGTCGTCATCGGCGAGCCAGGTGATGACATCGCCGCGCCCCTCTTCGACCGCGACGTTGCGGTGGGCGTACGCGTAGCCCTCGCCCTTCGGTAGGTCGATCGCGCGGATCCGCGGCTCACCGAGGGCGGCGATGGCGTCGCTGGTGCCGTCGGTGCAGCCGTCGCAGAGCACGATGACCTCCTCGGGCAGGCGGGTCTGGCGGATGGCGCTCAGCGCGGCCAGCACGACCGTCTCGCGGCGGTTGTGGGTCGGGATCGCCACCGTGAACGACGTCATGGCTCGACGCTACATTCCCGGGGTGCCAGCTCGCCAGGACGTGCAGACCGTCGACGCCTCAGGAGCCGAGATCCGCGAGCTGCCGGAGGGCGTGATCGTCCGCCCGCTGGTGACGCACGTCGACGAGCGCGGCACCGTCTGCGAGCTCTACGACCCGCGCTGGGGCATCAACGACGACCCGCTCGTCTTCTCGTACATGTTCACGCTGCGCCCGGGCGCCGCGAAGGGCTGGGGCGTGCACAAGGTCCACGAGGACCGCTACGCCTTCCTCACCGGTTCGCTGGAGCTCGTGTTCTACGACGGCCGCGAAGACTCGCCCACGCACGGCCTGGAGGCGCGCTTGTTCCTCGACGACCACAACCGCTCGGCGGTCGTCATCCCGCGCGGTGTCTGGCACGCCGAGCGCAACATCGGCACGGCCGACGTGATGGTGGTGAACTTCCCCACCATCCAGTACCAGCACGAGAGCCCGGACAAGTACCGCCTGCCGCTCGACACCGACGAGCTGCCGGTAGACCTCGGCCCTGGCTGGAGCGGCTGGTAGCGGATCTCGACGCTGGAGCCAGCGCCGCCTCAGATCCAGTACATCGGCGCGCCGGCGGCCTCGTCTTCGCGCACGACCTCTTCGAGGGTGCGTCGGGCGAGGGCGCCGCGGAGGGCGTCGCGGGGGCCGTTGAAGACGGGGTCGGTGTCGACGCCGACTTGGCCGTCGACGGCTTCGACGACGTGGAGGAGGCTGACCTCGGCGATGGCGCGGGTGAGGAGGTACCCGCCACCGACGCCGCGCTGGCTGCGCAGGATGCCGGCCCGCTTGAGCTGCACGAAGAGCTGTTCGAGCTGCGTGAGGGAGAGGTCAGAGCGGCGGGCGACTTCGGCGATCGCGACGGCTTCGCGCTCACCGCCGGCGCGGGCGAGCCCGACGAGGGCGCGGACGGCGACGGCGGATTTGTCGGAGACGAGCAGCACGGCGAACCAATCTACCCGGCGAGGCCGACGGCCGCCCTAAAGCGGACCGGATCGGTCCAGAGTTGGCGCTACGCCGTGACGGAGAGGCAGGTGACGCCGAGCGTGGCGCTCTGCACGACGAGCTGCTCGGTGAGGCGCTGCGTCTTGGCGGCGAGCCGCTGGGACTTCTTCGGGTCGGCGTATGACACGGCCTGCAGTCGGACGTTGTCCGAGAGCGCCGTGATGGTGCCGAGCCAGGCGCGGTAGTCGGAGCGCACGCTGGCGGGCGGGTTCAGGCCGCCCAGCGCGCCCATGAAGTCGTTGAGCGCGTCGCTGAAGGCCTGCGCCGCAGCCAGGCCCTTGACGAGGTCTTTGCTCTTGCCTGCCGCCTCGGCCTCCTTGGAGACCTTGAGCAGCCGCTTCTGGCCGCCGGCGCAGACGCCGGCGAGGCGCGCGCGGAAGTTCTCGACCTCGGGATCGGCCGAGCCGATCGGGATCTCTTGGTCTTCGTCGTTGCCGCCGGCGACGCCGTTGCGCATGATGCGCTCGGTCTCCTCCTGCTGGGTCTTCTCCAGCTCGGCGAGCTCCTTGCGGCGCTCAAGGGCGCGCTTGGCTTCGCGCGCGTCCTCGTCAGCGTACGCCTGCTGCTGCTTCTGAGCGGCTGCCGTGGCGTCGTTCGGGAAGGTCTTGGGACCGGCGTTACCGGAGTCGATCTGCGCCTTGATGTCAGCCGTCTCACCACCGCCGCAGGCGGCCAGACCACCCGAAAGCGTGACCGCCATCACAGCAGTCAGGAAGGTGGCGCGACGTGAGCGCGTGGAGCGAGCGAGCATCGTTGACAACGGTAACCAAAGAGTCCCGGCGACAGACCCAGGCCTGTTGACGGCCCGCACAAGAGGGGCGTCACGGGGCGGATCGGGTGCCGCGGCAGCGAGAGCCGCGCGGCAGATCTGCGGCGGAGCGGCGGCTTAGAGCCAGCCGCGCTCGGTGGCGATGAGGACCGCCTGCGCGCGGTCGACGGCGCCGAGCTTGCCGTAGATGTTGTGGAGGTGGGTGCGGACCGTGGAGGTCGACAGGCCCAGCTCGTGCGCGATCTGCTTGTAGACGTTGCCAGCGGCCAGGCGCTTGAGCACGTCGACCTCGCGGCCGGAGAGCGGGCACGGGTCGACCTGACGCGGCTTGCTCTGGATCGGGTACGGCAGGTCGTAGAGGACGCCGCGCAGCTCCGACGGGCCGATGCCCACGGCGCGGGCCGTCTTCAGGAGCTCGTTCGGGTTGACGCCCTGGCCCGAGCTGTAGTGCGCGAGCATGTCGGCGAGGCGCACGAACGCGGCTTCCTCGTCGGCGTCGGGAGAGTGGTGGCGCTCGATGATCGACGCGACGTGCTTGGGCAGGCCCCAGCGGCGGGCGAGGACGCCGCCGACCAGCGCGTGGTCGACACCGAGCTCGCGGCGCTCCTTCTGGACGCGCTCCTCAGGGGTGCGGGCGCCAGCGTGGACCTGCGCCGGGTAGCCCGGGTAGGCGTGCATGAGGACGAGCTTGCCGATGTCGTGCAGCAGCGCGGTGATCATCAGGCGGTCACGGTGCTCGTAACCGACCTCGACCGCGATGCGCTCGGCGGCGCGCTGCGTGGCGACACCATGGAGGCGGAAGCGCTCGGGAGCGCCCTCCCACACGGCGGAGCGCTCAAAGAAGTCGAAGGTGCGGGTCTGCGTCGCGAGGGCCTGGACCGCGTCGGGCGAGAGCAGCTCGACGGCGGCGACGACCGAGTCGACGCGGCCGCGGGAGCGCCCGTCGATCTGGTTCGCGAGGCGCATCACGGAGATCACGAGGGCGACATCGGACTCGACGGCGGCGACGACGGCGCCGACGGACAGCGGCTCCTCTGCGACCACGCGCAGCAGGCGGTTGCGGGACTCTGCAAGCGCGGGGAAGGCCTCGAGGGCTTCGAACGCTGCAGTCAGACGACGGCCGTGGCCCTCGTTCTGCGAAGCAGCGATGTCCGCGGCGGCGCGCGGATCAGCGGGAGTTTGGTTCACAGCGTGTGCCTGGATCGTCATGCGTCATTCGTGGAGTGGGAGACTCAACTGGGTTATCGGACATCCGTCCCCGGAGTTGAGGAGAACGCGCGATAGGCGCGAGTCCACTCCCGAAAATTGGTGAGTACCTGCCCAATTGCGGGGCCTTTTGAGCGGGGTACTGCAAGGTCATGCCGCTGGCACGCCCCCGCCGATGGCCGCGTCGATGCGGCGCAGCGTCTCGTCCTTGCCCAGCAGCGCGGCCGACTCGAAGATGCCCGGCGACACGGTCGTCCCAGCGAGCGCCACGCGCACGGACTGGAACACCTGCTTGGGCTTGACCTCGAGCTGGGCCGGCAGATCACGCAGCGTCGCCTCGACGTTCTCGAGCGTGAACGGCTCGGTCGCAGCCAGCGCGTCGCGCGTCTGAGCGAGAACCTTCTGGCCCTCGTCGTCGAGCCACTGCGTGCGGGCCTTCTCGTCGTCGGTCTTCGGGCCGTCGAACAGAAAGCCGGCCAGCGGCCAGAAGTCCTGGTAGGTCGAGATCTTCTCCTGGGAGATCTCGACCGCTCCGCGCAGGCCGGTGCGGCCGGTGTGCGCTTCAAGGCGCGCGGTCAGCTCGTCGACCGGCAGCGAACGCAGGTACTTGCCGTTGAGCCAGCGCAGCTTGGTCTCGTCGAAGCGGGCGGCGTTCTTGGTGACCTTCGCGAGGTCGAAGCGCTCCTCGAGCTGGTCGCGGGAGAGGATCGTCTCGTCGTCGGCGTCTCCCCAGCCCAGCAGCGCCAGGTAGTTGATGACCGCCTCGGGCAGGTAGCCCGCCTCGCGCAGCTCCTGGACCGATGCCGCGCCGTGGCGCTTGGACAGCTTTTTGCCATCGGGGCCGTGGAGCAGCGGCAGGTGCGCGAACACCGGTGGCTCGACGCCGAGCGCCTTGTAGACGAGCAGCTGCTTCGGCGTGTTCGACAGGTGGTCCTCGCCGCGGACGACGTGCGTGATCTGCGCGTCGATGTCGTCGACCGCGACCGCGAGGTTGTAGAGCGGGCGGCCGTCGGCGCGGGCGATGACGGGGTCGTCCATGTGGACGTGCTGGAACGTCGTGTCGCCGCGGATCAGGTCGTGCACGACGGTCTCGCCCTCGGGCACATGGAGGCGGATCGCGCCTTCGCCCTCGTCGGAGCCGCGGTAGCCCTTGTCGGCGCCGTGCTCGTCCTTGTACGCGCGGACGTCGTCGGCCGTGGCGTTCGTCCGGTAGGCGAGGCCGCGCGCGAGCAGGTCTTCGACGACCTCGCGGTGCCGGGCCTCATGCGAGACCTGGCTGATCGGGCCCTCGTCCCAGTCCAGTCCGAGCCACTGCAGCGCGTCGATGATCTGCTCGACGTTCTCGGGGGTCGACCGTTCCAGGTCGGTGTCCTCGATGCGGAGCACGAACTGCGATGGCTCGCCGCGGCGGGCGGCGCCGCGGGCGGCGAGGTGGTTGTAGAGCGCTGCACGGGCGCCTCCGATGTGGAGGGCGCCTGTCGGGGAGGGGGCGAAGCGGACGCGCATCTGAGCCAATCTAGTTCAGCGGACGGCCTCGTGGGGGTGAACATGCGCGTCCAGGCGCTCATGCGACGCTGGCGCGCCGCCGCGCCTGCGCGAACGCTGTTACGCCTGCAGGCCGGTAGATCGGCGAAGTGCAGGCTCGATCGCCTCCAGATCGGCCTGGATCGTCGCCTGCAGCGCCTCCCATTCCGCATCCGTGGCGACCTCCGCCCGGAACACCGTGAACGTGATCTCGCTGCCGAGGCCGTTGTGGAGCACCCGCATCGGGTTCAGCTGCTTCGTGCCGTCCGGCAGCGTCACGACGTGGTCGGCGACGAGGAACGCGTTGTGCTCGGCGAACTCGACGATCCACTCGCCGCTGCCGCTGTCGACCACCCATTGGCCATCGCGCTTCTCGACCGACTTGGCGAGGCCCGCGGCCCACAGCGGCAGGTGGCGCGGATCGATGATGAAGGCGTAGACCTCATCCGGCGGCGTGCGGAGCGTGGCCGAGAGCGTGACGGCTGAGGACGGTGCGGACACGTGGTGACCGTAGCCGGGTGCGGCGGCGCCGTGGGAGGACGCGGGCGGGCGGCGCCGCTCCGGGCGGAAGCGGTCCCGGTGAATTGGGTCGGCAAAGCGCCCAGCTCAGGCGTTTTGCCGACCCAACTCC
>JAEYAL010000265.1 GCA_023404805.1 Actinomycetes bacterium | reverse complement strand
CAGCCGGCGCGGCCGGGGTCGGCGGTGAAGGCGAGGTCGGCAGCGAAGGCCAGGTCGGCGGCGAAGGTCAGGTCGGCGGCGAGGGTCAGGCCGCCGCCGAGGTCATCGCCCACGCCGACTACCTCCTGGTCCACGTGTCGCGGAACGCCGCGGAGCCGACGGAGGCCGCGGCGCTGCGGGCGCTGGCCGCCAATGACTGGCTGCTCAAGTCGACCGGCTCCGGCGCCACGGAGCGGGCGCACGCGTGCCCGCCCTGCGGCCGGCCGGCGCTCGGCGGCCCGCGTTATCTCACCGCGGTCTGCGATGCCTGCTACCCGCAGACGGCCTGCCGCCACGGCCGCCAGATCGCCGGCAACAACCTCTCGCTCAGCGGCGGCTTTGAAGCCCGCCACACCGACGACGACTCCGTCTGCGAGCACGCGACCGAGTCCAACCGCTGCTGGATCGGCGTCCGCGAATGCCGCATCGCCGAGGCCTACATGGGCGGCGTGGTGGTCACGGCGCCGCCGCGCGAGGGCTAGGCGCTGGCGCCGACCGCCTCGCCGACCTTCACCAGCATGTCGGCCTCGCCTTGGCTGACGCGCTCGGCGTGGAAGCCCATGAAGCCGCCCTCTTTGGCGGCGTTGGCGGCGCGCTGGGCGGCCTCGACGATGAAGCCGCGGAAGCCCTCGGCCTCCTCGGCGGTCGCCTTCTCGGTGAGGAGGGCGCCGACGGCGCGGAGCTCGTCGAGGATCTCGGCGCCGGCGAGGGCGCCCTTGGGCTTGAAGTCGCCCATCGGGGTCTTGTGCTCAGCGGTGATCTGCGTGATCACGCCCTGCGCGACCTCCTGCGCCAGCGGGCCGAACGAGCCCGTGCTGCCAGCCTCGAGGATGGTCTTCACGGTCGCTTTGGACTCCTTGAGCGCCTCGATCGGGCCGCCCGGGTCGCTCAGCGAGATGGCCATGCCCGCCACGATCGGCGCGCGCTCAAGGCGCTGCCACTCGGCGTCGGTGTAGTCGGACTTGCTGCTCATCACGGTCTCCTGGTTGAGGCGCGCCGCACGCTACCCGCGCGGCGGGTGGTCGCAGGGGTGATTTTGCGACCGGCGCGGCAGCGGCCGCGGCGAACTCCCGTGGATCACGGTCGGCTGGCGACCGCGGATGACGGGAGTCGGCAGGAGAGTGGGCGAAGCCCTGGGCGGCGCGGCCGCGAAGTGTCGTCTCCATCCAGGGCTCGCGACGGTTCGGCTTGCTGGCCCCAGCGGCTTGCCTCCGCCGATAGCGTGGCCGCGCATGAGCGTCGTCCGCTGGGTCCCTGTCAGCCACCGGTTCACCGGCCATCGTGTCGAGCCGCTCATCCGCGAACGGCTCTGGGGAAACGACGACCCGCTGCCGAAGAACAGCGCTGAGGAGCAAGAGTTCTGGGCCGAAGCAGGCTTCGACGCCGACGGGCGCGCCATCGCCTACCGCGAGCGGAGCAAACACGACGGCGCTGACGAGAACCCGATCCAGACGGTCGAACGCCAGGCCGACGGCACCGTGGTGGCGCAGCTGGAAGACGGCATGGTGGCCCGGACGTCGTTCGACGACGCGGGCCGCGCGGCCACCACCGTCTACACCTACGAGGATGGCGAGGAGTCGGAGGAGCGCTACCACTACGACGACGCCGGACTGCTCGTCGCGATCGACGAGAGCGAGGCCCTCGGTGACTCGCAGCTCGCGACCGAGCGGTGGGACACCGGCGGGCGCCTCACGGTCGAGCACGATGGCGACGGCCTCAGCCGCATCGCACACGAGGGTGGCGAGACGGTTTGGGAGCGACCGACGCAGACGTGGGAGGCCCGGTTGGCCGACGCCGCCGACGCGCTGACGCCGAAATACCTGGCGGCGCTCGCTGAAGCGGTCGCAGAAGCCGACCTGCCGGTTGAGACCGAGACGTACGCGGTTTCGCTGGTCTACGTCGACCAAGGGACGCTCGATGCCATGCTCAACGCCGGGCTCGAAAGCGAGCGGCGTGGGGCTGGAGGCGGTGAGGAGGGTGCGATCGCGACGCTGTACATCGACAACGACCCTTTGGTGCTGATCGAGGCCGAACTGGAAGACGACGGCCGTCAATTGCTCCGCGACGCCTGCCTCAGCCAGCCGGGCGACCCGTACCGCGTCGTCCTGGGCGAAGTGGCCCGCCGGCTGTCGGACGCCGAGCTGCCTGGGCTCACGAAGACCGCGGACTTCGTCGCCTTTGTCGCCGAGCACGACGAGGGTCTCGCCGAAAAGGTCTCGTCGATCCGTGCGCACAACAGCGCCGACGCGGTCGCGCGCTGGGAAGCCGGCTGGGGCGGCGAAGTGCTGCCGTTCACCAACGACTGACTTGGGTGCAGCGAACTTCCGTCGATCACGGTCGGCTGGCGACCGCGGATGACGGGAGTTCGCGCGAGTTCGTCCCGCGGTCGCGAACTTCCGCAGATCACGGTTGCCTGACAACCGCGGATGACGGGAGTTCGCCGCCGCGGGCGAGCGGAAGCCCTGGATGGCGGCGGCCCCGAGGTGGTCGTTTTCGTCCAGGGCTCCCGCCCGGCGGGCTCTAAGCGCCGCCCGCCGCCGCCCGCCGCATCAGCGCGAACTCCATCAGCTGCTCCGCGATCAGCCGCAGGGCCGGGCGGGCGTCGCCGATGCCACCGTCGTTGATGTTCTGCGCGACCCCGAGCGGCGTCGGCCAGCCCTGGAGCGCGTGCGCCATCTGGCGCAGGGCGAGGAGCGTCGAATTCGGGCCCTGCCAGCCGTCGCCGGTGGCGACGCAGCCGACGGGCAGCCCGCGCAGATAGGGGCGCGGGTTGTCGGCGGTGAGCTCGAGGTAGTCGAGGCCGTTCTTCAGGAGCCCGGACACGCCGCCGTGGTAGCTCGGCGAACACAGCACGATCCCCTCGGCCTCATCGACGGCCTCGAGCAGCCACTGCGCCTTGGCTTCGGGCGCGACCTCGTCGTCGAAGTTGGGCAGGATCAGCCGGCTGCCCGGGATGAGCTGCGTGCGGCCGCCGAGCTGCTCGACCCGCTCCAGGACGACCCGCAGCGCCTGCTCGTTGGCGGTGCCGAAGCGCATGCCGCCGCTGATGCCGAGGATCAGCGGGGCCGAGCCCTCCACCTACGCCTTGGCCGTCGCCAGGTGCGGCTGCAGCCAAGCCTCGAGCGCGCGCTCGGGCACGGCGCCGACCTGGCGGTCGACCTCCTTGCCGTCCTTGAAGAGCACGAGCAGCGGGATGCTCTGCGCCTGGTAGCGCTGGGCGAGGTCGCCGTGGGCGTCGCAGTCGACCTTCACGACCTTCAGGCGGCTGGCGTGCTTGCCCGCGAGGCTCTGCAGGGCCGGAGCGATCGCGCGGCACGGGCCGCACCACTCCGCCCAGAAGTCGACGACGACCGGCACCGACGACGCGACCTCGGCGTCGAAGCTCTCGGAGGTGGCGTTCACGAGCCACGGCAGCGCCTCGTGGCACTTCGCGCAGCGGGGCGTGCCGCTGGCGACCGCGCCGACGCGGTTGTTGGCGCCGCAGCTCAGGCAGCGGATGATCGACGAGTCAGCCATGAGACGCAGCGTAGCCCGGTCGGCGCGCCAGGCGCGCCGGCGCGGCGGATCGCCGGACAGCCGTCCTAGCCTCAGCGGCATGACTTCCGCGATCAAGCTCCCCGGCCCGGACCACCCGATCACGATCGAGCCGACCGGGCGGCGCGTCACGGTGCGCGCCGGCGACACGGTGATCGCGGAGACCGACGACGCCCTGACCCTTCAGGAGTCGACCTACTCGGCGGTGCAGTACATCCCGCTCGCGGACGTCGACCCGGCCGTGCTGCGTCCGAGCGACACGCGCACCCACTGCCCGTACAAGGGCGACGCCTCGTACCTCTCCGTGCAGGTAGCCGAAGGCGGCCCCGAGATCACCGACGCGATCTGGACCTACCGCGAGCCGTACGACGCCGTCGCGGCGATCAAGGACCGCGTCGCGTTCTACCCGGACCGCGTGCAGATCACGGTTCACGACTGATCTGCCCCGGTACCCTGGGTCGATCGCCACGACCCCGCACGAACCGCTCCGCTCCGGCGACGAGGCTGCCCTGCCGGCGCGGCTGGGGTCGACGGTCGTCGTCGAGGGCTCCTGGGGCTTCGCCCACGCCGAGCGCGTGCTGGTGCTCAACGCCGGCGGCACGATCGGCATGGGGCCGGACGCCACCGGGGCGCTCGCGCCGCTGCCATCGAAGGACATCGTCGCCCACGCGCGCCCGCGCGATGACTCCGGGTTCGGCGTCACGTTCGCCTCGTTCCGGCGGCCCAAGGACTCCTCGCGGATGCGGCCAAACGACTGGGTCGAGATCGCCGATGCGATCGTCGCCCTGGCCGAGGGCCACACCGGCATCGTGGTGCTCCACGGCACCGACACGCTGGCGTTCACCGCGTCGGCGCTGAGCTTCATGCTCGCGGGCGTCGACCGGCCGATCGTGGTGACAGGCGCCCAGCGGCCGATCGCCGAGAACCGCAGCGACGCGCCCCAGAACCTGACGACCGCCTGCATGATCGCCTCGCCCCGGACCCATGGCTTGCCGGTCGTGCCCGAGGTGACGGTCTGGTTCTACGAGCACCTGCTGCGCGGCAACCGCACCTCGAAGATCGACGCCGACAGCTACCACGGCTTCGCGTCGCACAACGTGCCGCCGCTCGGCCACGCAGGGGTCGCGCTCAAGATCGACACCCCGCTCGTGCTCCCCGCAGGCGAGGGGCCGCTGCGCCGCGCGGGCGGCGTCTGCCCCGACGTCGCCGCCGTGAAGCTGCACCCGGGCCTCGACGCTGTCACGCTCGACGCGATCCTCTCGCGGCCGGGGATCAAGGGCGCCGTGATCGAGGCGTACGGCTCGGGCAACGGCCCGTCGGAACCAGACTTCCTGGCGGCCCTGCAGCGCGCCTCCGATGCCGGTGTCGTGATCGTGATCACGACCCAGTGCGGCGCCGGGACCGTCCGCGAGGGCTACTACGCCGCAGGCGCCGCCCTGTTCGAGACGGGCGCGATCTCCGGCCTCGACCTCACCTTCGAGAGCGCGCTCACCAAGCTGATGGTGCTGCTCGACAAGTACCCCGCCGACCGCGTGCGCACCCTGATGGCGACGCCGCTGGCCGGCGAGCTGACGCCGCTCGGCTAGGTGCTCGCGCGCCCGCGGGCGACGCCTACGCGGGCCTCAGCGGGATCTCCTTCACGCCCGCTGGCTCGTCGACTGGGGCCACGCGCTGTGGAACCCGTCATCTAGGGTGCCGCGGATGACCGACGCCGCGATCACGTGCCCCGAGTGCAGCAGCGAGTACACGTATGAGCTCGGCGGCCTCACGGTCTGCTCGATGTGCGCTCACGAGTGGGCACCAGGCGACTCGGCCGCGCCGGTGATCAAGGACTCGGTCGGCAACATCCTCGCCGACGGCGACACCGTGGTCGTCGTCAAGGACCTGCCCGTCAAGGGCTCGCCGAAGCCGATCAAGCGCGGCACGAAGGTCAAGGGCATCCGCCTGGTCGACGGCGTCGGCGACCACGACATCGACTGCAAGGTCGACGGCTTCGGTCCGATGCAGCTCAAGTCGAGCGTCGTGAAGAAGGCCTAGCGCCGCGGGTATGCGCACGACCCTTACCCTCGACGACGATGTCGTCGCGTCGGCTAGAAAGCTGGCCGCTGCCGAGAATCGGTCGCTTGGTTCGGTCATCTCGGAACTCGTGAGGCGCGGGCTTGAACGCGACCGCGTCGCGTACGACGGGGCACTGCCACTGATCCGGGACGACTCCGGGGCGGGGTCCATCACGCCTGAGCACGTCCGCCGGGCTCTCGGCGACGACTAAACGCGCCTCGGCTCGGTGTAGCGGCAGGTCTACCGCAACTGCTCCGGGTTCGCCGTCAAGCGTTGACGCTGAACCCGGAGCCGCGGCCCGCCCGCCCGCGGCCCTTCGTAGAGTCCAGCGCATGCAGGTCGGCTTGCTTGGGGCGCTGGAGGTGCGGCGCGGCGGCAGCGAGGTGCCCGTCTCCGGCGGCCGGGTGCGCGCGCTGCTGGCGCGGCTCGCGCTTGACGCCGGCCGCGAAGTCAGCACCGACGCCCTGATCGACGCGGTCTGGGACGACGCGCCGCCCGGCGACGCGGGCCATGCGCTGCAGGCGCTCGTGTCTCGGCTGCGGCGCGCGCTCGCGCCCGGCGAGCACATCGTCTCCGGGCCGCTGGGCTACTCGCTGTCGATCGCGCCCGAAGCCGTCGACGCGCTGCTGTTCGAGGAGTTCGCCCGGCGCGGCGCCAGCGCGCTGCGCAGCGGCGGCCCAGCGGAGGCGCTGCCGCTCCTCTCCGAAGGACTAGCGCTCTGGCGCGGCCCGGCGCTCGGCGAACTCGCTGCGGGCCAGCGC
>JAEYAL010000366.1 GCA_023404805.1 Actinomycetes bacterium | reverse complement strand
GTGCGCAACGGCGCCGCAGCGCACAACGGCGCGGGTGCGCGCGCCGATTCGGGCGCCGCGGATGCGCCGTTCGACACCGCAGTCCTCGTCGACTTGCCGGGGCGCCTGCGCGCAGCGCAGCCGCTGTTCGACGAGACCGGCGGCCTCCACGCGGCAGGCCTGTTCGACGCGCGCGGCGAGCTGCTCGGCGCAGCCGAAGACGTCGGCCGCCACAACGCCCTCGACAAGGTCCTCGGCGAGCAGTTCCTCGCGGGCGCCCTGCCCGCCCCGGCCGCGGTGGCGGTCCTGTCTGGCCGCGTCTCGTTTGAGCTCGTGCAGAAGGCCGCCGTCGCCGGCGTCCCGGTGATCTGCGCGGTATCGGCGCCGTCGAGCCTCGCGGTCGCCACGGCGGAGCGCGTCGGCATCACGCTCGCGGGCTTCGTCCGCGACGGCCGGATGACGGTCTACTCCGGCGCCGAGCGCGTCGCCGGGGCAGCCGCGCCGACCGGCTGACGCGCCGGCGTCAGCTGGGGCTGAAGCGACCCAGCACGCGGCTGGGACGAGGCACGCAGAAGTTTGTAGCCAGAAACGAGGGCACTGCCAAGTGCCAGCCCGCGCACTTGCGGCAAGCCGCAACGCGTGGCAGGATGACCGAATCGTTCCGTAGCGCATCGCTCTCACGCCGCGCTCCGGTCTCACGCTTCCGTCCAGCCGCAGAAAGCGCTCGCCATGACGCTCCTCACCCGTCGCCGCGCCGGCGGCTTCGCCGCCGCTGCGGCCGCGCTCGCCGCGGCGACATGCTCGCCTGCCGCCGTCGCTCAGCCTTGGCAGCAGATCAACCGCACGTCGGGCTCCTACACGACCGCGCTCGTCGACTCGACCGCGTCCGCCACCGCCGCCGGCGACCTCGGGCGCTACGTCGGCCTGCGGGCCACCTTCAGCCCCACGCTCTCTGGCGGCTTCATCCGCGACGTGCGCACCAACCTGACGACGCAGCCAGGCGGCACCGCGACCAAGGAGGTCCTCAGCATCGACCGCGCCGAGACCAAGGCGCTCATCGTCCGCGAGTTCCCCGCGCGGATCGAACTGGCGATCACACCGCTGCAGGGCGGCGGCACGAGCAAGGTCATCTACTCGACGCCCGTCACTGGCACCGAGGCCGCCAACTACTACGCCGTGCGCGCGCAGCTCTCGGGCGATGGCAGCACCGTGGTCGCGGTCGACCGCTACGCCAAGACGGTCGTGAAGATCAACGTGGCGACGCTCGCCAAGACCACGCTCCAGTCGATCGGCTCCACCAACGAGACGGTCTGGGAGCTGCCGTCGCAAGCGATCAGCGACGACGGCCGGCTCGTGGCGCTCAAGCGGCCCTACGTGTTCACCGCGGGGGCCGTCAAGGGCCGGCTCTACCGCGATGCCCAACTGGTGGCTGAGGTCGACGGCGAGCCCGCGCTGAGCCCCGACGGCTCGACGCTCATCTGGGCCAGCCCCTCGACGGTCGGTGGCTACCCGTGGAGCGTGCGCAAGCTCGCGACCGGCGTGACGACCTCGTTCACCGCGCCGTCCTGGGGAGATCTTTGGATCTCGTCGAACGGCAGCAAGCTGCTGGGCGGGGTCAACTCCGCAGGCGTCCAGGAGTACGACGTCGCGAGCGGGACGTGGCGCACGCTCACCGGCGAATTCGAACAGACGCTGCCGCTCTCCCGCAACGGGCGCTTCTCGGCAGGCCAGGTGCTCCTGGACCGCACGGGCGCTGACATCCCGGGCGCGGACGACCCGCTCTCGGGCGACTTCTACGTCAAGCTCGGCGCGACCTACAACTGCGGGGCGTACCCGCCGTTCGGCACCAACTACGGCGAGGTGCAGGGGACGCTGCTCACCAAGCCCGTGCGCTTCGCCCCGAAGGCGGTCAAGGCCACCTTCAAGCTCTACGTCGACAACTCGCTCCTGAAGACCGTTGAGGTGCTGCCGGGCCAGTCCGTGCAGGCTGCCTTCAAGGGCAGCCCCAAGTACCACCGCATCGTGGCGACCGTCACCGACGAGCTCGGGCGCGTCACCACTGGCACGGTCGAGCGCCGCTTCGCCGGCTGCGCCTGAGCAGCCGTCCCGTCACACCACTGTCCCGTCACCTGTCCCACAAGGTCTCCCCATGACGCTCCCCATGTCCCACACCCGTCGGGCGGCGCTTGCGGCCGCTGCCGTGCTCTCCGCTGCGGCGCTGCCATCCGCGGCGTCGGCGCAGCCGTACGAACAGGTGTCGCGCACCACGGGCCCGTACTCGACGGCGCTCGCGGCGAACCTGGGTGTCGGTCCGGCGGCTGTCGGGGACGTCGGCCGCCTCGTCGCCTTCCAGGGCAGCTTCAGCAACGGTCTGCAGGGCGCCTTCGTCCGCGACGTGCGCACCAACCTCACGACCCAGCCGGGCGGCTCGGCGACGAAGCAGATCTGGGGCTTTGACCGGGCCGAGACGAAGGCGCTGATCTCGCGCGTCTTCAACGACCGCGTCGAGCTGGCGATCACGCCGCTTGTCGGCGGGGGCACGAGCAAGGTCGTCTACACGGCTCCGACGCCGAACGGCCCACGCTGGTACGGCGACGTGCCGGCGGTGCTGTCGGGCGACGGCGGCACGGTCGTGTTCGCCGACAACACGGCGGTCTCCGCGCAGGGCACCTACGTCAAGGGCCCGATCACGAAGATCGACGTGGCCACCGGCGCGCGGACGACGCTGCCGGCGCCCCCGGCCGGCTTCCCGGCATGGGAGCTGTCGCCGTACGGTCAAGCCGTCAGCGATGACGGCAAGACCGTCGCCGTCCGGACAGCCGTCTTTGCCAACGGGCAGGTGGCCGAGGTCAACCGCGTGTATATCGATGGCCAGGCGCCGATCGAGACGCCGTCGCAGGCGATCGTCGGTCCGAACGGCACCGCTGCCTGGGGCAACCCGGCGACCGGCAACGTCGTCGCGCGCAAGCCCAATGGCACGCTGGTGACACTCGGCGGCGGTGGCGAGGCGTACGGCAAGTGGCTGTCGGCCGACGGCACGAAGCTGCTGACGAAGTTCCCGTCGAGCGACGGCGTGATCCAGCAGTGGGACGTCGCGCAGGGCGGCTGGTGGACGCCCATCACCGGGCCCTACGCGACCCTCTCGGGCCTCTGGTCGCCGAATGGCAAGTTCGTGCTCCGCAACGACGGAAAGCAGACGTTCCTCGTCGACCGCACCGGCGCGGAGATCCCCGGCGCTGAGGACCCGATCTCGGCCGACAACTACATCAAGCTCAGCGCGACGTACTCGTGCGGCAGCGTGCTCGGGCCGCTGTTCGGCAAGAACTACGGCGACGTGATCGTCACGCTGTTCCGCCAGCCGGTCCCGTACGCGGCGAAGTCGAGCAAAGCCACCGTGCAGCTCTACGTCGACACGTCGCTGCTGAAGACCGCGACGATCAACTTCAGCGAGACCGTCAAAGCGCCGTTCAAGGGCAGCCCGAAGAACTACCGGACCGCTGCGACGGTGACCGACGAGCTCGGCCGCGTGGTCAACGCGACGATCTCGCAGCCGTTCTCCCAGTGCGGCTGAGCTAGGCGGCGCGCGTCGACTGCACCCGCACGCGTCCGCCGCGCGCGGGGATCATCGTGACGTTGCGGTGCAGCGGCGCCTCGTCCTCGGGCCGGTCGCACGTGAGGTCGAAGCGGCGCGCGATCTCGGGGATCACGTGGCGCAGCTCGGCGTTCGCGAGCGCGGCGCCGAGGCAGCGCCGGGTGCCGCCCCCGAACGGGATCCAGGTGTAGGTGCCGGGCTTGTGGCCCTCCCAGCGCTGCGGCAGGAACTTCGACGCCTGGGGGTAGAGGTCTTCGCGGTGGTGGACGAGCAGGATGCTCAGCGCGATGCCGGTGCCCGCGGGGACGCCGTACTCGCCGAGCTGCCAGTCGACGGCCGGGCGGCGGCCGACGATCGGGATCACCGGCCGTGAGCGCATCGCTTCGTTGATCACGCGCTCGGTCATGGCGGCGCACTCGTCGGCGTCGCCGCTGCGGGCCGCGTCGCGCAGGTCGCGGTAGGCCTCGGGGGCGCGGGTGAGGCGCTCGTAGGCCCAGGCGATCGTGTTGGCGGTGGTCTCGTGGCCGGCCAGCAGCAGCGACACGAGCTGGTCGCGGAGCTCCTGGTCGGTGAGCGGCATGCCGTACTCGTCGGTGGCGGCGAGCAGCAGCGAGAGCACGTCGTCGCGGGCGGCGGCGCCCTCGAGGTTGAGGAACGCGCGGCGCTCGCGGATCACGTCGTAGATGGTCTTGTCGAACGCGCGCAGGACCCACGCCATGCCGCCGAACGCCTCGGTGCGGCCGACGTGCATGAGCTCGACGACCTGCGCGAACGGCATCGTCGACGCCTCGAGGAGCGCCGTGATCGACCGCTTGAGGATCTTCTCCTTGACCGTCGGCTGGCGGCCGACGCCGAAGACGCCCGCGAGGATGATGTCGAGCGTCAGCGCCTGCATCGAGGCCGACACGTTCACGATCTCGCCGGTCTTCCAGCGGTCGAGCTCTCGGCGGGTCGCGTCGACGATCACCCCCTGGTAGTTGGCGACCGACTTGCCGTGGAACGGCGGCAGCAGCATCTTGCGCTGGCTCATGTGGCGCGAGCCGTTCGTGGTGAGGACGGCGTGCGGGCCGACGACCGGCGCAAGCGCGGACTCGGTCGTGAGGGTCGGCACGAGGTGCGGCGCCGCGGTGAAGATCGACTTGACGTGGTCGGGGTGCGCGGTGATCACCGGGCCGCCGGCGACGGTGCCCTTCATGTGGAACACGTCGCCGTACTGGCGCGCGGCCGCAAAGACGAAGTCCTTGTGGCGCATGTTGAACCGGAGCACCTGCGTCGGCAGCGGCATCGCGACCGTCGGGACCGTGCGCAGGCCGTCGAGGCCGTCGTGCGCGGGGCCCGCCGGCGACGGACCGACGGCGCCAATCAGGGGGGACGCTTCAAGCAGGGGCATGGGACGAACTTACGCTTGTGTAACTTGCTGCCGCTGTGAAGGGCGGCACACCACTGGTGATCGGCCGCGTTCCGCCGACCTGGATCAACGTTCGGCCGATGTTCGGGTCCCCCGGGCGTTTGGTCGGCGGCGGGGCTGGCCCTCGGCTGCGTCTGCCCGGTCAGCTGTCGTCCGCCCTGGGCGCCGAGAGGGCACGCATCTCCGTCGACGCCGGCGAGTTGCGGGATGGATTTCCCGGCGTGGGGACGGGTAATCCATCCCGTGCGCCGGGGCTGGGGAGTTGCGGGATGGATTTCCCGGCGTGGGGACGGGTAATCCATCCCGTGCGTAGGCGCGGCATGATGGGCCGGTGAGCGCGGGCCCCGACCAGCTGACCGACGCGGCCCGCGAGTTCCTCGCGGAACGCCATCTGGCGACCTTCTCGTCGCTGCGCGCCGACGGCACCGTGCACGTGACCGCGTGCGGGTTTACCTGGGATGCCGACGCTGGCGTCGCCCGGGTGATCACGAGCGGGACGAGCCAGAAGGCCCGCAACGCCTCGGCACCCGGCGGCGTGAACGCCGCGGTCTCGCAGATCGACGGGCCCCGCTGGCTGACGCTCGAGGGCGTCGCTCGCACCGTGACGGACCCGGCGGTCATCGCCGACGCCGAGCAGCGCTACGCGGCCCGCTACAAGCCGCCGCGCGAGAACCCGGCCCGAGTCGCGATCGAGTTGACGGTCACGCGGGTGCTGGGCTCCCGCTCAATGATCGACCGCTGACGCCCAAGGCCGTACGCGCGCTGCGGCGTCGGCGGGCGTTGGCCCGTCAGCCCCTGCAAGTTTGCAGCGGGGGTCTGCATATGCGCAGGGGGTGAACGCGCCAGGGGCTACAGCGAGAGGAGGAAGTCGACGAGGCGGTCGGGTCCCTCACGGAGCAGGTTGTGGCTGACGGGCCAGTCGTGGGCGCTGATCTCGTCGTCGGCACGGGCGCGGTCGTACATGGCGCCAAGGGTGGACTGGCCGCCCTGCCACTCGGTCGCGACCACGTAGTGCTTGGGGTCGACCTGCCGCCAGGCACCGGTCAGTTTGCTGGCTTGCACGAGGGTCGCGAAGGGATGCGGCCGCGCGCGCTCGTCGAAGAACGGGAGCGGATCGACGTAGGCGCCAGTCGACTTCGCGCCGTTGATGAACCACTCGTGTTCCTCCTCGTTGGTCATCGACCAGGCTGAGTCGCCGTCCTCGGGCAACAGCGCATCGAGGTAGACGAGCGCTGCTGCCCGCTCGGGCGCCGCATCCGCGAGCGCGCTGATGATGCTGCCCCCGTAGGAGTGGCCGACCAGAACGGCTTGCGTCGCGCCCGTCGAGCCGCCAGCGCCCGTCGAGCCGCCAGCGTCCGACGAACCACCGGCGCCAGGGCCCGAGGCGTTCCCGTCGCCGGCGCCGGCCAGCAGCTCATCGAGCGCCTGCCTCGCCGCCGTGACGTGGTCGTCGAGGGTGATGACGCGGTCTGGCAGCTGCTCATCAGGGTCGAGCCCGGGAAGCGTGACCGCCGCCGCGGTGTGTCCCGCCGCGCGCAGTCGGTCGACGGCCGGCGTGTACCACCAGCCGCCATGGTTCGCACCAGGGACGAGCAAGTAGGAAGTCATGCGCCGCAGCCTAGAAGCGCCCCGCGGTCGGACCTGGGCGCCGCGCCGAACGGCGCCGCGCCGTAGAGTCCCCAGGCCGTGGCTGAGCTTCCGTACACCGCCATTGCCGTGCAGGCCGCTGCCGGCACGACCGATTTCGCGATCCCCGAGGGTGCTGGCGAGGTGTTCGCCGACCCGCGCTTCGAGGACGAGCCGGAGACGGGCGCCGGCCGCATCGCGGTGCTCGTGATCGCCGGCGGCGGAGCGGGGCAGGCACCGCAGGTGGGCGATGGCACCGACTCGGCGCCCACAGACGGCGGCCCGCAGACCACGCAGACGGTCGACGGTACCGCCGCCGGAGCCGCGCAGACGGTCCTCGTCGTCGAGCAGGGCGACTGGTCGGTGGCGTGCCCGCTGACGTCGGGCCAGCTGCACCGGCTCACCAACGCGCTCGCGGGCCGCGGCACGCGCAGCGGCATCCGGCCCGAGTCGACGCGTGGCGGCCACGTCTACCTCAGTGGCTCCCCGGAGCTGCTCGAGATCGAGGACGGCGACCACACCGTGCACGTGCCGGCCGGCCCGAAGCGCGGGCTCTCCAAAGCGCTGCGGGCGATCGAGCAAGAGCTCGCCGCCTAGCGCCGTGCGGCCGCTCGCCGCCTGTCCGAACATGAGCGTTCCTTTTCTTCCCCTATAGGGGCAGCTAAAGAACGTTCACCGGAGCCAGGTCTCCGTAGATCTTCTCTGCGCGCGCCCGGCGCCTCGCGCAACCCGTCATCGAACGGTCGCGCATCGCGACGGTCAGCGTCTGGGCTCGCGCCCGGCGTGGCATTAGGTTCGATGGCATGGCTGACTATGCGGTTGTCGACCCCGCGACCGGGGCAACGATCAAGGAGTACCCGACGATCAGCGACGCTGATCTGAAGGCGGCGATCGGGCGGGCCCACGAGGCGCACGGTCCCTGGGGCCGCGAGACGCCGCTGGCCGAGCGCGCGGCGCTCATCCGGCGCGTCGGGGAGCTGCACAGCGAGCGGCGAGAGGCGCTCGCGGCGATCATCACGCGCGAGATGGGCAAGCCGCTCGAGCAGGCCCTGGGCGAGGTCGACTTCTGCGTCGACATCTACTCCTTCTACGCCGACCGGGCCGAGGAGCTCCTCGCTGACGAGCCGATCGACCTGCTCGCGGGCGACGGCACCGCGATCATCCGACGCACCTCGGTCGGCGTCCTGCTCGGGATCATGCCGTGGAACTTCCCGTACTACCAGGTGGCCCGCTTCGCCGGACCGAACCTGATCATCGGCAACACGATCCTGCTCAAGCACGCGCCGCAGTGCCCGGAGTCGGCCGAGGCGATCGAGCAGATCTACCGCGACGCGGGCGTCCCGGACGACGCCTACATCAACATCTACGCGACGAACGACCAGATCGAGTGGGTCATCGGCGACCCGCGTGTGCAGGGCGTCTCCGTGACCGGCTCGGGCCGCGCGGGCGCCGCCGTCGCCGAGATCGCGGGCCGCAACCTCAAGAAGGTCGTCCTGGAGCTCGGCGGCTCGGACCCGTTCATCCTGCTGTCGACCGATGACCTCGACGCCGTCGTGGCCCAGGCCGTCGACGCGCGCCTCGACAACGCCGGACAGTCCTGCAACGCCGCCAAGCGCTTCGTCGTGATCGACGACCTCTATGAGCCGTTCCTCGAGAAGCTCACCGCCGCCATCACGGCCGTCGACTACGGCGACCCGACCGCTGACGGCACCGCCATGGGCCCGCTCTCGTCGCAGACCGCAGCCGACCGGCTCGAGGACCAGGTCAAGCGCGCCGTCGCGGGCGGCGCGACCCTCGTGACCGGCGGCGAGCGCGACGGCAACTTCTACAAGACGACCGTCCTCACCGATATCGCCCCGACCAACGACGCCTACTACGAGGAGTTCTTCGGCCCGGTCGCGTCGGTCTACAAGGTCAGCTCGGAGGACGAGGCCGTCGCCCTCGCCAACGACACGCCCTATGGCCTGGGCTCCTACGTCTTCACCACCGACGCCGAGCAGGCCGAGCGCGTCGCCAACCAGATCCAGGCCGGCATGGTCTTCGTGAACCTCGTCCTCGCCGACGGCGCCGAGCTGCCCTTCGGCGGCGTGAAGGGCTCAGGGTTCGGCCGCGAGCTCGGCCGTTACGGCGCCGACGAGTTCGTCAACAAGAAGCTGATCCGGAAGGCGTAGGCGGCGGCTTCCCGCGTCGACCGTCCTTCCTGTGGCGCTATAGCCCCACAGGAAGGACGGTCGGCCGGCTGCAGGTCACGTGACGCGCGGTGAGGCGAGGTCCTCGCCGTAGTCGCCGAACGACCGGTCGACGCCGAGGAACTGCTCGAAGGCGAACGCCCAGTCCCAGATGAAGTCGCTGGCCGGGCTCATCACGAACACGAGCAGGATCACGAACGAGAACTGCCGCAGCGGGGCGAGGGCGTTGCGGATCCCGTCGGGCAGGTGGGGTTCGAGGGCGCCGTAGCCGTCGAGGCCGGGGAGCGGCACGAGGTTGAGGATGACGATCGCGACCTCGATGTAGGCGAGGTAGCCGAGCGCGCTGGCGAGGACGTAGTGGTCATCGAACACGCCGGTCGACACCATCCCGTATAGAGCGATGGCGCCGACGAGGTTCATCCCCGGGCCCGCGAGCGATACCGCAGAGTCCCACCACTTCGTGCGCAGGTAGTGGTGGTTGATCCACACCGCGCCGCCAGGCAGCGGCAGGCCGCCGAGCAGCAGGAACAGGAGGGGCATGCCGATCGACAGCAGCGGGTCGCTGTAGCGGCGGATGTCCATCGTGAGATAGCCCTTCTCGGCCACGGTCCGGTCGCCGCCGAAGTACGCGACGATCGCGTGCGCCCACTCGTGGAACATCAGTCCGACGACGGCGCCCGAGATGACGACGAAGACCGCGGCGATCTTCGCCGCCTGGGTGATGTCGCCCGGTGAGCCGGGGTCGACGAACGATGCGCCGGCGCAGCAACCCACCCACAGTGCCAGCAGCACGAAGAACATGGGCGATGGGCGGCGCAGCCGCTGGTAGTCGTCGACGCCGACGACGGCGCTGCGCACTTTGAACGCCCTGTTGCCGGCAGCTCCGTGCTCCGGGCGGCCCTTCGTGCAGCCGTCGCAGTGCTGGCCGACCGCCGCGGGCGTCAGGCAGTCCGGGCATGCGGGGTTCCCGCAGCGCGAGCACTCAAGCGCGGTCTCGACCTTGGGGTGGAACGCGCAGGCGGTCATCGGACCCGATATCGGCGACGGCGGGCAGAACGTGAGCCGCGGCGTTGCACGGCGACCGTCCTTTCTCGGTGCCTCTAGCGACAGAGGAAGGTCGACGAGCCTGCGGCGCGGCGTTGCGGCCCGGTCAGCCGCCGCCGAAGCCGACGAGCAGCACGCCCGTCACCGCCAGCGCGACGCCCCCGGCCTGCACCGCGCTGAGGCGGTCGCTGAGGAACAGGACCGCGAGCACGGCGGTGAGCGCCGGGTAGACGCCGATGATCGGGACGACCTGGCTGGCCGGGCCGCGGTCGAGGGCGATGTTGAAGAGCAGGAAGCCGACCCCGCCGACGACGCCTGCGACGGTCGTGAGCGCAACGCCCTTGCTCGTCCAGTCGCCGCCGAGCACGAACATCGCGGCCAGCGACACCACCGCGCTCGCGACGCCGAACCCGAGCGACACCTGCGCCCAGTTCGCGTGCTCGAGCGCGAGCTTGCTGAGGACGCCCCAGATGCCGAACAGCACCATCGTCCCGAGGGCGAACGGGAGCCAGCTCATCGTTCGCGGGGCCAAGACGCACTGCTCCATCGCATCGAGCCATTGTCTGGTCGATCGCCGGCTGGCGAGGCCGCGTCGCGCAAACGCGGCCCAGACGGGGGAGTGCGGGCAACGCTCAGCAGCTCGGTACTCTGGCGCGTCGCCGCTAGGGTGTTGGAATGCCCGCCCCGCGCCTGACGCTCATTTCCTCAACTGCAGGCACAGTAGACGAGCGCGAAGTGTCAAGTCCGGCCGACGTTGACGTGCAGCCCACCGCTGAAGTGTTGGTGATCGCCGAGGAGTACTCGCTCGCAGGGATCGGAGTGGCGTTTCCGGCGCCGCCAGGAAACTGGGCGCCAAAGCGTGCGCAGATCGCCGGCGTGTTTGCGGCGCCGGTCTCGACCACGGCGAACACGGCGAATGGAACGACCCCCGACGCGCGCCTCCGGCAGGCACTAGCGGTGGCGCGAGCGGGCGCGGGGGCCGCGCTCCCAGCGGATGACGTCGATGGGCTATCGGCGGGAGCCGTCGCCGCGATTGCGTGGGCAGTGGTCGCGGCCACGCCGGATGAACTGCCGTCGGTTCTGAGCGCGACCCAGGTGGCCGCGGGGTTCGCTGCGGCCGTTGCGGACGCCCGGCGCCCGCCGGCGCCGCGTCTTTCGAACACGTTGATCGTGCCGACGCGGGAGTTCGGTGTAGGGGGCAGGGCGTATGCGAAGGTAGCTGCGACCGAATCTGGACTGGCCGACGGGCCGTTCCGGGTTGGGTGGTGTTCGATCACGCAGTTCGGGGAACTGATCTACGTACGTCATCCGCAGAACCGTCACGTCCGCGAACAGGTTTCGCGTGCGGTGCGTGCCTGGACGGCTCTACCCCCAGGCGATCGCACTGGAGCCCTGCCGAGCATTTTGGTGATCTGCCTGCTGGAAGGTTGGACGCCGGGTGCGGTCCGCAAAGCCGATGAGGGGCGCGCATTCCCAGCTTTGACCCGCCGGTGGCTATCGGCAGTCCAGGAGCGGGCCCTCGAACATCTCGAGCTGCTCGACGGAAACGCCGATGCGGCTCTGCCCACGGGAGAGCAGTTGCGCTCGGTGCCACGAGCACTGCTCGGGCTCGCCGAAGACCTGGATCTCGTGCGTGGTGGGCTCGATCGCCTAGGCGAGGCGCTCGCTCAGCCTGGGCCAAGCCTCCTAGTGTTGCCGCTCGCGAAGGAACGGGTCGAGGAGTGCCTGGCGGAGGTTCGGGAGCAAGAAGCTGCGGTCCGCGCGACGATGACCGCGCTGAGCAGCACAGCCTCGGCGCATCAGGCGACGGCGTCTGAGAAACAACGGCGGGCTGATAGCCGCTTTCAGACGGCCTTGGGCGTATTTGCCGCCTTGGTGGCGGTACCAGGTCTGATTGCAGCGATCTATGGCGCCGAGGTCGCCGTACCGTTCGCGGGCAGCGGTCGCGCGACTGGGTTGCTGCTTCTCTCGATGCTTCTGGCCGCTGCGCTTTCTCTGGCAGCAATCAGCACGTACATCGGGGAGGAATCCGACGGCAAGCTGGTGCGGGTGTTTGCCCTGCTGGTCGCGTTCGTCGCGGCGCTTGCGCTCCTGCTCGTCATCGAAAGCGACAGTGGAGAGCAACGCGCTGACCCGCACCGCACGACCGGCGCCGAGCGCGGCTCGGTCGTGGTTCCCAGGCTGGGCTAGGGTTCGTGGGCGTCAGTCGGGCGGCCGCGTCGCCTCCCACCAGCGGACCGGCGGATCTTCGGCTCGGAGCGGTTTGACGAACTTCAAGGCCTCGCGCTTGCTTGCGGCGAGTGCCTCGTCGTAGGGCTGTCCGGCGTCACGATATGCCGCTCGAATGACATTCTTGGTGCCCTTCGGGAACGACTCCGATCCGGGAGGGCGTCGCGCGGCGAAGGCCGCGTGCGGTTGGAACAGCAGGACGGTCTCGTCGCCAGGTGAGTGGCGAGGATGAGACGCCGGATACGCCGGTGCGAAGGTCAACACGAGGAACTCGTTGCCTGCGAACCGAAACCACCACTCGGGGGCGCCGATGTCGGCGCGTAGGGCAGCGCGCGCATCGGCATCCGCCTCAGCGAGTGCCGTGAGCACGCGGCGCACGGTCCAGGCGAGCTGGGAGATGGTCGCTCCGGCAGCGCGGTCCGAGAAAGTGAGCAGCGCGCCATGCCAGGTTGTGGCGCTGGCGTCGGCGGCAACAGTTTGCAGCGTCGGCCCAAACGTGCTGCCGATCTCGGAGTCGGTCATCGACGAGTTGACAACGCCACCGTCGAGAATCGACGACACGGCAGCGAAAAGGCAGTGACTGCGGCCCACGATCGACGCGAACGGCTCGGGTGGCTGCGCAGGCGGCGTGGACATGTCCGCCAATGTTAAGTCTGCTGGTCCCGCATGGGCAAGCTGGCAAGCCGCGTGTACGGAACGTTGCAGGCCCTAGAAACGCCTTCTTGCTCGCCTACAATTCTAATATGGATCGGGCTGGCCTTCAGGTTTTCGAACGCAGTGGCGCGTGTCCGCTGTGCGCCGAATTCGAGACGGGAAGCACGCCCGCTGCCTGGCAGCCCAACCTCGTGGGGCGCTACCAGTTGTGGACCGGGAGCGCCGTGGTGATCGCGGCGCTCACGCCGCTTCGAGCCGGGCACGTGATGGTGCTACCGGCTCGCCACGTGCAGTCTTTTGCAGCCGCCGGCTCGGCGGAGCGCGACGCAGCGCTAGCGGTGGCGGCCCGTCTAGCCGGGGCGCAGTGGATGAACTCAGAGGAGCTCCTAGCGTTCGAGCACGGCGTGGCTCCCGGAAAGGCGGAAGGGTGCGGGATCAGCCACGCGCATATCCATCTGGTTCCGGTCACAAAGAGCGAGTGCGCGGCGATGCTCAATGCCGCCGCAGCGGAAGATGGAACGCAGTCCCCAGCAGACTGGGCAAGCCTCCGCGGGCAGTCCTATCTGCGTGTTTGGAGCGTGACGACTGGTGACGCGATCTGTCTCACTGGTCCGTTCTCCAGCCAAACGCTCAGACGCATCGCCGCTCAGGTGCTTCGATCAGAGCACAACGATTGGCGAAGACACGGGAACTGGTCGGCGATGAGAACAACCGACCTTGCGCTGGCGCGATTGACCGGCGCCGCCTACGCAGCCTAATGGGTTACCGGAGCGTCGCGGAACTTCCAAACGACCGCGACAAAAAGCTCTTGGCTGAGTGCGCGCAGATGTACCAGCCTGCTCCCGAAGGCGAGACGTACGACCTGCTCGTGTCCCCGCTAGGTCGCTTCGGCTACACCAATTCGCGCCTCTACCGGGTCCGGTTCGACCGTCGTCGCCGGCCGTACGTCGTTAAGACCGACAATCCCGACGTCATGAGACGCGAGGGTGCGGCGACCAAGGATGTGCGCGACATCCCCGGTGCCGAAGCGGCCCACCTCTTTCCCCCGTCCGGCGACTGTCAGGCAATCATCTTCCCGCTGGTCTCACACGGCGAGGAGATCAAGGACTTGTCGGAGCTCCTGTTCGTTCCGCCCTCGAAGCCGAAGCCAGAGAACGCGAGGACGAGTTCGGCGTTGCTTATGGACCTCTATTCCAAGCTCGAGGATGCTCATTCGACGCAGACGAGAGCGGTCTCGTTTGGGCAGGAATACGAACGCTACCTTCACATCGGCGAGGAGCCAGGGCCGTACGACGCGCTTGGCGAGTACTTCGAGAGCTCGGACGCGACGGCCGAGATCAACGGCGAGGAAGTGCGGAATCCAGGCAGGATTCTCGACGACGTGAGGAAGCTGGAGCGCGACGCCGCGTGCTGTCTCGTGCATGGCGATCTGCACCCCCGCAACGTCCTGATCGACGGCGAGCAGCGAACGCACCTCATCGATTTCGCCTGGGGGAATCGCGACGCGCACTGGCTCAAGGACTTCGTCCTCATGGAGACTTCGATTCGGTTCGTCGAACCACCGCACGGCGTGGTGAACCAGCGGATGCTGTTGCTCGCCGACGAAGCATTGGATGAAAGCGAGGACGGCCCGCAGCGCGTACGAGCGCTGGCTCAGGACGCGCGTGCCGACACCGCCACACGATGGGTGCTGACTGAGATGGCCGACACAGTCGAAGTCGTGCGCCGACATGCTCGGAGCCGCAACCCCGACTATGACTGGGAGGAGTATCTGATCGCTGTCTACCTCATCCTCATGGGTGGCCTGCGGCTTAAGCCGTACCAGCATCCGCGAGTTCTGCTTTCGGTCTGTCGCATCGCCGACGCCCTCGAAGCGCGACGGTTCTCAGGAGCTACGCCACCCAAATGAGCGCTCGGGCGTCGTGCAAGCTCTGCAGCTGGATGTCGACCCAGACGATGAACGATGAGCTGGGGCTCGCCGTGTCCGTCGACGACCGTTTCCCAGTGTCGCCCGGGCACGTACTCATCATGGTGCGCCGTCACGAGCCGGACTTCTTTGCGTTGAGCGAGGAAGAGCGAGCCGACATCTGGAGCTTGGTCGCCCGTGAACGTGGTCGACTTGCCACCCGGCTGGGCACGGACGACTTCAACGTCGGGCTAAACGCCGGCGTCCACGCCGGACAGACCGTTGCTCACGCACACGTACACCTGATCCCACGCTTTCCCGGTGATGTCCCTGATCCAAGGGGCGGCGTCCGCGGCGTAGTGCCGCCGAAGCGGCTGTACTAGCGCGCCGCGCGGCTGAGCTTGGCGCTCGTCTTCGTCGTCTTGCCGCCGCTCGTGAGCTCGACGACGACCGTCTTGACGCCAGCGCGGCGTAGCGCCGAGGCCTTGCGCTTCGACAGCGCGACGCGCAGGTCGCGCCTGTCGGGCGTTTTGAGCGCGAACGGCTTGCGGCCGAGCAGCGCGCCTGAGCGAAGCGTGACGCCGCCGGAGCGGACGGTCCGCGCGGTGCGGACGGCGACGGCGCCGTTGCACGCTGCGGCGCAGCTGATCGTCAGCGTCAGCGCCGACTTGCCGAGGCTCGCGGCGCTCACCGCGGGCGCGGGCGCGGCGCCGAGCGGCGCGACAACCTTGCCCAGCGCCTGCGCGATCGGGCCGCTCGCGAACGTGATGACCGGGCCGTCGTCGCCGAGCGCCACCACGGCGGTCGAGGTGCGGTCCTCGTCGTCGGGGTCCGGCGTCGTCGACGAGACCGTCGCCGTGTTGACGATCTCGGTCGCCGCGGGCGGCGTCGAGGTGCGGTCGTTCAGGCAGAGCAAGCCGAGGCGCGCCTCGAGCGGATCCGCGGTCGTGTTGACGAGGCGGAAGTCGCGGTTGACCGGCTGCGGCTCGTTGCCCAGCGCCAACAGGCCGACCGGCAGGCTGAACGAGGCCACGAGGCCCTTGCCCTGGTCGCCGCACTCGACGCGCTCGGTCACCGTCGCGCCGCCGGGCACCGAAACGAGCCGCGTCTGCTGCACGAGCGCGAGGTCGTGGACGTGCCCCTGAACCGAGCCGGTCCGCACGTCGAGGCAGCGGACGCCCAGCTCGGCGGTCGCGGCGCCCGCGCTGTCGAGGATGAAGCGCCAGCCGGTCCCGGCGTTGCGCAGCGAGCCCTGAACGCGGACCGGGGCGCCGGCGAACGCGAACGACGGCGCGATCGCGACCTGGTCCGGGCCGCAGGTCAGATCGAGCGTCGTGAGGCCGGCCGCCAGCGTGTCGGTGCGCGTGACGGGCGCCGACACGAGCAGCGGGTGCGCGTGCGACGGCGTGCCGGCGTCGAGGGTGCGGTCGCCGAGGCAGACCACCGACGCGCGCGTCTGGATGTTGCCGGTCGCGGTCGGGTTCGCGACCGTGACGCGGTAGCTGTCGCCGTTGTGGCGGGCGGCGGTCGGGAGGATGTCGTCCTCCACGTTGCCGGCGTTGTCGAGGATCAGGACGCTCGCGTCGGTCGCGAACGTGCCCGTCGGGCAGGCGACGTCGACCGAGCCGGTCTGGCCCGCCGCGAGCGTGAGGTCGGCCTGGACGCGCTCCACGCGGAACTGGTGCTGGTGGTCGGCGGCGGCAGTGCCGGCGGGGTTGACCGTCGTGACGATGGTGACCGTGCGGACCTCGCCGGACGGGATCGTGCCCAGCGAGCAGGTCAGGGAGGCTCCCGCGAGCGAGCAGGCAGGCGAGCCAGGCGCGGACGAGACGAACGTCAGCCCGCCGGGCAGCACGTCGTTCACCGTGACGTTCGCGGCGGCACCCGGGCCGCTGTTGCGCACACGGAGCGTGTACGTGACCGTCTGGCCCGGCGTGGCGCTAGCGACGTCGGCGTCCTTCGTGATCGACAGGTCGGCGCTGGCGGGCGGCTGGGGCGTGCCGATGACCTCGCGCGAGGCGCTGCTCTGGGCCGTGAGCGGCGTGCCGGTGGCCTCCGTGTTGAACGAGGCCGTGGCCGTGTTGGTGATCGTGCGCGTGTCGGTGATCGACGCGCTCACTTTGACGCGGAACTTGACCACGGCGGTCGCGCCGGCGGCGAGGCGGCCGCCGGCCGCGGCGGTGGCGCCGCTGCCGATCCGGGCGACGACGCGGTTGTTGCCGGCGTCGAACTCGGCGGTGTCATCGCCGGCGGTGTCGGTCTTGCCCACGGTCGCGACGCTGATCGAGCCGGGCACGTAGGTGGTGTCTGCGGGGATCGGGTCGCGGAGGATGGTGTTGGCCGCGGCGTCGGTGCCGGCGGCGTTGCCGTTGCTCGTCGTGATCGTGTACTCGAGCTCGTCGCCCGGGGCGGTCGAGCCGCCGTTGACGTCGGTCACGGTCTTGGTCTGCGTGATGTCCGGCGCGTAGAGCTCGGTCGCGAAGAAGAGCACGCCGGGCAGGTACTGGTCGCCCGACGTGGTCAAGCGCAGCGTGGCGCTGGTCGAGCTGTTGGGCAGGAGGTTGGTCGTCGCGAAGATGTCGGCGTCGAAGCCGAAGTTGTTCGGGTCCGACGGCTTGCGCGTGTGCGGTTCGATCGTGCTGTTGAAGAAGTTCGTCGCGGGGTTGTCGGCGTCCGAGAGCACGCTCCCGTTGAGCGACGCGGTGTCGCCGGTGATGCCGAGGTCGCCCTCGTACGCGATCACACCGACGCTCGACTTCACGTCGCCTGACGGCGGGGTCAGGAAGCCCGACACGACGATGTCGGTGGGCGGGTCGGTCGTGCGGATCGTCTTGAAGCCATCGAACACGGTGAGGTTGCGCGCCGGCTCGCTCGTGTTGCGGTAGGCGACGACGAGCGACCAGCCGGCGTAGTGGTCGGACGCCGTGCCCGCCTGCACGTTTGCGCCGTAATACAGGCCCGCGCCGCCCGCGGTGACAAGCGCGGTGACGTCGGCGAACGCCTGGTAGCGGCCGATGTTGAGCACCGACTCGTCGATCACCGAGGCGGTGATGTCGGCGTACGAGGCAGCTCCCGGCCTGCGGAACTTCATCGTGTTGCGCGCAGCGGCGTTCGGCGCCGCGGTGCCGCCCGCGCCGCTGTAGTCGCCGCCCCAGTACAGGCCAGCCCACAGCACGGTCGAGCCGGCGGGGATCGCGAGGTCGGCGTAGGACGAGCTGAAGGTCGACGCGTCGGAGTCCACGTCGTTGTAGACCATCGTGTACGCGTTGTTGCTCAGCGGGTTGCTCGCCGCCGTGTTCGACGGCGGCCCCAGCTTCGCCGCCGGGCAGCCCGCCGTCGCCGCGGGGCAGGACTCCAGCGAGTTCGCCGCCAGGACGATGTTGCCCGTGTCGTTGGCCGTGAAGCGCGGCGCGAAGGCGCGGTCGGCTGCGACCGCCGGGCTGGCCTGCAGCAGCATCACCGCGCAAACAGCCAAGACGGCAGCGCGCAGCGCGCCCCCGAAAACGGACGGAACCCCGCGCACCAGCATCACCCGCCGCATTCTTACTGTTTACGCGCCACAAGGCGGTGACGTGGTTGCTCTACGGCGACGGGTCGGATCGGAGCGCTGCGCGGCGGCGGTGCGTACCTTCGGTGGGTGGCTGGTGATGCAAAGCGCGGCGTGGATTGGCGCTGGGCCTGGTGGGAGCGCGCGGGGTTCGGGCTGCTTGGCGTCGGCGGCGTGGTCGGTTCGCTATGGGTGAGCGTGATCTGGGCGGCTGTCGGCATGTTGAGCACCGCCTGCTGGGCTGCCGTCGGCTGGGCGGAGCTCGGCGCCGGCATCCTGTTCGGCGCCGTGACGGGCTCTGTGGTTGCGGCCTGCTGGGCGCTGAGCGTGTCGTCGCTCCGCGTCGCGGCGGGTCGACGCGGCCTCCAGCGCCGGAGTTGGTTGGCTCTCGCCGCCATGGCCGGTGTCATCGCGGCCGTCTACCTGTCGTACGCCGCGGCCGTCGCGCCCGAGGTTGCTGCGCTGGACTGCGGTCTGCAGCTCCACTGACCGGCGTGTTGGTCGCGCTGACAACGTCGTCCCGCGCGAGGCAGGCAGAAGTGGCGGCTCGGCCCAAGTCGGCGTACCTTCGACGTATGGGCGTTGTGCAACACCCGGCTTCCGCTGTCGGTGGACGCTGGCTGTGGTGGGAACGCGCGCTGTTCGGCGTGTTCGGCGCTGGCGGATTCGTCGTCTCGCTGTGGCTGACGTACTTCTGGCTGTTCCTCGTCGGCGCTGGCGGTGACTGCTGGGCCAGTCTCGGCTGGCTTGAGCTCAGCGCGGATCTGCTCCTCGGCGCGGTCGCCGGACTCGTCGTCGCGACGGCATGGGTGCTGACCGCGTCGTCGCTGCGCGTGGCCGCTGGCCAGCGCGCGCTGCGCCCCCGTAGCTGGGCTGCCGTCGCGATCCCAGCGATCGCGATCACGGTCGGCTACCTGGTCTACGCCAATGCCATCGCGCCGGACGTCGCCACGTTGGGCTGCGGCCTGCAGCTGGGCTGACGCGTAGGGCCGTCGGGACTTCGCGGCGTCAAACACCGGGACGCGAAGCTCGCCGAAACGCCCGGGGAATTCGAGACTCCTAAAACCCGAAAACGCCCAGCCCGCGAAACGCCCAGGAATCCGAGACGCCCAAGCCCGAAACGCCCGCGGAGCCCGGGAGCCCCAGAACGCAAAACGCCCCGCAGGGCGGGGCGTTTCGGGCGATGGAGCCTATCGGGATCGAACCGATGACCCCCTGCTTGCAAAGCAGGTGCTCTACCAGCTGAGCTAAGGCCCCGTGCCCGGCGATTGTAGACGGGACGGGGCGCCGCGTGCCGCCTGGGTCGCCGCGGGGTGGCCGGGTCTTCGATGGGCGGTCCGGCGAACGTGCCCCGTTTTCGGTTCTGGGGTGGACCGAAGGGGGCACGTTCGTCGGGGGACGGCCGGGCGGCGCCGTTCGCGTGCCGTCTTCTCGTGGCGGCTGTGCCCCATGCGTGCCTGCACCCCGCGCGGAGTGCCCACTTGTTGCACCTCCGCACCCGCTGGCTGCGCCGGGGCGCCTCGCGCGCGAAGATGCAGGGCGTGCCGTCGGACCCGACACCACTCGCGCCGCAGGGCGCGCCGTCGAACGCGACATCGCCTGCGCCGTCCAACGTCTCAGCGACCGCCACGAAGCCTGCGCCCCAAGGCGCCGCCTCGCCCGCGACACCCCCGGCGCTGATCGCGATCCCGACGTTGGGCCGCCCCGGACAGCTGGACACGGCGCTGGCGTCGATCGCGGAGCAGGCCAAGCGGCGCAACGTCCCGATCCTGGTCGTCGATGACGGTGCGACGGCCGACATGCGCGCGCAGACGCGAGCCGCGGCAGCGCGCCACGGCGCCGACTACCTCGAAGCGGGCCAACCGGGCGGCCCGAACGCGGCCCGGAACCTCGCCTTCGCCGCGACCGATGCGCCGCTGGTGATCCTGCTCGACGACGACATCCGCGCGTGGCCTGGCTGGCTCGACGCGATGCTCGACGCAGACGCCCGCGAACCGGCTGACGTCGCGGTCCTGGCGGGCCAGATCGTCCCGTGGCTCGACCCGGACTGCGCGCCGCACTCGTGCACCGGCCGCCACGGCACGGCGATCACTGAGCTCCAGCTCGGCATGCACGACGAGGACGTCCGCCACGGCTGGAGCGCGAACATGGGCGTGCGCCGTGACTGGTTCGTCAAAGCGGGCCCGTTCGATGAGGAACACGCCGTCGGCGGCGACGAAGAGGAGTGGATCGACCGCGCGGCCAAAGCAGGCGGACGCGTCCGGTACATCGCGGCGGCAGGCGTCCAACACGAACGAGTCGGCCCCGACGCCGGCCTGCGCCCCCTGATGCGCGCGAGCCGCGCCCGCGGCCGCAACCTCCGCCTCTTCGAAACGCAGCAGGGGCGCGCGCCCAGCGCCATCGCGGAGCTCAAGACGCTCCTGGCGTGCCTCGCGCACGTCGTCCTGCGGCGCTGCCCGGCCGGCCTCACCATGGCCGCCCACAGCCTCGGCCGCCTCGAGCAGGCCCTCGCGCCCCGCCCGGCGCCCACCCGCCCCGGGCTCAACGACTTCCTCTCGGGCCGCAGCGGCCACGTCGCCGGCAAACGCGGCGAGCTGCTGCACGCCGCCGACCGGGCGTACGACGTGCTTCGCGCGCCGATCACGTTCAGCGAGCAGCTCCGAAGCCGCCGCACGCCGCGCCGCCAGATCCTCGCCGTCGCGATCGCCCGCGACCCCGCTGACTTCAACGCCACGATCGCGCCGCGGCTCACCGCGAGCCGCCACACGGTCACGCTCGATGTCCAGCCGCTCGACGACCGCGGCAAGTTCGAGCGCCTGACCGCGATGCTCCAGGCGCACGACCTCGCGGCCTACGACCACGTGCTGCTCGTCGACGACGACGTCGACCTCCCGCGCGGGTTCACGGACCGCCTGATCTGGGCCGTCGAGCGCAGCGGCCTGCTTCTCGCCCAGCCCGCCCACCGCCGCCACTCGCACGCCGCCTGGCCCGTCACCCGCCGCCAGCTGCCGCACGCGGCGCGGCTCACGCACTTCGTCGAGATCGGCCCCGTCACGCTGCTGCGCGGCGACGCGCTGCACGAGCTCGTCCCGTTCCCCGCCGATCTGAAGATGGGCTGGGGCCTCGACGTGCACTGGGCCGCCATCGCCCGCGACCGCGGGTGGCCGATCGGCGTCGTCGACTCCACGCCGCTGCTGCACCGCAACCCGGTGGCCGGCGGCTACGGCCGCGAGCGCGTCGTCGCCGCCGCCCGCGAGTTCCTGCAAGACCGCCCGTACGTGACGCGCGACGAAGCCGCCTGGTCGGCCCCCGCGCCCGCGC
>JAEYAL010000109.1 GCA_023404805.1 Actinomycetes bacterium | reverse complement strand
GCCGTCGCCCAGCGCAGCGAGGCCCTCGGCGGTGAGGCCGTCGAGGGTGTCGATGAGGATCCGGCCCGGCGCGGGCTCGACCGTGGCGACGTGCGGCACGGCGACCGTGATGCAGCCTGCGGCTTCGGCCGAAGCGACGCCCGTCGGCGAGTCTTCGATCGCGATGCACAGCGCCGGGTCGACGCCGAGCTGCTGGGCAGCCAGCAGATAGGGCTCGGGGTGCGGCTTGCCGTGGGTGACCTGGTCGCCGGTGACGACGGCGCTGAAGGTCCCCGGCGGGAGCTGCTCGACGACCGCGCCGGCGAGGCTGGCGTACGACATCGTGACCAGGGCGCAGGGCACGCCTGCCGCCGCGAGCTGCGCCAGCAGCGGCCGGGCTCCCGGTTGCCACGGGGTGTGTTCGCGTACGCCTGCGATCACGCGGGTCAGCAGCCGCTGGACGATTTCCTCCGGTTCGAGGTCCACCCCGCCGCGCTCGCGGATGTAGGCGGCCGCGGTGAGCAACGCGCTGCCGACCAGCGTGTGGGCGTCTTCATCGGTCCACGTCCCACCGAACTCGGCGACGAGGTCGAACTCGGCTTGGATCCAATAGGGCTCGGTGTCGACGAGGGTGCCGTCCATGTCCCACAGGACGGCGGCCGGCTTGAACGCTTCGGTCATCGGACCGCATCCAAGCAGGGTCGGCGCTGCGTAGGCTCCGGCCATGGCCCAGATCGACATCGTCCAAGCGGATCTGACGCAGCAGGACGTCGACGCGATCGTGAACGCCGCGAACACCTCGCTGCTCGGAGGTGGCGGCGTCGACGGCGCGATCCACCGGGCGGCGGGCCCGCGGCTGCTCGCGGAGTGCCAGGGCTTGGGCGGCTGTGCCACGGGTGACGCGAAGGCCACCGCCGGGTACGACCTCGTGGCCCGGCATGTGATCCACACCGTCGGACCGGTCTGGCACGGCGGCGACAGCGGAGAGCCGGCGTTGCTCGCTTCCTGCCACCGCCGGTCGCTGGAGGTGGCCGCCCAGCTCGGTTTGCGGTCCGTCGCGTTCCCCGCGATCTCGACCGGGGTCTATGGCTACCCGGTCGACCTCGCGGCAGCGGTGGCGGTCGAGACGGTGCTCGACGTGCTCAGCCGCGATCCCGGCTCCGTCGAGCTCGTGCGCTTCTGCCTGTTCGGCGATGACGCGCTGCGCGCGTTCGACCGGGCAGCGCGCTGACCCGTCGCCAGAGCTGCGCCGCGGCGCTGCCGGCGGTCGCCACTGGTCTGGTCGGCCCTGCAGCTGGCACTCGGCACGTCGTTCGTCGCGACGGACTTCATCGCCTACGCCGCTGGCGCGGCCGCAGCTCTTCGCCGACCGCCGCTTCGGCGCTGCGGCGCGCGGCAAGTTAGGGCGCTTCTGCTCGACGAGTCCGACATCCGACCTGTTGGCGTGGAGCGCGCGCCATGCGCCATCGCCGCCGTCGCGCCTCGCCGCCAGTTAGGCTCTCGGGCAGGTCGTGGAGCGCCACCAGCCGGTGGTGACCTCTGCGCGCACCCCTCTCTCGACCACTCGGCTTATGACGCTTTCGACGAACCAGTTCAAAAACGGCAATCACATCGAGGTCGAGGGCACGATCTTCAAGATCGTCGAGTTCCAGCACGTGAAGCCTGGCAAGGGCCCGGCGTTCGTGCGCACGAAGGTCCGCCGCATCAGCGACGGCGCCGTGATCGACAAGACGTTCCGCGCCGGCGAGAAGTTCCGCGCGGTGCGCACCGAGTCGCGCAAGATGCAGTACCTCTACGAGGACGGCACCGACGCGCACTTCATGGACACGGAGTCCTTCGAGCAGCTGGCGATCCCGGTCAGCGCCACCGGCGACGCGCTGAAGTGGACCAAGCCCAACGACGAGGTCGACCTGCTGTTCGTCGACGGCGCCCCCGGCGGCATCAACCTCCCGGCGTCGGTCGAGCTGACCGTCACCCACACGGAGCCGGGCCTGCGCGGCGACACGGCGTCCGGCGGCGGCTCCAAGCCGGCCACCCTCGAGACCGGCGCCGAGATCCAGGTGCCGCTCTTCATCAACATCGGCGAGACCATCAAGGTCCAGACCGAGACCGGCGCCTACATGTCGCGCGCCTAACACGCGCACCCCTCCGGGCCGGGCCTCAGCGTTTGAGGGTCAGCCCGGAGTCCTCGCGCGTCGCAGCGCGCCGCTCCGGGTCTGGCGTCAAGCGTTGACGGTGAACCCGGAGGCGTGCCCGCCGACCTCGCGGCGGCGGCGCCGGCGCTAGCTGACGACTGCCGCTTCGCGCGGCAGGCTCGTCAGGATCTGCGGGCCGTCGTCGGTGACGACGACGAGCTCCTCGACGCGGACGCCGAACTCGCCGGGCAGGTAGATGCCCGGCTCGACGGTGACGATGTTGCCAGCGGCGAGGTGCGACACCGCGCGCTGCGAGAGCGTCGGCGTCTCATGGACCTGCAGGCCGACGCCGTGGCCCAGCCCGTGGCCGAAGTACTCGCCATACCCGGCATCGGCGATCAGCGCGCGTGAGAGCGAGTCGACGTCCTTCCCGTGCACGCCCGGCTTGATCGCCTCGAGGGCGACATCCTGCGCGCGGCGGACGATCGCGTGGACCTCCTGGCGCCTCTCGTCGACCTCGCCGGTGGCCACCGTGCGCGTGCAGTCCGAGCAGTACCCGTCGAGCTGCGCGCCCCAGTCGACGACGACCAGCTCGCCCGCGGGAATGACGACATCGCGTGGGTGCGCGTGCGGCAGCGCGCCGTGCGCGCCAGCCGCGATGATCGGATCGAACGAGATCGCTTCGGCCCCGCGCCGGCGCATCGCGAACTCAAGCGCGAGGCCGACCTCCTGCTCGGTGCGGCCGACGAGGCCGCCTTCCAGGACGACCTCGGTGAAGGCTTCGTCGGCGAGCGCCTGCGCGGCCGCGATCGCCGCGATCTCGGCGGCGCTCTTGACCTGCCGCAGCGGCTCCACCAGGCGCGGCACCGCGGTGCGGGCGATGCCGTCGGTCAGGGCCGACGCGAGCTTGGCGTCTTCGGCGAGCGTGACGCGGTCCTTCGCCAGCAGGACCTCCCCCACGCCGGCCGCGTTGGCGAACTCAGCAGCCTGGGCGAGCAGGTCGGCGTTGATGGCCAGCTCCAGCCCGTCGATAACCGCCTCCTCCGCCGCGCTGCGGTAGCGGAAGTCGGTCACCAGCCACGCGCGATCGGCCGTGACCGCGACCAGCGCGTTGCTCGACTGCAGGCCCGTGAGCCAGCGGACATCGAAGAGATCGCCGATCAGCGCAAGCGCGCCGCCCGGGACCGCCGCGCGGACGGCCTCCAGGCGCTCGGCGGTCGGATGGGCAGCCGCGGCGCTCACTGGGCGCCTCCAGCGGCGGCGCCGCCGTTGGCCGCGGCAGCCGCGTGGGCCCCGAGCAGCTCCAGCGCCTCGCGGTAGCCCGCGGCGCCTTTGCCGGAGATCGTGCCGATGCAGAGCTCCGAGATCACCGACTGCTGGCGCCAGGCGTCACGCGACTTCACGTCGCTGAGGTGGACCTCGACCGCCGGCAGCTTCGTCAGCTCCAGGGCGTCGTGGATCGCCCACGCGTAGTGCGTCCACGCGCCCGGGTTGAGGATCAGCGCGTCGCCGAGCTCCGGGGCTTTGTGCAGCAGCTCGACGTACTCGCCTTCGAAATTGGTCTGCTCGAAGACCACGCGGTGGCCGAGCTCCGACGCAAAGCGGCTGATGTCGCCTTCGAGGTCGCTGAGGGTGCCGGAGCCGTAGTGGCCCGGGTCACGTCTTCCCAGCTGGTCCAGGTTCACGCCGTGCAAGACGATCACGCGCAGTCCACTCATCGCAGCTCCTCCACGGCAGCGCGCACTTCGGCGTCGCCGATCTCCTGCCCCCACCGTAGTTGGCCGGGAGCGTCGACGACCACGTACGGCACGTTCGCCCCGATCCGCTTCTTGTCGGACCGGGTCGCGGCTACCACGGCGTCGACGTCGATCGACGGGTCGAGCGTGACCGGCAGGTCCATCGCCGCCAGCAGCTCGCGGACCTCGGCGCGCAGCTCGTCCTGGCCGCTCAGGCGCAGGATGGCCAGCAGCCCCAGGCCCACGGCCTCGCCGTGGCGGTAGCGCTCGTAGTGGGTGACCGTCTCGATCGCGTGGCCGACGGTGTGCCCGAGGTTGAGCATCTGGCGCGGGCCGCCGTCCTTCTCGTCGCGCGCGACCACATCGAGCTTGACGCGGGCGCAGCCCAGGACGACATCGGGGTCGTCGATCGCGCCGCCGCGGATCTGCTCCCACAGCGTGCCGCCAGCGATGAGGCCCGTCTTGACCACCTCGGCGTAGCCGGCGGCGCGCTCAGCCGGCGGCAGCGTGGCGAGCATCGACGGCAGCACGTGCACGCCCTCGGGCTGGTGGTAGGCGCCGACGTAGTTCTTTGCTGCGGGCAGGTCGACGCCCGTCTTGCCGCCCAGCGCCGAATCGATCTGCGAGACCAGCGTCGTCGGGACCTGGACCACGGGGACGCCGCGCTGGTAGGTCGCGGCGACGAAGCCCGCCACGTCGCCGGGCACGCCGCCGCCGACAGCGATGATGCGGTGGCCGCGGGTCGCGCCGAGCTCGGCCAGCTCGGTCCACAGGCGTTCAGCGGTCGCGAGCGTCTTGGCCGCCTCGCCGGGCTCCATCACGAGCTGGCGGAGCTTCTCCCAGCGCGCGCCGTGCAGGCTGGCGACGTTGCGGTCGGTGATGACGACATCGCGCTCGTCGGTGACCGGCCAGACGCGCTCGCCGAACCAGACCGGGTAGACCGCTTCGCCAGCGCGGCCGAACGCCAGGCGCCGTCCGCCGCCTGCCTCGAGCAGCCGCGCGGCGACGCGCGACATGAAGCTGCGGCCGCCCTGCGGCAAGAAGACGTCGGCGGCGGCCTCGTAGACGGGCTGGCGCGAGGCGTAGAGGCGGCTGAAGCCGTCCTTGTCGCGGGCCAGCGGGCGGTCAGAGCGCTTTGCGCGGCGCCAGGCCGTCGCCTCGTCGATCTCCAGCCAGCACACCGTGTGATGGGCCAGCGCCTCGCGGACCCGCTCGCTGCCGAGTGCCCCGCCGCCGAGCGCCACTGGGGTGCCGGCCGCCACGCGGTCGAGCACCTCTAGCACCGTCTGCTGCTCCAGCTCGCGGAACGCGGCCTCGCCCCGCTCAGCGAACAGCTCCGGGATGCTCAGGCCGGTGCGCGACTCGATCTCAGCGTCGACGTCGACGAGCGGCTTGCCGAGCGCGTCAGAGGCCGACCGCGCCGCGGTCGACTTGCCGGCCCCCATGAAGCCGACGAAGACGAGGGCTCCAGCCATGCGATTAGCTCGTCGGCGCGGTGGCGGTCTGCCAGCCGATGCGCTCGCGGTAGCGCTCCAGCGCCGCGATCACGTCGTCGATGTGGTCGCCACCGAACTTCTGGCGGTAGGCGTCCGCCAGGACCAGCGCGACCATCGCCTCGCCGACGACACCCGCCGCCGGGACGACGCACGAGTCGGTGCGCTCGCGCAGCGCCTGCGCAGGCTCGCCCGTCTCCAGGTCGACCGAGCGCAGCGGCTTGGTCATGGTCGGGATCGGCTTGACGGCCGCGCGGATGACGAGCGGCTCGCCGGTGGTCATGCCGCCTTCCAGGCCACCGGAGTGGTTGGTCTGGCGGTGGATGCCCTCGGGGCCGCCGAAGATCTCGTCGTGCGCCTGGCTGCCAGGCGTGCCGGCGAGCGCGAAGCCCTCGCCGATCTCGACGCCCTTGTGCGCCTGGATCGAGCCGACAGCGCCCATTAGGCGGCCGTTGAGGCGCTCGTCCCACGCGGTGTGCGAGCCGACGCCCGGGACCAGGCCGAACACCTGGATCTCGTAGGTGCCGCCGATCGACTCGTTGGCCTTGCGCTGCAGGGTGATGTGGCGGACCATCTCGCGGCTCGCCTCAGGGTCGAGGCAGCGGACCGGATCGTCGTCGACGCCGTCGAAGTCCTCCACCGTGAGCGGGGCCTCCAGCGGCGGCGCCACGACGGGGCCGATCTGCACCACGCGCGAGCGGATCTCGACGCCGAGCGCTTTGAGGAACGCGCGGGCGAGCGTGCCGCCGGCGACACGGGCCGCGGTCTCGCGGGCCGACGCGCGCTCGAGGATGTTGCGGACGTCGTCCGCGCCGTACTTCCAGACGCCGACGAGGTCGGCGTGGCCGGGGCGCGGCATCTTGACCGGCTCGGGCTCCTCATCGACCGGCCACGGGTTCATCCGCGATTCCCAGTTCTGGTAGTCGCGGTTGGGCACCGTGATCGAGATCGGGCCGCCGAGCGTCTTGCCGAAGCGGACACCGGAGGTGACGACGACGTGGTCCTTCTCGATCTTCATGCGGCCGCCGCGGCCGTGGCCGAGCTGGCGGCGGGCCATGTCGGCGTTCATGGCGTCCAGATCAAGCGCCAGGCCTGCGGGCAACCCCTCGACGAGGGCCGTCAGCCCAGGGCCGTGGGACTCTCCGGCAGTGACGAATCGCAGGGCGTGAAGCACGCCGACCAGTCTACGGGGACGCGTCTGCCCACGCCGCGTGGCGCCGCGGTGCGCGCAGCGCCCGATGCGCCGCCTGCCTGGGACCTATCGTGCGGGGCTGTGCTGACGGACCGTTCGTGGCGCCCGCTCGCGGGGCTTTGCGCGTTGGCGCTCGGCGTGGTCCTCACCCGGGATCAGCTGGGCGACTACACGCTCGGAGCCAGCGACGACAACGCCGCGCCGGCGATCCACTACCTGGCGGGCGGCGACGTCGCCGCGGCTGTCGAAGCCATGCCGGCGATGGGCCTCGTCTCGATCCTGCTGCGCGTGCCTGCCGCTGCGGCCGCCGGGTCGGACCTGCTGCTCGCCCACCGGATCGGCTCGCTGCTGTGCCTGCTGGCCGCCGTCGCCCTGGCCTACGTGCTCGACCGCAAGGCCGCGGCCGACGGGCGCCCGGTGGCGTACCGCATCGCGGTCGGCGTCCTCGTCGTCGCGGGCCCAGCCGTGCTGTGGTCGTTCGACTCCGGCCACCCGGAGGAGGTCCTCGGCGGCGCGCTCTGCGTGGCCGCGGTGGTGGCCGCCGTCGAGCAGCGCGCCCTGGCCGCGGCGGTGCTGCTCGGGCTCGCGATCGGCACGAAGCAGTGGGCGGTGCTCGCGATCGTCCCTGCGCTGCTGCCGATCGGCGAGCCGCGGTGGCTCGATCCGCAGCGGCTCAAGGCCGGGGCGCTGGCTGCGCTGGTCGCCGCGATCTTCGTGGTGCCGCCGATCGCGGCCTCGCCCAGCCGCTACAGCGAGATCAGCCGCAACCTCTCTGGGACGTCGCGGGTGTATCCCGCCAGCCTGTGGTGGCCCGTCGCCAAAACCCGCCACCAGGAGATCGGGCTCGGCGGCGGCGAGACCACCGCGCTCACGACCTGGTCGCTGCCGCTGGGCCTGACGCGCGGCCCGGCGACGTCCATCGCCGTGCTCCTGTCGCTCGCGCTCGTCCCGCTCGCCTTCGCGCGCGAAGGCCTGCGCGATCCACTTGGAGCCCTCGCCATCCTGCTCACCGCGCGCACGATGCTCGATCCGATGAACCTCGGCTATTACGTCGCGCCGGCGCTGCTGGCGTGGGCCGCCTGGGAAGTCTGGCGCGGCCCCGCGATGCGGTTGCCGTGGGTTTCGATCGTCGCGGCGACCGCAGCCTATGCGGCGTGGTCCCTGGGCCATGGCCGGGACCCGGTCGTCTACTGGGCCGTCTGGATGTGCGCGACGGTCCCGCTGCTCTTCGCCGTGCGTCTCGGTGAGCGACCGCAGAGCTCGGGGCCCTCCGGCGCGACGCCGGCGGGCCCCGGATCAGCGGTCTAGCTGCGGATCTTGATCTTCTGCTTGACGAGCGCCTTGACGACTTCTTCGTCGCCGAGCACCGACTTGAGCGCCTTGGCGCCGGCCTTGCGGGCCTGCTCGGCCTGCGCCACGGCCGGGTCGCTGGACGCGGTCCCGTCGTCGATCGGCACGGCCTTGCGCTCGATGTCGAGCACGGTCAGCGAGGTCTTCTTCGACTGGTCGGAGACCAGCGTGAACTCAGCCGTCTGACCGATTCCCAGCGTCAGCGTCCGGCAGTCCGTCGGTGAAGGCGAGCAGTCGCCGTCGCCGGAGACCGTCACGTCAGCCGAGACGAGGAAGCTTGCGCGGTTGTCCGACGTCTTGCCGACGTAGACCAGGAACGGATCGTCCTTGTCGACCAGCGGCGACAGCGTGCGGATATCGGAGACCTGGACCGGTTCGGCGTCCTGGTCCGACCCGTTCGTGACGAGGATCGAGAGCAGGTCGTCCGTCTCGGTCTTCACTTCAGGTTCGGTGTCAGGCTCAGGCGAATCCGGCTCCGGATCCGTCGGACCACCCGGTCCCGGGTCGGAGCTGCCGCCGCCGTCGCCGTTGATGACGTCGTCGGCGCCGCCGGCGAGCTTGTCGGCTTCGTCCTTCAGCGACGACTTCTTGGCGCGCGACGCGAACGGATCGAGCCGCTCGTCGTTCACCCGCGGCGGCCGGGCGAACCCGGTCGTCGAAGCGCGGGTCAGCGCGACCTGCGGCCCGTCCTCATCGGCGACCGCCGGCGGCACCGCGGCGCTCGTCGTCGGCTCGGCCGGCTTGGCCAGGAGCATCGGCGCAGCGACGATGCCGATCACGAGGATCAGCGCCACAGGCCACAGATGCTTGTCCTTGAGGTCCTGGAGGATGTCTTTGACGATGGTCATCGAAGGGCTCCGACGGTCGCAGCACCGGTCGAGGTTGACGGGGTCGCGGGCGTGGCAGGCGCCGCGGGCGTCGCCGCACCAGCGGCAGCCGCAGACGGCGCGTCCAGCGGGGGAGCGAAGTAGACCGAGGCCGAGAGCGTCGCCGTGAGCTTGGGCGAACGCGGCGGCTTCTTGGCCTTCGCCACTTCGCCGTCGTTCACCGCAGCGGCCTGATCGCTGATCGGGACGTAGGCGAACCCATCGACGATGATGAGCCGGCCGTCCGTCGTCGACCGCTTCGCGGAGAGCACCGCAAACCGCTGGACAGCGCGGAGGTAGCGCTCCAGCTGGAAGTACTGCCCCTTGAGCGTGAGCGCGATCGGCGTCCGCCCGAGACCACCTTCGACCTCGACCGAGCCGGGCGCGTACAGCGGAGCGACGGTGTCGGTCGAGCGCGTGCCCGTCTGAGCACCAGCGGTCTGACTCTCGCCGGCCGTCGAAGGCGCGGCGCTGCTTTGGCCACCGGCCGACTCGACCGAGTAGCTGACGAACTCGACGTCCTCGCGCTTGGCGAGCGCCTCGAGCTGCGTCAGCAGCGTCGGGATGTCGTCGGACTCCGGGACGACGCGGCCGAGCTTGACGATCGTCGTGCGGTCGCGGCGGAAGTCTTGCTGGGCCTGCCGGCCGGCCGTCACCCGCTGCTGCGCCGCTGCCAGCTCCTGCTGGGCCGAGGCGAGCTTTGCCTCAGCGGCGGCCGAAGCCTTGCGCTGCGGCGTGAGGACGAGGAACCAGAAGGCGCCGAGCAGCACCACGGCGAGCACGCCGAGCAGCATCATTCGGTCACGCTTGGTCATTGCGCTGCTCCGTTGGTTGCGGGGGCGGGCGTGGTGGCGCCCGGCGTGGTCGCCGCGGGCGTCGCCGTCGATGAGGCCGGCGTGGCGGCCGGGGTGGTCGAAGGCACGACCTCGCCCGCCGCCCGGGCCTTGCCCGGTGCGAAGAACACGATCAGCGAGAAGTTGTAGGTGGTGCCGCTCAGCGTGCAGCCAGAGGAGCTGCCGCTCGCAGCCGCGCCGGACTGCTCGGACTTCTCGAGCGTCACGTTGATCACGCGGCGCATCGCCTGAAGCTGGTTGACGAGCTTGGCCACCGTCGACTGCGACTTGGAGCAGCCGGTCATGCCGACCGCCGGGGCGTTGATGCCCGAGCGGAACTGCGACGAGACGCTGCCTGAGCCGGAGCCGGCTGACGGCCCGACGGATGCGGCGAGGTTGAAGATCTGCGTGTCGGCAGGCACGAGCCGCGACAGGTCGCGCAGCGTGCCCGCCCAGTCGAAGCGCGCTTCGGCAAGCCCGCGGACCGTCGCGATGCGCTGCTGCGCGTTGCTGGCGGCCTGCTCGAACGAAGCGAACTGCGTCGCAGCCGTCGTGTAGGCCTGTGTCGACTGCTGGACGGCGGCAAGCTCTTCTTCGGCCGTGGCCTGCTTGCTCTTGTTGATGGCGAGCAGGCTGACGCCGATCAGCAGCACGGCCAAGACGCCGAGGACGCCGTAGACCAGACCGCCGGACTTGCCCGCGCTGACGCGGCCCGGCCGTGCGTCGGCCGGGACGAGGTTGATCGCTCTCATGCTCGGGCCTCCCCCAGCGCCAGGCCGGCCGCGACGGTCACGTCGGCGGCGTCGATGCCCTGGAGGTCGTCAGCGACTTCGATCGCGCGTGGCACGACCGAGACGCCGAGCTCATGCTCGAGCGTGGCCGAGAAGCCGTCGATCTGCAGGGCGGGGCCCGTCAGGACGACGTGGTCGATGTGCGCGTCGCCCGGGCTCTGCGCGCGCTGGAAGTCCAGCGACTGGCGCGTCTCGAGCGCGAGGCGGCGGACGCCTTCGCCGAGGACGTAGCGGGCGGCGCCGACGATGTCGGGCTCCCCTTCGATCTGCTCGACCGGCTGGACGAGGCCCACGTGGCGGAGCCAAGCGCGGGAGTGGTCCAGGGTCAGGGCCATCCGCTCAGCCAGGTCGACGGCCATCGCTTCGATGCCGCCGCCGGTGACGCGGGTGAAGGTGCAGACGCCGTTCCTGATGACGGCGAGGTTCGTGAGCCCGCCGACGGACAGCAGCAGCTGGTCGGGGTCGCCGGCGTGGCGCAGGGCGCGGGCCATGCCGAAGGCGGAGAGGTCGAGGCCTTCGACGCGGAGCCCGGCGGAGCGGGTCGCGATCAGCATCTGGTCGATCATGTCGCGGCGGGCGGCGACGAGCACGACGCGGCGCTTGGGGCCGTCTTCGGTCTCGACCTCGCCCACTGGGACGTAGTCGATAACGGCGGACTCCAGCGGCATCGGCAGGGCCTCCTGGGCGGAGAAGCGGACGGCTGCGTCGAGCTCCTTGCCTTCCGCGATCGGCGGCAGGTCGAGGACGCGGACGACGATGCGCTGGTTGGCGACGCCGATGCGGACCTTCTTGGAGAGGCCCTTGTGCGACGCCCAGATCTCGCGGAGCACCGCGGCGAGGGCCTCTGGGTCGACCACCTCGCCGTCGCGCACGACGTGGGCGTCAAGCGGGGCGATGGCTGCGCGCTTCACACGCGCGCCACCGGCGCTGGCCACTTCGGCGATCGCGACGTGGCCCGGTTCGATGTCGACGCCCACCAAGGTGGGGACGCGCGACCCGCGGCCAGTCGAAGGGGTCTTGATGCTCGGAGGACGAAACTGCAAGGGGGGCTCCTACTTGCAGTCGTCGGTCATACCCTTCGCCGACTTGAGCCCCGATGGGCGGACGGTGCGCCCGATCTGCGTCCGCTGGCCAACAACTGGCCAACTGGCGCCAAAACTCGGGGCTTTTGCTAGCCCGTGAAGGTGTCCACGTAGCTGTCCCAAAGGTCGGATCCGACCACGAATCCGACGACGCCGCCGAGCGCCAGGAATGGACCAAAAGGCACCGCGGTCTTGCGCGCGCGCATGCCGTACTTGGCCATCAGCCCGACGCCGACGATCGTGCCCGAGATGAAGGCGATGAACAGCGCCGGCGCGAGGCCGCGGCCGAGCGCCAGGCCGAGGACGCCCATGAGCTTCACGTCGCCCATACCCATGTGTCCAGAGAGCACCAGGGACAGGATCAGAAACGGCACGACGACGATCGCGGCGGCGAGGAGCCGCTCCGGCTGGCCAGAGAGGTCAAGCGCCGTCCCGGCCACGATCAGCGCCACCGCGGCGGGCCCGGTGATCGCGTTCGGCACCCGGCGGAACTCCAGGTCGATGAACGTGATCGGCACCAGCGCCGTCATGAGGATCAGGCCGAGCGCGATCTGCGCCGGGTCGTCCCACGCCACCCAGACGACCATCGCGTAGAGCAGGCCTGTGAGGAGCTCGATCGCCGGGTAGCGCCACGAGATCGGCTCCTTGCATTCGCGGCATTTGCCGCGCAGCGCGAGCCACGAGACCACGGGGATGTTCTCGATCCCGCTGATCTGGTGGCCGCAGTTCGGGCACTTCGAACGCGGCTTGACCACCGACTCGCCACGCGGCAGCCGGTAGATGACGACGTTCAGGAACGAGCCGATCGCCAGGCCGGCGATGAGGGCGAGCACGATGGCGGCAAACACGGAGGGGTCCCTCGGGAGGGTCGGAGGAAAGGACGGTGGTGAAAAGCGCGAGGGCCGCGCGTGATGCGCGGCCCTCGTGGAGTTCGCTGCGGGTCGGCTGGCGCCTGCCTACTGGGCAGGCGACTGCTCCTGGTAGGTCTGGATGCCCCAGGCCGACTCGACCGGATCGATGAACTTCGGCGGGACCCGGACCCGGAGGCGGTCGTCGTACTTGTAGAGCTTGTAGTAGCCCGTCGACATCGTCTTGCCCGAGCCGGTGCCGACCGGTCCGCGGAACTTCTGCGCGATGGCGCCGTTCACCGTCAGGGTGCCGAGCGGCAGGCCGCAGGCCCAGTTGTCGACGAGGAACGAGTGCTTGAGCGCGAGCAGCGCCGAGTCGACGCGCGGGTTCGTCAGGGCGCCGACGCCGTTGGCGCTGTTGTTGCCCTGCGCGCACTCATCCTGGTCGACCACCGGGTGGTTGAGCCGGATGAAGTTGTTCGACACCATGCCCAGCACGGCGGGAGCGCCGTCTTCACGGATGATGTTGCCGTCGATGATGATGTCGTCGGCGGCCGCGATCGTGAGGCTCGTGTCGTACGTGCCCTTGACCACCGCGATACCGCAGCCGGGACGCGGGTCGTCGGCCGTCATCGTGTCGTAGGTCGCCGTGCAGGTGTTGCCCGGCGTCGGGTCGTTGTCGACGTAGATCACGCCGTTCTCGGGGTACGGCAGCGGCTTGTTGTTGAGCACCGTGCCGCTGGCGTCCTTGCCCGTCACCGTCACGCCCGTGTTGGTCAGGCGGATCAGCGTGCGGCCGCGGAACGTGTAGTTCGTCGGCGCCTCGGCCTTGAGCGACAGGTTCGAGCTCGGCAGCTTGAGGAGCTTCTGGTTGTACTTCCAGGTGCCGACGTTCGGGTCGGGGCTCAGATCGCCCTCGAAGTTCACGTCAGGCGTTGCTCCCGAGCAGCCGTTCTGGCTCGACACACGCCAGCTCTTGCGCACGTCGGTGACCGAGGTGTCGCCGGGGCCGGAGATCTCGATCACGTCGGCCGGCGAGCGCCCGAACTTCGGGTTGCCGCACAGCTGCGAGGTATCGTTCGTGTGCATCGGACCCTGGATCCAGTCGCCGTCGGAGAAGGTGATCTCCGAGCACGCGCCCGTGATGCTCTGGTACGAGCTGGTCGACCCGTAGGGGCGCTTGCCGCTCGTCGGCGGCGAGACGCGGTAACGCTGGTCCATGCGGTACTGCAGGCCGTCGCTCTTGTTCGCGATCGCCTTGACGTAGCTGTACTGGCCGCACGCGACGTTGCCCCACTCGGCGAGGGTGCGCTGCTTCGGGGCCGGCGCCGGATCCTCGCCAGCGCGCTCCTTCGTCTCCCAGCCCCTGGCGATGTAACCGCCGTAGATGGTCGGGTCGGTGACCTCGAGGTCGGTGAAGTAGATGTAGTCCAGGAACGACTTGCGCTTGAAGGTCGCGATCAGCGAGCGCTTCGGCCCGACGGCCTTCTGCTTGCCGGTCGCGGCGTCGGTGACGAGCGCCTGGCCGGTGACGCGGATGCGGAACGTCGGCGTGCCGGCCTGCACCATCGTGCCTTCCGGGTCGTTCTTGTCGCACTGGGACTTCCCGGAGACCGGGATCACCTCGGTAGTCCACTGCGCGCTGTTGTCCGACAGCGGCTCCCAGTCACGCGGATCGGTCGGGTTCGCCCCGCTCTTGATCCACGGCTGGTTGACGCCGTCGTTGGCCTCGGCGTCGCACTGCGCCCAGTAGGTGTTGTCGTTGAGCAGGCGGTGCACGTAGACCTGCAGCCCGGCCTCGGCGGCGGAGTACGCGGCCTTGCGATCACGGTCCTTGCGGCCGATGTCCTGGTCGGACTGCACCGAGGTCACCGCCACCGCCGACGAGACGAGCATCAGGCTGACGGCGCCCATCGTGACGACCATCGAGAAGCCTTCTTCGGCCCGTCGAACGCGGGCGAGGATCTTCCTCAGAGGCATTGCGGACTCCCGGCTGGGTTGGTCGGATCCGCGATGCGGACCGAGACGGTGTTGTAGAGGTTCACGGGCTTGCTCGGGGCGACCCGCTGCTTGCGGGCCTGGGCCTGGAAGCTGACTTCGACGAGCACGATGCCCGCGAGGTCGGTGCTGGAGGCGCTGGGCAGGCCTGCGGGGTTGTAGGTCGTGACGGTCGAGGTGGTCGTCGGCACCGGCGCAGTCAGGTCGACGCGGCCGGAGCCCGTCGTCGACGCGTACTTGAAGTAGCGGAAGATCGGCGCGATGACGTCCTTGTTGCGGCGGTCCGGGGCGGGCTGCACGCCAGTAGCGATCACGTTGACGGCGCTCGGGCTCGTCGGCCATGTCACCACGCCGGTGACCGGATCGGTTTTTGCGCGCCAGACGGTCTCGGTGATGTTGCCCGCCGTGTTCGCGGCCTGCGTCCCATCGCCGATGTCGCCGGTGGCCGTGCCCTTCCACTCAAGGCGGTGGCGCTCGATCGGCTGGGTGTTCGGGGCGGTCGTCGCCTGCGGCGCGACCGACGCGTAGAACTCCATGCCGGTCCCGGAGGCCCAGAGCATCGGCCGGACGTTGTTGAAGCACTGCTGCGCGCGGATCGCCCGCGTGATGACTTCCATGCCGGTGCGCCCGCGGTTGAGCGCTTCCACGCGCATCGCTGTGCGGGTCGAGAACTTGCTCGCGGCGTCCATCGCGGCGTAGGCGGCGAACACCAAGAACATGCCGATCGTGATGCCGGTGAGGAGCTCGACGAGGGTAAAGCCACCGTCGTCGTCGCGGACCTTCCGGGCGAGTTTGCGGCTGGGCGGCGTTACGCGAAGCATCCGGCCGCCGTCCCGTTCGGCTTGTAGGTGTAGTTCGTATCGCCGCTGCTACCGAAGTAGACGATCGGAATGGAGTTCCACTCGTTCTCCGTGCGGATGGCGTTCTTGAGGATGAACCGCTTCGTCGCGCCACCGTACGTCGCGAACACGCAGACCTTGGTGTTCACCGAGTACGGCACCCCTGGGTCGTCAAGCGAGCCGTTGCTGTTCGTCGGCCCGAGCAGCCAGTTGGAGCCGCAGTTGGCGTCGACGACGACCGTGGCTCCTGAGAGGTTCGCGCCCGGTGCCGCGAGCGTGCCGGTCTTCACCTGCACGCCGAGGGCTGGCAGCTGCACCTGGCCAGCGTTCTGCGTGGCCAGCGGAGTGATGTTGACGTTCCGCGTGAGCGCTCCGCCCGCGGCCGTGTCTGGCGGCGAGTTCTTGTTGCAGTTGCCGCCGTAGATCGAGTACGGCGTGGTGAAGGGGAACCACGGAACCCCAGCGCCGTTCCACGAGCTCTGGTTGCCGCTGAGCGGGACGGTGATCCCCTCTTCTGGGCCCTGGCCGACGTGGAACATCTGGATCGCGGGCGGCGTGCTGTCGACCAGTGCGCTGGTCGGGCCGTTGGAGCGCGTCTTGAAGTTCGCGAGCGTGAAGCCGCCGCTGTCGTACATGTATTCCAGCTTGGTCGTCGTACGCGCGGTCACCGTGACCGGGGTGTCGGAGACGTTGTTGACGCTGCGCTGGTTGACGTAGCCAACGCGCTGGAACCGGACCTCGTAGTCGAGCGACTCTGGCACGAAGGCGAAGATGACGCAGCCGTTGGCGTTGGTCGTCTGGGTCATCGAGACGGGGCCGTCGAGCGTGATCGGCACGCCCGCCACCGGGCCGGCGTTGCGGTTGATCAGGCGCACAGACAGCGAGCCGTTGTCGCCGCCGGCGCCGGCCGTCGGTGTGACAAGCGAGGTGAACGAGACCGGCTTGGACTGCCCCATGTTTTCCCACGAGATCGAGACGGTGAGGCGCAGGTAGTCGAGGCCACCGGTGCGCGACGTGCACTTCGGCTCGTCGCCGCCATCGCTGATCCACTTCGCCGTCGTGGTGATGAAGTACTTGATCTTGTCGCGCTCGACGGTGCGCACGCCCTTCATGGCCTCGATGTCTTCAACCGGCATCGAGCGGATCCGTTCGATCTCAGACTGCGCCCAGTTGGCGGAGACTGCGCGGCGCTGCTGCTGGCCAGCGGCCTTGTCGGCGTTGTCGAGGGCGCTGAAGACGGCGAGCGAAGCCATGATCAGGATCAACGCGGAGACGAGGACCTCGATGATCATGAAGCCGCGGTCGTCGTGCAGACGTTCCCGGTTGGAATTCGGCAAGTTCGGCTCGCTCATCGGCTTGTGGATCGGCATTTCGGTGCGTCGGCTCCAGTCCGGCACGCAGACGGTGGACGGGTGGCCGACAGAGGGCTCAAGGTGGTTGGACCTGATTACCAGGTGCCGTTCTTGCACCCGGCGTCGGACTGCCCGGGCGCGAGCGTGCACGTGCGCTCGACGCGCCAGGTGCCCGATGTCTTCTCGATCGAGTACATGGAGTCCGTGCGGGAGTGCGCGGTCACGATGAAGCTGTCGACCGAGTCCGCCGCGACGCTGACCTGGCCGCGGGCTGGCCCGAGGGAGATCCCGAGCCCTTCACCGAGATCGGCGAGCGTCTGGCACTGCCGGTAGTCCTCGGTCTTCGTGTAGCAAGCCTCCACGTGCGTCATGGTGTTGCGCACGTCGGCCTTCGCTGCGGCGTCACGGGCGCGGTCGCGCTGCGAGACGAAGTTCGGCAGGGCGATTCCAGCGAGGATCCCGATGATCAGGATCACGACGAGCAGCTCGATCAGCGTGAAGCCGTCGTCGCTGCGGAGTGAGTGCCGTGATGGTCGGTGATGCATAGGTGCGGAGCTCGCTTGCAAAGGAAGCAACCAGGCCCGCCTTCCTGGGAAGACGGGCCTTGGTGCCATAAAAGGCTCGTTCGAGCGGTTACCACTTGAGGTTCTTGCAGCCGCCACCTTCGACGTTGCAGTCGCGGCTGATTGCGCCGGTACCGGTCGTCTTGGTGATGCTGAAGTTGGTGTTCGAGCGCGACTTCGCGGTGATCACGTAGGAGTCGGCGGTGACCGGGCCCACGAAGACCTGGCCGGGCGTCAGCGCCGCCAGCGACGCAGCGAACGTCAGGCCCGTGTTGGCGCCAAGCGACGTCGCAGCCGACGTGTTGCAGCCGACGTAGGTCTGCGAGTCGGTGAAGCAAGCCTCGACCATCGACACCGCGTTGCGGGCGTCGGTCTTCGCCGCCGCGTCCTGGCCGCGAGCACGCTGGCCAAGGAAGTTCGGAAGGGCGATCGCGGCGAGGATGCCGATGATCAGGATGACGACGAGGAGCTCGATGAGGGTGAAGCCCTGCTCGTCGGAGAGTCGATTGCGCATGCAGTCTCCTAGGACACGTGGTTCGTGTGAATGAATGTTTCGCCGGGTCGGCACTCCAGATATCGGGCGCCAGGACGGGCGCTTGAGCGCATGAATCGAATATGGACGGTCGGTGGACACTCCACTGGTCGCGTAGCCGCTGGCCGGACGCCCTGGGGTCCAGACCCCAGGCCCTCAGGTCTAGACCCCAGGCCCGGAAAACGGCCGGAAACGGCCTCTGAGGGGCGTTGAGCGAGCTCCCCTCCCCCGCCGGGCGCCGTCCACGTCACGCCGACGCCGGGCGTTCCTGGTCGCTGCCGGACGCAGGTCCACCCAGGAACCACAGAGGCCGTCTGCCGAGCTAGGGAGCTCAGCAGACGGCCGGGGATGTCTGTGGTTGCGGGCGGCCGGGCCCGCGTGGCTTGAAGCTGTGGCTACTTGACGAGCACCACGTTGCGGGCGACGACGAGCTCAGAGCCGCTCGTGCCCGACTTGACGACCGCGCGGAAGGTGACCTTGGTCTTCTTGGCCTTCTTCACGTAGCGCTGGTACTTGCTCGAGAACTTGACCACGAACTTGCCGGTGCCGGCGCCCTTGGTCACGAGCTTGCCGGAGCCGATCGCGGTGTTCTTCTTGATCTTGAGCCCCATCGTCTTGGCGTCCTTGGGCGTGACGACCACCTTCAGGGCGACGGTCGCGGCGTCGTTCGTGACGAGCTTGACGGCGATGCCCTTCTTGTAGACCTTCTTGGCCTTCGCCTTGCTGCTCGCAGCGATCTTCGCGGCGAAGCCGTCCTCGGTCACGCCGCCGTCGCCGATGACGACGCCTGGCGGCGGGTCGTCGAGCAGGTTGCCGATCTCCGTCGGGTCAACGCCCTTGGGCACTTCCTTCAGCGGATCCGGCGTCGGTTCGCCGCCTGGGCCTGTGTCCGGCACGTTGCCGGGGCCGTTGTTGCCCGGGCCCGGCGTGGTCGGCTTCGGGGTCGTGGGCGTCGGCGTGGGCGTCGGCGTCGGCGTGACGTCCGGGTTGCGGACGGTGATCGCGATGAGCTGCGTCGCCGTCGCGCCGACGTTGTCGGTCACGCGGAGCCGGGCCACGATGGTCCCGGCGTTCGGGTACGACTTCGTCGCCGTCACCGCGGTCGCGCCGCTGATCTCGAAGCTGCCGTTTCCGTCGAGGTCCCACTCGTACTTGACGATCGAGCCGCCTGCGTCGCTGTCGTGCGAGCCCGCGGCGTTGAAGCTCACCAGCTCGTTCTTGAGCGGCGAGGTCGGCGTGGCCGTGCCTGCCGGGACCGGGCGGCCCGTGACGACGACGTTGGAGTCCAGCTGGTCGAAGCCGCCGGTGTTGTCGGTGACCTTGAGGCTGATCGAGTACTCGCCCGCTTCGGGGAACGTCCACTTCGCCGTGGCGGCGGCGGGCGTCGAGTTGCCGGGCACGCTGGTCACGTCGGCTTCGCCGTCGCCATCGAAGTCCCACTCGTACTTGACGATGGTGCCGTCGACGTCGGTCGAAGCGGCGCCGGTGAAGTTGGCTTCGTCGCCAGCGATCAGCGGCGAGGTCAGCACCGAGAACGCGGCCGTCGGCTTCATGTTCGAGACGTTGATGACCTGGTTCTTGATGGCGTAGGCGCCGACCTGGTCGGTGACCTTGACGCGCACGATCTGCAGGCCGCTCTGGGGCCACGTCTTCGGCGTCGATTCGCCAGTGGCGTCATCGAAGAAGCCGTCGTCATCGAGGTCCCACTCGTACTTGAGCACCTGCCCGTTCGGGAGGTCGGGATCGGTCGCGGCCGCGGTGAGCGTCACCGGGGTGCCCGCCATGATCAGGGTCGGGTTCGCGGTGATCGAGGAGATCACCGGCACCTTGGAGATGAACACGTCGCGGGCGACGATCGCCGAGACCTTGCCGCTGTCGTCGACCACGCGCAGGCGGACCGTGCGCTTGCCCTGCGGCAGCGGGCCGGCCAGCGGCACGGTCGGCGTCGAGACGGTGGTCTCAAAGCCCTCGGCGCCCGTGCTCGCGCTGCCGTCGAGGTCCCACTGGTAGCTGGCGATGCTCCCGCCGAAGCTCGGGTCGGTCGACGCGCTGGCATCGAGCGAGCCGCCGTCAGGGTCGATGAAGATCGGGTCGGCGCCGAACCAGGCGTCCGGGCCGGTCGACGCCACGGTCGGCGCCGTGCCGCAGATCGCGCCAGCGGTGTCGAGCTGCCAGTTGCCGACTTCGGCCATCTGGCCCGCGGTGAGCGTCGTGCGGCCCTGCCCGCTGCGCAGGCGGCGGCTCTCCAGCGGCGCGGAGATGTCGGTGACCTTCAGCTTCCACGTGCCGGTCAGCGGCTCGCCGTCGAAGATCGAGAACGAGTCCTTCGGCGTGATGACCGTGTCGGTGAAGTCCTCCGTCGCGGCGTCAGCGGCGTCCATGGGCTCTTCCCCGCCGACCGCATCCATCGAGAACGTGACGTTCTTGAACTGGCGGTTGGCGGTGCCGCCGCCCTGGGCCAGGTTGCCGACCTGGTTGATCAGGACGGCTTCCTTGCCGGACGGCGACACGAGGGTCAGCTTCATCCAGAAGGTCGAGTACTGGTGGTCGATCTGGTCGATGTGGACCCGGATGCCCTTCGCCATCGACGTGCCCTGGGCGACGGCGACCGTGGACTCCTTGGTCTGGCCGTCGAGGATGATGTTGCCGACGTCCGTGCTGGCCGTGCGGTGGTAGGCCCCGGCCGCGCCCGTCGGCAGGCCGTACATGAAGTCCTGGCTCCCAGCGGGCATCGTCGGGCCCGAGACCGCGAGCCGCAGCGGCACACGCGTGCCGCACTGCAGGTTCGAGCTGACGGTGATCGAGTAGTTCGAGGAGCCCTGGACGACGCCGCCGTTCGACGTGAACGGGTTCGGTCCGCCTGGCACCACCGTGAGGAAGTTGCCCGCCTGGCCCTGCGGGTAGAGGATGCCGGTCGCGTCGTTCGCGTACGGCGCGGGGTTCTGCGTATCGCGGAGCGGGAAGTTCACGTTCACCGTCTCGCCGGGAGAGAGCACGCCGTCCGCCGTCCAAAGGCTGTTGCCCGAACCGTCCACGCCGTAGCCGATCGGTGTCGGGTTGGTGGCGCCGTCCTGCGTCAGCGCGGCGGAGCCTGGCGCTGGGAACGCGGCGCAGCCCAGCGCCACTGCGGCGAGCACGAGAAGACGAGGGGAACTCATAGCCCGCGTATCGGCGCGTCCGTATGGGGCCAGTATGGGGCTAGGCAGTCGGCCGATGCCTGCGGCTCGGCGATCTGTCCAGGCCTGGTGCGCCATCGCGCGATAAACCGGCGTATAAGGGCCGATCGGGCGAAATGCTGGCGCGCGGGCGGTCGCCCGCGGGGTGCTCAGGCGCCCGGGTAGACGCCCGCGGCTTGGGCGTCGTAGCCCGGTTCCCACGAGCCGGTGCCCTGGCACCAGGGGCAGTTCACGCTGATCTGCTCGCCGGCGCGGTTCGCGAACACGCGCCCGGTGGCCCGGCACGCCGAGCAGGGCTGCGGGCCAGCCGGCTCGGCAGGCTCGGCGTTCTTCGCCGGTCGGCGGCCTCGCGGCTTGGCTGGAGTCTCGGCCATCGCGGCGCATGGTAGCCGCCTTCGGCGGCGGCAGGCGCCCGCCCCCGGCACGGCCCCCGTGGAGTTAGGCTCGCTGGCAGTCCATGGATGGCCGCTTCGCCCCCTCCCCTTCTGCCGACCTCCACCTCGGGAACCTGCGCACCGCGCTGCTCTCGTGGCTGGCGGCGCGCTCGACCGGTGGCGCGTGGCGTCTGCGCATCGACGATCTCGACCGCGGCCGCTCCCGCGCGGAGATCGCCGACCGGCAGCTGCGCGACCTCGCGCGCCTGGGGCTCGAGCACGACGGGGAGGTCATCGCGCAAAGCGAGCGCACCGAGCGGTACGCCGCGGCGTTCGAACAGCTGCAGCAGGCAGGCGCGGTGTACCCGTGCTTCTGCACGCGCGCGGAGATCAGTGAGGCGTCGAGCGCCCCGCACGGCGCCCCGAGCGCGGGCTACCCGGGCACGTGCCGCGGCCTCACCGCGCAGCAGCGGGCGGAGAAGGCCGCCGGTGGCCGCGAGCCCGCCTGGCGCTTCCGGGCCGACGCCGGCCTCGTGGACTTCGACGACCGCGTGCTCGGGCCGCAGTCGCTGCCCGCGGAGGACGCGGTGCTGCGCCGCGCCGACGGGGAGTTCGGCTACCAGCTGGCGGTGGTGCTCGACGACGCCGACCAAGGCGTCGGCGAGGTGGTGCGCGGCGCCGACCTCCTGGGCTCAGTCGCGACGCAGCGCCAGCTCCAAGAGCGGCTCGGCCTGGATCCCGTCGCCTATGCGCATGTGCCGCTGATGATCGGTCCGGACGGCGCGCGGCTGGCCAAGCGCCACGGCGCCGCCACGCTCGACGACGCACTCGCGGGCCGCTCGAACCTCGACCTGCCAGGACTGCCGTGCGGCCGCCCCGCCACGGCTGAAGCCCTCGTCACGGCGCTCGCCGCAAGCGCCGGACTCGCCGATTCTGGCACGCAGGCAACCCTCACCGATCTGGTCGGCGCGTTCTCGTACGAGCGTCTGCCGGTGCGATCGACGATGATGTCCACATGCTCCTGAAGCTGATCCGCTTCTGGATCCCGACGCTCCTCTGTGTGGGCGGTGTCGCGATCATCATCATCGGCGGCGTCTCCGAGACGTCGCTGGAGATCGGAATCCCCGTCTTCTCGGCGGGCGCGTCGATCTGGCTGCTGAACTTCCTCTACCGCGTCGGCGTCCAGGGCGACACCGAGCGGGACGCCGAGGAGCAGGCGCGCGACTACTTCACGCGGCACGGCCACTGGCCTGGCGAAGGCCCGCGCGGCGCCCAGGGCGGCAGCCGATGAGCCGCACGGCATCGGGGGCCGACCTGCTGGCCACCAACGAGGAGATCCGCGAGTTCGCGCGTCTGGCCGAGGCCCGCGGCCGCTTCGCGATCGACACGGAGTTCGTCGGCGAAGGCAAGTACCAGTCCTTGCTCTGCCTCGTGCAGGTCGCGGTCTACCTCGACGACGCGGGCGCCGGCGACGAGCCGTGGATCCTGTTGATCGATCCGCTCGACCGCTCGATCGACCCCGCCCCGCTCGCGCGGGTGATCGCCGATCCGGAGATCGAGCTGATCCTGCACGCCGCGCGCCAGGACGTCGCGCTGCTGCGGCGCACATGGTCGACCGACGTGACCAACGTGTTCGACACGCAGATCGCCGCCGCGTTCGCCGGCCTGCGCGCGCAGATCGGCTACGAGGCGCTGCTGCGCGGCCTGCTCGGCGTCAAGCTGCACAAGAGCGCGAGCTTCACGAAGTGGGACCGCCGCCCGCTGACCACCGAGCAGCTGCGTTACGCCCGCGAAGACGTGCTCCACCTCGAGGAGGCCGCCGTCGAGCTCCAGGAGCGGCTGATCGTGTCCGGCCGGCTCGACTGGGCCGTCCAGGAGTGCGAACCGCTCGCAGCCGCCAGCGACGAGCGCAACGCCGACGCCCTCTTCGAGCGCCTGCCCAAGATCGCGGGCCACGACCCGGTCACGCGGGCGGTCGCCCGTCAGCTCGTCGTCTGGCGCGAGTCGACGGCCAGCACGCACGACCGTCCGGCGCAGCAGGTCCTCGGCGACCAGCCGCTCGTCGAGCTCGCCAAGCGCCGTCCCAAGACGATCGACGAGCTCCGGCAGATCCGCGGGCTCGGCGAGGCCAACGGCCGCCGCCGCGCCGAAGGGCTGCTGACGGCGATCCAGGAGGGGCTCACGAAGGACCCCATCCCCCGCCGGCCGCTGCGCCAGCTCGACACGCGGCCCGAGGATGTCGCGGTCATCGCGCTCTGCGAGGCGCTGCTGCGCACGCGCGCGGCGAGCGCCGGGCTCGCCTACGAGCTGCTCGCGACCCGCAACGAGCTGCAGCTGCTCGTGTCCGGGCATCGCGAGCACACGGAGTCCGGCGACGTCCGCGTCCTGCAGGGCTGGCGCCGCGAGGTCGTCGGCAACGAGCTGCTGCAGCTGCTCGACGGCAAACTCTCGCTCCGCGCCGGCCGCGGCGGCGTCGAGATCAGCTGACGCCCGCTCGGACCGGCGCACGGGCCGGACGCGGGTGCCCGACGGATCAGATCGGCGCGACGCGCGCGAGCTCAGCGGGGCTCGTGAGCCCGGCTAGAACGCGCTGGATGCCGTCCTGGCGCATCGTCTGCATGCCCTGGTCCTCCGCGACGCGCCCGATCTCGTCCGAGCCCGCGCCGGTGATCACGAGGCGGCGGATCTCGTCGCTGACCTCGAGCACTTCGTACAGGCCGATCCGGCCGTCGTAGCCAGTGTCGCCGCACTTGGCGCAGCCGACCGGCTCGAACACCGAGGCGAACGTGCCGGCCTCGCGGTCGAGCATCTCGGCGGGGTACTGGGCCGGAGCCTTGCAGTGGTCGCAGAGGCGCCGCGCGAGGCGCTGGCCGATGACGCACGTGACGGCCGAGACGACCATAAACGCCGGAACGCCCATGTCGACGAGGCGGCTCAGCGCCGCGGCGGCGTTGTTCGTGTGCAGCGTCGAAAGCACGAGGTGGCCGGTGATGGCAGCCTGCATCGCTATCTGGGCGCTCTCGGTGTCGCGGATCTCGCCGACGAGCATGACGTCTGGGTCAGCGCGCACCATCGACCGCAGGCCGTTGGCGAACTCGAGCCCGATCTTCGGGTTGACCTGCAGCTGCTTGACGCCGGGGACGCGGTACTCGACCGGGTCCTCGATCGTGACGAGCGTGCGGTCGCCGGTGTTGGTCAGCTGGAGCGCGCCGTAGACGGTCGTGGTCTTGCCGGAGCCCGTCGGGCCGGTCGCAAGGATGCCGCCGTTGGCCCGGCCGAGCGCCTTCACGAGGCGCGCCTCGGCTTCGGCGCCCATGCCGAGCTCGTGGAGCCCGCGCACGGTGCCGCCGCTGTCGAGCACGCGCAGCACGACCGACTCGCCGGCGACCAGCGGCAGCGTCACGACGCGCAGGTCGACGCGGCGCCCTTCGAAGTTGAAGCCGACGCGGCCGTCCTGCGGCATGCGCCGCTCAGCGATATTGAGCTCGGCGAGGATCTTCAGACGCGACACCACGGCAGCCGCGAGCTGGCGCGGGACGGCGGTGACGTCGTGCACGACGCCGTCGACGCGGAACCGCACCACGAGGCCGTCCGGGACGGGGTCGAAGTGGATGTCGGAGGCGCGCCGCTCGACGGCCTGCGAGATGACCGACTGCACGATCTTGACGGCCGGGCCTTCGTCGTCGGTCGTCTGGCGGAGGTCTTCGTCTTCGCCCAGCAGCGGCGCGGTGTCGTCGACCTGCTCCAGGACGGCGCCGACTTCGGAGTCGACGCCCAAGACGCGCTTGATGACGACTTCGAGGTCTTCGTCGCCGACCACGATCGGGCGGACCCGCTGGCCGGTGAGCATGGCGATGTCATCAAGGGCGACGATGTTGCCCGGGTCGACCATCGCGACGACGAGCGTGTCGTCGTCGAACGCGACCGGGAGCGAGCGCAGGCGGCGAGCCGTCTGGGTGTCGATCATCGTCGCGGCGCGCAGGTCGACCTCGGCCTGGCGGATCGAGAGGTACGGCAGGCCGAAGCGCTCGGCGATCGCCTGGCCCAGCTGCTCGCTGGTGATCAGGTTGCGGTCGAGCAGCAGCTGGCCGATCGGGCGCCCGAGCGAGCGGGCTTCCTCCACCATCTCCTCGACCACGGAGCGCGGCACCCACATCGCGTCGACGACGATGTCGCCCAACCGGCGGCGTGGCGTCGGGACCCAGCCCGCGGTCGCGCCGGGCAGCCCGGAGACGGGCGGCGCGGCGACCGCCGGCA
>JAEYAL010000080.1 GCA_023404805.1 Actinomycetes bacterium | reverse complement strand
GCTCGCAGCGCAGGTCGCGGCGCTGACCACGAAGCCGTCGTACGCGCGCGGTCTGCGGATCGCGCCGGCCGTGCCCGCGAGCGTCTTGCGCGGCACCGTCCTGGACTGCGGCGCGTACGACCTGATGCCGTACGTGCGCGGCGACGACCATCCCGACCGGATCCTCGACTTCGCCGTCTCGCAGCTGTTGTGGGCGTATACCGGGACGAACGATCCGGCGTCGCCGGTGTTCCCGCAGATGTCGGTGATCGACCACGTCACGTCGGCCTTCCCGCCCTCATTCATCACCGGCGGCAACGCCGACCCGCTGACGGACCGCCACTCGCGGCCGATGGCGCAGCGGCTCAGGGAGCTTGGCGTCGCCGTCGACGCGCTGCTCTACCCGGCCGACCACGAGCCGCGCCTGGGGCACGAGTACCAGCTGGACCTCGACACCGACGCCGGCCAGACCGCGCTCGCGCGCACGATCGCGTTTCTGCATGACGCGACCGCGCCGCAGTAGCCCGAGCGTCGCACGACCCGGCGGGCCGGTCCCCGCGGCTGCGCGGCTGCCCGGCCGAGCTGGCTCAGTCTTCGAGCATGCGCTCGTGTCCCAGCGGACAGCGTCCCCGGATCTGGTCGTGGAAGCCCTCGTCGTCGAACACGTCCCAGGTGTGCCAGTGCTCGCCGCAGAACGAGGCGTCGCACTGCGGGCAGTAGAACGGAGCGAGCTCGCGGTCGACCTCGTAGACGCGCAGGGCGCTGCCGTCGGCGAGCGCCGCCCGGAGCCGTTCCAGCGCGGCAGCCGAGATCGACTGCGACAGCGTGCCCGTGAAGCTCTCGCGCCAGAGCTTGGCTTCGTCGCCGCGGCCGTCGACGAAGAACTCGGCAGCGACTGCCCGGCAGATCGAGCAGAGGAACTGGCCGGCAGGTACATCGGCGCGCTCGGCGGCCGGCTGCGGCAGCGCGAGCGCCGCGTCGATCCTGGCGGCGAGGTCGACGAACGCGTCGCCCCAGCCGCTGTCGCTGGCGAGCTCCTGCATCGGGCCGGTCGGCAGCAGCAGGGAGTGGATCGCGGCGTCCGGCGACGGCCCGTCCCCGGCGAGGGCACCGAGGATCCCGTCGACCTCCGCGAGCGCGTGCTCCGTGTCGAGCCACGACGAGTAGAGGAAGTCGTTGTCTGGCCGGGCGACGAGCCTGCGCGCTTCGAGGAGCAGGTCGACGAGCGCCGCACGGCGCGCATCTGGGCCGCTCACGTGACCACCTCGCCGCGGTATTCCGGATTGCCCGTGTGCGGATCGGCACACGACGAAAGCTCGGCGTCGGCGGACACTACGTTCGAAGCATGGCCACCGTGTCGCTTGCCCGCCCTGCGGCGCTTCGCGAGGAGCTGCGGACCGCACTCCCCGAGCGCCCCTTCGCTATCCAGTTCTGGGATGGCACCACGCTCGAAGCGACGGCCCACGGCCCCACGATCACGGTCCGATCTCCACGTGCGGTGGCGTACCTGCTGAGCGCGCCCGGTGAGCTCGGCCTGGGCCGCGCCTACGTGACCGGCGAGCTCGACGTCGACGACCTCGATGCGCTGGTCGGGCTGATCAACACGTGGCACGCCCCGGAGCTTGACACCAAGCAGCGCGCGCGGCTGGCGATCGCTGCCGTCCGGGCCGCCGGCTTCCAGCGCCCGCCGTCGCCGCCGGCGAGCGAGATCCGGCCGAAGGGCGTGCTGCATGGCCTGCGCCGCGACTCCAGCGCGATCCAGCACCACTACGACGTCTCGAACGAGTTCTACGCCCAGCTGCTCGACGACTCGATGACGTACTCCTGCGCGTTCTTCAAGCACCCCGATGAAACGCTCGAGCAGGCGCAGTGGAATAAGCGCGAGCTGATCTGCGAGAAGCTCGGGCTCAAGGGCGGCGACCGCCTGCTCGACGTCGGCTGCGGCTGGGGCGGGTTCGTCGTCCACGCTGCGAAGGAGCACGGCGTGGAGGCCGTCGGCATCACGCTCTCGCCCGAGCAGGCGCGTGGCGCCCGCGAGCGTGCCGAGCGCGAAGGCGTCGCGCACCTCGTGGAGATCCGCGTCATGGACTACCGCGAGCTGCATGACGAGCCGTTCGACGCGATCGCCTCGATCGGGATGGTTGAGCATGTGGGGGAGGAGCGCATCGACGAGTACGCGCGCCAGCTCTCGCGCTTTCTGCGGCCGGGCGGCCGCCTGCTCAACCACGGCATCGCGCGGCGCCGCCACCCTGGGTCGGTGCCCGGCCCGTTCTCCGAGCGCTACGTGTTCCCGGACGCTGTGCCGCTGCACCTCTCGCAGGTGTCGCTCTCGCTGGAGAAGGCCGACTTCTCGATCCTGCATGTCGAAGGCTTCCCGGAGCAGTACGTCCGCACGCTGACGCACTGGATCGAGCATCTCGACGCAGACCTCGATCATGCGGTCGCGGTGGCCGGCGAGGAGCGCGTGCGCGTCTGGCGGCTCTACCTGCGCGCGGCCCGCAACGGCTTCTTGACCGGCTTCTCGTCGCTCTTCCAGGTGCTCGCCGAGAAGCCGCTGGCCGACGGCACCTACGCCGATCCGGCCGACTACCGCCCGCCGCGCTGGTAGCCCGCGCGCAAGTGGAGTGCATACCGCCGGGTTCCGGACTGGCGTTCTGATACGTCCCCTTTTCAGTGGTACGTTCGCCTCATGTTTCGCTCGGCACCCCCACTGACCGGACGCCGCGTCCTCATCACCGGCGGCGCGCGCGGCATCGGCGCCGCGCTAGCGCAGCGGCTGCATGAGCGGGGCGCCCGCGTCGCGCTCGCCGGCCTGGAGCCGGAGCTGCTCGCGGGCGTCGCCGCCACGTGCGGAGACGCGCCGTGGCGCGAGGCCGACGTGGCCGTCGAGACCCAGATCACGACCGCCATCGAGGAGCTCGTCTCGGAACTCGGCGGCCTGGATGTCATCGTCGCCAACGCGGGGATCGCGAAGCAGTTCCCGCTGCTCGGCGGCGACCCGTCGGTGCTCGAGCAGCACCTGCGCGTGAACGTGATGGGCACGTACCTGACGCTGCGCGCCGCGGGTCCGCACATCGCGCACCGCGGCGGCTACGCGCTCGCGGTGGCTTCTCTCGCGGCGGCGGTGCATGCGCCGCTGCTCGGCGCCTACAGCGCTTCGAAGGCGGCCACCGAGGCGCTCGGCAACACGCTGCGCTCGGAGCTGCGCGGCACCGGTGCCAAAGTCGGCGTCGCGTACTTCGCCGAGCTCGACACCGATATGACCCGCGTGGGCTTCGGCACCGAGGCGGCCTCCAAGGTCCTCAACGGCGGCGCGCCCACCGGCGTCACGCCGCTTGAGGTCGGCATCGACGCCTTGGAGCGTGGTATCGCCCGCAGCTCGCGGCGGATCTACGCGCCGCGCTGGGTCGGCCCTGCGCTCCCCGCCCGGATGCTGCTGCAGCCCGGCCTCGACCTCCTCGCTCAGCGCGGGCTGCGCCAGGCGCTCGAGATCGCACGCGTCGAAGAGGCGCCGTTCACGACGCCGCAGCCGGACCGGGGCGACGCGCCGCGCGAGCCCACGACCGTCTGACGCGTCCGCAAGCGCGTGGCCGGGCCGGTGAGCCGCAGCGCTGAACCCGGTGGGACGCGCGCTGCGCTGACCGGTCAGGCGTTCAGGTCGCGCGGCGCGCGAACAGGATCCAGCGCGTCGAACAGCAGGTTGATCACGCGGTGCCGACGAGGCTCGCCGTCTTCGTGCAGGCGGAAGTTCGCCGTCGCGACGCCCATCATCAGCAGCACGGTGCCGACCTCGTCACTGGTGATGTCCGGGCGGATGTGGCCCGCGTCCTGCGCGGCCTTGAGCGCCGGATCGATCACCTGGAAGAACCGCGTGCCGATGTCGAGCAGCACGTCGTCGGCCGGGGAGCGGCGCGTGAACAGCTCGGTGAACCCGAGGTTGTGGCGCTGCAGCTCGAACGCGGTGTCGAGGATCGCGAACAGCGCGCGGCTGGGATCCTCGGCGGCGCGGCCTGCGGCCTCGAGCGCGTCGAAGTCGTCCTCGAAGATCGCGGCGATCAGCGTGTCCCGCGTGGGGAACCGCCGATAGAGCGTGGCCCGCCCGACGCCCGCCTCTTTGGCGATCGCGTCGAGCGGCGCATCCAAGCCGTCGTTGGCGAACACCAAGCGGGCAGCGGCCAGGAGCGCGTCGCGGTTGCGACGGGCATCGGCTCGGAGAGGTGGAGTGGCGTGGATCTCGGGCATCGCGCCGGCGAGATATTAGACCGTTCGCGGGTTGGAAACGCGAGTTGTCGAACCGTCGCTCTGTGGTGTAACCAGAGGGGCTATGTGGCGGGCGGCGTCCGGAATGCGCAGTCCGCCTTGTTCCGCTGGGCTTTGCGAGGCCGCGTCACCGGTCGGCTGGCGCGGCGGCGACCTCGCCGGTCTGCACGGCCCAGAGGGCGGCGTACCGTCCGCCGAGGGCGACGAGCTCATCGTGGGTACCCGCCTCGGCGACCTGGCCGTCGGCCATCACGTGGATCCGGTCGGCGTGGCGGATCGTCGACAGGCGGTGGGCGATGACGATGGTCGTGCGCTCGTGGCTCACCCGGGCGAGCGAGCGCTGGATCGCGGCCTCGGTCTCGTTGTCGACGGCGCTCGTGGCCTCGTCGAGCACCAAGATCGCAGGGTCGCGCACGAGGGCGCGTGCGATCGTGAGGCGCTGGCGCTGGCCGCCCGAGAGGCGGATCCCGCGCTCCCCGACCTGGGTGTCGTAGCCCTGCGGCAGCGCCCGTACGAAGTCGTGGGCCTCGGCCCGTTCAGCGGCGCGCTGCAGCTCCTCGTCGGTCGCGTCTGGGGCGCCGTACCGCAGGTTCTCGGCGACGGTGCCGTCGAACAGGAACGTGTCCTGGCCGACGTAGCCGATGGCGCCGCGCAGGCTCTCGAAGCTCAGCTCGGGGGCGGGGACGCCGTCGATCGTGACCTGCCCGGCGTCGGCGTCGTAGAGCCGCAGCAGCAGCTTCACGATGGTCGACTTGCCTGCGCCCGTCGCACCGACGATCGCGTGCGTCTCCCCGGCGGCGATGTCGAGGTTGACGCCGCGCAGCACCGGCGGGCGGGCCGCGCCGTCTGGGTCGCGGTAGGCGAACGTGAGGTCGTCGAACCGCACCGCGCCGGGGCGCTCGCCCGCGGCCGGAGCCGGAAGTGCGCGGGTGCCGCTGGCGACGCCGACGGGCGCGTCGAGCAGGTCGAGGATCCGGCGGGTCGAGGCCATGCCGCGCTGGTACAGGTCGAGCGTCTCGCCGAGGTCGGTCAGCGGCCAGAGCAGCCGCTGCGTCATGAACACGAGCACGGAGTAGAGGCCGACCTCGAGGCTGCCTTCGATCGCGAGCTTGCCGCCGAGGACCAGCGTCACCGTGAAGCCGGCCAGGATCGCCATGCGGATCAGCGGGATGAAGGCCGCGCTCAGCGCGATCGCGTCGCGGTTGGCGTCGGCGTAGGCCGTTGACGCCCGCTCGACCCGCCGCGACTCGGCCGCCTCGGCGCCGAACGCCTTGATCGTGGCGATGCCGCCCAGGTTGCCGTTGATCAGGCCGTTGAGGCGCCCGGCCTCGTCGCGGACGGCCCGGTAGCGCGGCGCCAAACGCTTCTGGAAGAGCAGCGAACCGCCGACGATCACGGGGATCGGCACGAACGCCAGCACGGCCAGCAGCGGCGAGATCGCGAAGAAGACGATGCCGACGAGCACGACGTTGGTCGCCGTGAGCAGGATCTTGGAGGCGCCGACGTCGAGGAACCGCTCGAGCTGGTTGACGTCGTCGCCGAGGATCGTGAGCAGCTTGCCCGAGGCGCGGTTCTCGAACCAGGCGACTTCGAGGTCCTGGACGTGCGAATAGGTGTCGACGCGCAGGTCGTGCTGGATGGACTGCGAGAGGTTGCGCCACAGCCGAGCTGCGAGGAACTCCGTCAGCGATTCGAGCATCCAGACGACCGCCGTGATCGCGGCGAGGACGTAGAGCTGCTGCTCCTGGTCCTCGATGCCGAAGGCCGTCGCCATGAAGCTGCCGGAGTCGCGGACGACCACGTCGATCGCGATGCCGATGAGGAGCTCCGGCGCGATGTCGAAGAGCTTGTTGAGGACGGTGTAGGCGGTCGCGAGCCGGATACGCCCGCGGTATTGCGGCACGCGGCGCCAAAGGCGGACGAGCGGGTGGGTTTCGCCGGTGGCGGCGGCGTCTGAGGGGTCGGGCACCGGATGAGCGTAGGGCGAAGGGGGGAGATCCGACGGGCTGGTCGGGTCCGGAGAGCGGCGGCGCGCCAAATCGGTTTGTTCGAGCAGGCCGCCAAAAGGCCCCTATAACAGGGTTTTGTTTGTTCTGATTCGGTAGAACCCCGGAATTCAAACGCGGAAGCGGTTACGAAACGGCCATCCGGCAAATATCTTTGATGGCGGCGGGTTTCCCCCGACCCGCCTTGCGATCGCTCGCGCCGCACAGCAGGACACGCTGTGCTGCGCGAGCGAGTCGCGGCCGCGTTCGGGGCTCCCGCACGCGGTGGTGGCCGCGCGGAACGGCCTCGAAC
>JAEYAL010000024.1 GCA_023404805.1 Actinomycetes bacterium | reverse complement strand
GCGGAGCACCGTCGCCACCGGCGACGGGCCTGGGCCGACGAGCGGCGCGACGGCCACGCGGTTGCGGCCCGCGCGCTTGGCTTCGTAGAGCGCCGCGTCGGCGCGGCGCGCGACCGCATCGAAGTCGAACGGCTCGCCCGATGACGTCGCGGCGACGCCGAACGATCCGGTGATGTGGACGTCGTCGACGTCGACAGCCGCGAGGGCGCAGCGCAGCGTCTCCGCGAGCTTGGAGGCGTCGTCCTGGCCGCTCGGGACGACGACGACGAACTCGTCCCCACCGAGGCGGAAGCCCCACTCCAGCGCGTGCAGCTGCGAGCGCGTCGCGGTGCCGACGGCGCGGAGCACCGCGTCGCCGACGGCGTGGCCGTGCTCGTCGTTAAGGCCCTTGAAGTGGTCGACGTCGAACGCGATCACCGAGATGCGCGCGCCGCCCTGCGACTCGTGGTCGATCTCCGCGAGGCGCGACTGCAGCGCTGAGCGCGTGAGCAGGCCCGTCAGCGGGTCGACGACGGCCTTCGTGCGGAACTCGATCGCGGAGCGGCCCGGCACGCTGCTCATGAGCGCGATGCCGATGATCACGAGCAGCGGCGGCACGACCAGCCCGGGGCTGCTGAACAGCAGGTCGGGGCGCGCGAGCGATCCTCCGAGGACGGTCAGTACGACCGTGATCGAGAGGTTCACCTGCACGCCGCGCGTGGCGAAGACGGCCGTCATGCCGCTGAGCATCGGTGCGAAGAGCATCAAGAGGTACGGCTCGCCATTCACCGCGATCAACGCGCCAGCGAAGATCGCCAGCTGCACGCTGAGCCAGGCGCCGCCGAGCCAGTACTCCGGGCGCTTGATCCGGCCGATCAGGCGCTCGACCACGTGGTAGGCGATCAGCGGCGACACCGCCGGCGCCATCAGCTCCCAGCCGATCCACGGGATGCTGGCGGCGAGCGCGAGGCCGACGAAGCCGAGGGCCCCGTGATGGGTGTGGGACAGCGCTTTGGCGGTCGTGCGCATGTGCTCGCGCTCGAATTCGCCACGCACCAGCCAGTTGGCGTGGTCGCTGCCCAGCGCGACCGAGGTCGCGGCGTTGTTCACCACGTCAGTGGCCTCAGCGACCGCGGCGGCATCGGCAGGGCTCAGCGGCGCAGGCGCGGGTGCCGCCGCGCGCTCAGCAACCACCTCGCCGCCTTCCGAGAGCACGGTCATCTGCGTCAGCGTCCCGCGGCTCACCCGGTCGCGGCCCGTGCGCTTGGACTTGTAGAGCGCCTGGTCGGCGGCTTCGATGATCCGCGCCACCGAATGCTGGTCGAGCGTCGCGGCAGCGATCCCGAACGACATCGTCACGCCGCGGTCGGCGATCGGTTCCGCGCGAACGGCCTCGCGCAGCCGCTCCGCGACCTGTTCGACGGCGGCTTCCTCCGCGCCCGCCATCAGCACGGCGAACTCCTCGCCGCCGACGCGGTAGACCGGCGTGAGCGGCCCGAGCACCCCGCGCATGCGGCGCACGACTTCGCGGAGGACGAGGTCGCCAGCGTCGTGGCCGCGCTCGTCGTTGACCTGCTTGAAGTGGTCGAGGTCGGCCATCACGACGCCGACACGCAGCGGCAGCACGTGCGCCTGCGCCGTCAGCTCGGCGACGCGCGCTTCCAGCGCGTAGCGGTTGAGCGCGCCCGTGAGCGGGTCGATCATCGCGGTGTCGCGCGACTCGACGTCGAGGCGGCGGATCATCGCCGCGGGCAGCGCGACGCACAGCATCACGCCGAGCGGGATGAAGAGCAGCGGCGGCAGCTCGGCGAGGCGGTCCGGGTCGATCGCGAAGGCGGCGCCGACCATCAGCGCCGAGCTCCACAGCGTGAACGCCACCATCCAGCGGAACGGGAACATCGTCCCGGCCGCCATCGTGGGCAGGATCAGCAGGCCGAGGGCGTCGAGCTGGTAGATCTCGGCGACCGCGATCGTGCCGACGAGGCAGAGCTGGCACCACACGAGCGTGAGAGCGAGCGCGAACTCCGGACGGCGGCTGTGGCGCATCGTGCGGCCAAGCTGCGCGAACCCCGCGACGATCGCCGCTACGAAGGGAAGGATCAGCGGCCCGTAGGTCGCGGTGGCGAGCACGGAGGCGGCGGCGAGCACCGCGAGGGCAGGCTTGCGGGTCCCGCGCAGGCGCCGGGCGAAGTCGACGACGCGAGCGCGCTCTGCTCCGTCTAGCTTGAACCGAGTGGGCGACTCCACGTCCACTTAATCGGACGGTCGACCCGAAAACTCGACTGTTGCGATACCAAAACGGCATTCGCCCACCTGGAACGTGGCGTAACGGGATGCGCTCGGCGGCGACCGGCGCGCACCTGAGCGGCGGTGAAAACCCGCCGGTACCCCCGAGATCTCGCCACTTCCTTGACGCGCGACAACGAAGCCGCACCGCGCTGGTCAGACAAGTAGCAGCTATACGCCGTGCCCTCGTGCACCAGTCCAGAAGCCCGGTGAACCGAGGCTTGACGTGCCAGAACCGGCCCCGACGCGTCGCGCCCCCGGGCGCCCAGCCGAAAAGCGGCGCCGCCCGGCCCGGTGGATAGGTTTCGCGTGTGAACACGCCGGTCACCAGCGCCCACCAGCGCTCCCTCCCGGACCCGGCTGCGGCGCGCGAGTGGCTCGGGTCGATGCAGCTGCTGCGGCGCTTCGACGAGCGCGCCGGCGAGCTCTACGGCGCCGGCCAGATCGGCGGCTTCCTGCACCTTTCGATCGGCGAGGAAGGCGTCATCGTCGGCGCGACCCGCGCCCTCGAAGACCGCGACTGGCTGCTCACCACGTTCCGCGCCCACGCGCACGCGCTCGCCCGTGGAAGCGAGCCGTCCCGCGTCATGGCCGAGCTGTTCGGACGCGTCGGCGGCCTCTGCCACGGCCGTGGCGGCGCGATGCACATGGCCGATGTCGAGCGGCGGTTCCTCGGCGGCTTCGGGATGGTCGGCGGCCACCTCCCCGTCGCGGCCGGCGCAGCGCTCGCGTCGACCTACCAAGGCCGCGCCGAGGTGACGATGGCGGTGCTCGGCGAGGGCGCGTCCGGCAACGGCGTGTTCGGCGAATCGCTCGGTTTGGCCGCGAAGTGGAATCTCCCGCTCGTGCTCGTCGTCGTGCGCGCGATCGGCGGCTATGCGGATCCCGCCGACGCCGACGGGGTCGCCGCGGAGCTGCAGCGCCAGGCCGAGGGCCTCGGTGTCAAAACGCTCGCCTGCGACGGGATGGACGTCGTCGACACGCACGCGGTCTGCGCTGACGCGGTCCGCATCGCGCGCACCGAGCGCCGTCCCGTCCTCGTCCAGGCGTCGACGCACCGGGCGCCGACCCCGACCCCGACCGACCCGCGCCCCAAGGGCGACCGCGAAGAGCTCGCCGCCTGGAAGGCCCGCGACCCGCTGGCCGTGTTCGGCGACCGGCTCGTCGAGGTGGGGTTGCTCGAGAGCGCCGACCGGGCGCGTCTGCAGATGCAGGTCGGCGCCGTCATCGAGCAGTCCGTGAGCTTCGCGGGGCGCTCGCCGCACCCCGAGCCCGAGGCGCTCTACGAGCACGTCCTCGCACCCGGAGGCTCCGGCGGCGCTTGGCGGAGCTTCGACCTGCGTGGCCGCTCCGTGCAGGCCGAGTCGGAAGGCGGCCCGCACCCGCGCGAGGCCTCGAAGTGAGCCGCACGCTGACCTACCGCGACGCGCTCAACGAGGCGCTGCGCGAGGAGCTCGACCGCGACCAGCGCGTTCTGCTGATCGGCGAGGACATCGGCGCCTTCGACGGCGCGTTCCGCGTGACCAAAGGCCTGCTCGCGGACTACGGCGACCAGCGGGTGCGGGACACGCCGAGCGCGCAGGGCACGATCGTCGGCGCGGGCGTCGGCGCGGCGCTGGTCGGCCTGCGCCCGATCGTCGAGCTCATGACGATCACCGCCGCGCTGCGGGCGCTCGACCAGATCGCCATCAGCGCCGCGCAGGCGCGGTTTCAGTCCGGTGGGCAGCTCAGCGTCCCGCTCGTGCTCCGCGCGCCGCAGGGCGGCGGCCACCAGCTCGGCCCCACGCACTCGCACAGCCTCGAGTCGCTGCTGCTCGCGATCCCAGGGCTGCTGATCGCCACGCCCGCGACACCCGCCGACGCCAAAGGCCTGCTCAAGTCGGCGGTCCGCAGCGACGACCCCGTCTTCGTGATCGAGCACGAGTCGCTCTACGGCGCCAGGGGCGAAGTCCCCGAAGGCGACCACCTCGTGCCGTTCGGCGAGGCGGTCATCCGGCGGCCCGGCCGCGACCTGACGATCCTCGGCATCTCCCGCGGCGCGCTCACCGCCCTTGACGCCGCCGACGTGCTGGAGCGCGAGCATGGCGTCTCGGCTGAGGTCATCGACCCGCGCACGCTGCGGCCGCTCGACCTGCCCGCGATCATCGACTCGGTCCAGCGCACCAACCGGCTGCTGATCGTCGAAGAGGGCTGGCCGCAAGGCGGCGTCGGCGCCACGATCGCCGCGCTCGTGCAGGAGCACGCGTTCGACTATCTCGACGGCCCGGTGCTGCGCGTGAGCGGCGCAGAGGCGCCCGTCGGCTACAGCCGCGTGCTCGAACGCGCCGCACAGGCTGGGGCTCGCGAGGTCGCGCAGGCGGCGCTGGCCGCGATCGGCCGCTGAGCCGCTCACTGCGCCCGCGCGCGCACGGCGCCATCCGCCGCGCGAAAGAATCCCTGCACGCGGTCGGCGGGCGGTTCGTTCCGCTGCGGGCGAAAGGTAAGGTCCGTGGCCGTGGCCGTGGAACTCGTCATGCCCCGGCTCTCCGAGTCCATGGAGGAGGGCACCGTCGTCAGCTGGCTCGTCGCCGACGGGGCGCCCGTCGCCCGTGGCCAAGAGATCGCTGAGATCGAGACCGACAAGGCCACGCTGCCCTACGAGGCGCCCGAAAGCGGCGTGCTGCGGATCCTTGTTCCCGAGGGCACGACGCTCGCACTCGGGCAGCCGATCGGCCTGATTGACGACCTGGCAGCGGTGCCGCCGCAGCCCTACCCTGCCGCCGCGCCCGACGACGACCCGCCGACCGAGAGCTTCGAGATCGCGCCGCCCGCCTCGCAAGCGCCGGCTGCTCCACAGGCGCCCGCGGCCGCTGGGCAACCCGCTTGGAGTCCGGCCTGGGGCACGCAAGCGCCGGCTGATGCGCCGCAGCGCCCGGTACCGCCGCCGCCGTTGCGACACCCGGCTGAGGCCGCCGCGCCCCAGCCCGCGGCCCATCATGAGGACGAGGGCGAGACCACCGAGTTCGACGCGATCAAGCTGGACGGGATCGTCGAGCCGCCAGCCGCGCCGGCGCCGCCAACGCCGCCCGTCGCGCCCGCTCCCCCGGCCGCTCCGGCGACCCAGACCGCTGAACAGCTCCAGACGCCATGGGTCGACCAGACCCCGGCAGCGCCCGCTGCAGCGACTCCGCCCGCCCCGCCGACTCCGCCCGCCCCACCTGCGGCGCCCGTGACGCCCGCGGCAGCTGCCGCAG
>JAEYAL010000359.1 GCA_023404805.1 Actinomycetes bacterium | reverse complement strand
GCACGCCGACGACGACGCGGATGATCTGCGTGATCGAGAGGCGGGACTTGCTGTGGGTGCGGTGCGCGTCCTGGATCGCGATCCCAGCCAGATGGTCGCCCGGGCGGGCGCTGCCGGGGATCGCGAGGTCGAACGGGACCCGCACCTGCTTGCCAGGCGGCAGGTCGATGCTCTTGGTCGGCAGGTCGATCCACGAGCCGGCGCCCTCGCGCGGATCATCGCGGTTGGCGTAGACCGACCCCGACGTCGTCCCAGTCAGCCCGTCGACGGCGTTGAGCAGCAGGTGCTTGCGGTGCTTGGAGAGGTTTTCAATGACGACCGACTGGCGCCGGCCGGTGCCGCGGTCGACATGCAGGCGGAAGAACGTGCCGCGCTTGTCCTGCGGCGCGCGCTCGGAAGGCCGCGCCGAAAACGCGCCCGGCTCGTTCTGCGCGCCATGCGCAGGCGCCGCGGCAGCCAAGCCCGCCACCAACAGCGCCGCCGACGCGAGGAACGTGCCGCGCAAGCTCACGGCCCGCTGACCAGGCTCAGCGTCCACGTCGACGTGTACGTGCCCACGGCCGCGGTCGCCGGCACCAGCAGCCGCCACGTCGGCGTGACCGTCATCGCGCCCGTGCCGGTGCTCGTGGCCGCGTTGTACATCTTCGTCGCCGCCGGCGCCACCGCCGCCGCCGGCAGCGTGTACGGATACGAGATCGAGTTCGTCGGCGTCACACACGTCACCGACGCGTCACACGCCACCGACGGCGCCGTCGTGATCGTCGTCGAGTTGTTCGCCAGGCTCACGGAGCCGTTGTTGAACGCCGTCGACGTCGCCGTCACATTCCACCCCGCGCCCGAGCCACGCGCATCGCTGATATCCAGCGTCTGCGACTGCGACGACGTCTGATCACTGCCATTCAACGCCACCGGCGGAAACGTCACCGGCGTCGGCGACGAATTGATAAACGCCAACGTGCCGGCCGTGACCGTCTCGCTCGCGGCAGCCGTCGCTGCTTGAGAGGTGCTTGGCGCAGCGAGCGCGGCGCATGCGATGGCCGCAAGCCCGAGAGCACTGCGGCTGCGGGAGTTCGGGGACATGGTTCCGTTCGGGACGTCAGAGGAGAGGTGGAGCGGCACCGGCGGTGCCTCCAAGTGATCGACGCGCCCGTCAGCGGCGATGAGCACCCGCCCCCGATAATCTGAGGGCAGCAGCCACTTCGGAACGCGAAATCACCAGTGTTCTCGGGGATCGGATCTGAGGGCAGACGCCGCCTCCCAATCCACCGGCTCCCGGCCTAGCGGGACCTCGCCCCGCCCCTCGCGCCTCAGCCCGGCTTTGGCTCCGCGGGCGGAGAGACCCGCCCCCACACCGCTCGCTGCAGGTGCTCGGGAGGGTGCGCGGACTTGGGGTCCATGCGGGCCTGCGCGATGGCCAGCGCGAGCGCGTGGTGCCCGAGATCGAGGGCGCGGGCAGCGGCGTCGACGTCGATCCTGAGGTCGTCGCGGCGGACCATGAGCGCGACGACGCCGCCCCACGCCCCCCAGAGGAAGGTCAGCGCGTCGGCCACGCGGCCCGCCGGGATCTCGCCGGCGTCCATCGCCTGCCGGACATCGGCCGCCACGCTGATCACCATCTCCCGGGTTCGAGCCGCGACGGCCGCGTCGAAGCGCTCAGAGAGGCGCCCGCCATCACCCAGCAGAGCCCGCGCGGAGAAGTGCCGGGTCGCCACCGGAAACTCCACGGCCACGCGGAAGTAGGCCGCCCCGGCACCGCGGATCCGCTGCATCGGCGAAGGCGCGCGCCGGGCTTCGCCGAGATAGGCCTCGGCGCGCGAGAGCGCCTCGTCGATCATCGCTTCTTCGAGCTCGCGCTTGCCGCCGAAGTGGCGGTAGACCGCGCTCGGCGACAGCCCCGCCGAGCCGGCGATCTCCTCGATGGTCGTCGATGCCTCGCCCTGCGCGAGGTAGAGCCCGGCGGCGGCGTCGATGATCCGCGCCCTGGTGCCCGCCCGCGATCCGCCCGCACGGGACGCGCTGCTCACACGGCCTCCGGCCGACGCTGGCCCCGGGGCTCGAGCGCAGCCCGCCCGGGGCGCACGGGAAGATGGCGTACCATATGAAACGAGAGCTTTTCATATTTTGCGGACGCTCGCGACCTCTTTGGGAATTTGTTCAGCCTTTGAGGACAGCAGCGAGCGCTCGTGGCGCTAGGTAAGTTCCCGGGGATGGCGTCCGACTCCGCCTCCAGCAGCAGGCTCTACGCGGGCCTCACCCGTACCGAGCGAGACGCCGAGCGCCGCCAGAAGCTGCTGGATGCCGGACTCGACGCGTTCGGCACCTCGGGGTACTCCTCCGCCTCCGTGGAGTCCCTCTGCTCTGCCGCCGGGGTTTCGACGCGCAACTTCTACGACCATTTCGCGAGCCGGGAAGACCTGCTGATCGCGATCTTCGATGAGGGCGTCGGCCTGGCGCAAACCGCGACGCTTGAGGCGCTGGCAGCACTGCCGCCCGGAGCCGGAGTGCGTGAGATGGCGCAGGCCGGCCTTGAAGCGTTCGTCACCGCGATGCTCCAAGACGAGCGGCGCGCCCGGATCAACTTTGTCGAAGTCGTGGGCGCGAGCCGCGCGGTCGAAGCCCATCGCCGAACCGCGCTGCGCGCGTTCTCCGAGATCTTCTTCGGCATCGCCGAAGCGCTCGCCAGCCAAGGCCTGATCGTCCCGCGGCCACGCTACCTCTACCGGGTGGCGGCTACCGCGCTCGTCGGCGCGGTAGTGGAGGCGCTGCTGGAATGGATGTCGCAGGACGACAAGCAGATGCCGCTGGAGCACGTGATCGAAGGCCTCGTGGAGATCATGGTCATCCTGTCCGAGGCCAGCAGCGCACCGCCCGTCGAGTTACAGCCCGTGTTCGAACGCGCCCTTGAGGTCGGCGTCGACCGCGTTCAAGCGGTAGAGCGCGAGCGCCTCGTGGGATTGAAACGACCCGGTCGGCGTGGCCTGCGGACCATGGTGGGCCAGGACGCAGTGGCACAGCGCGAGCCAGCGCTCGTCGGTGAGCTGCGTGGGGCGGTGGGCCGTGAGGAGCTGCATGGTGAGCTCGAGGTGGCCGATGAGGCGGCCCTCTTCGGACAAGCCGATCGAGGCGCCGTAGGTGAACTCGCGCGTCTTGCCGAGGTCGTGGACGATCGCGGCGGTCACGAGCAGGTCACGGTCTAGGCGCGGGTGGAGCTGGCAGAGCTCCCACGCCAGCTGGGTGACGGCGACGGTGTGCTCGATCAGGCCACCGAGGTAGGCGTGGTGGCCGCTGGGTGAGCACGGCGCGCGGCGCAGGCCCTCGCGCAGCTCGGCGTCGGTGAGGAGCGACGACAGCAGCCCGCGCAGGCCCGCGTCGTGCACCTCCGCAGCCTGGTGCTCGAGGAAGCCCTCGAGTTCAGGCAGGTCGCGGTAGGCGGTCGGCAGGAGCTGCGTGGGATCCACGCCCTCGGCGCGCACGAGGGCCTGGACGTCGAGCTGCAGCTGGTCGCGGAAGCGCTCGACGCGGCCGCGCACGCGCACCGCGTCGCCGACGCGGAAGCGGGCGAGGACGGCATCGGCGTCGCGGAACACGCGCCCGGCGATGACGCCCGTGCGGTCGCGGAGCTGCAGAGCGAGGTACGGCTGGCCGGTGCGGGCCACGAGCCGGTCGGCGCGGACGACGGCGAAGATGCTGTCGACGGCCTGGCGCTCGGCCAGCTCAGCCACGGTTTGCGTGCCGCCGGCACCAGGCCCAGCTGGGGCGCCCGCCTGCGGCGGCGTGGGGGTTTCGGGCGTCGGGTGCGTCATCGCGGTTCCTGTAGCGTGAACCATGTGAAGGCACTTCGCTGGGATCACCGTCCAGAAGGGCTCCGCGCCCCCGCGCTCATCTGCGCATTCCGCGGCTGGAGCGACGCCGGACAGGCCTCGACCATGGCACTCGCCGCCGTCGGACGGCAGCTGGAGTCCACGACGTTCGCCAAGTACGACCCCGAGACGCTCTTCGACTTCCAGGCGTCGCGGCCGTACATCGTGGTCCGCGATGGCGTGGTCCGCGATCTGCGCTGGCCGAACATCGAGTACCGCGCCGCCCGGGCCGCCCGCGCCCCGCGCGACCTCATCACGCTGATGGGTCCGGAGCCGTCGACGCAGTGGCCGTCGTTCGCCGACTCCGTGGCTGAGGTCGCCGACACGATGGGCGCGCAGATGATCGTCACGCTCGGCTCGCTGATGGGCGACGTGCCCCACACGCGTCCGGCCCCGCTGATGGCGATCGGCTCCGATGAGGGCCTGCTCGACCGCCTCGACCTGCACCGGCCCGACTACGAGGGCCCGACCGGCCTGCTCGGCCCGATCCACATCGCGGCGATGAAGGCGAACATCCCGGTCGTCGGCCTCTGGGTGAGCGTGCCGCATTACGTGTCGGCCCCGAACCCGAACGGCGCGCTGTCGCTGGTGCGCGGCGTCGAGAAGCTCTGCGGCGTCACGCTCAACGCGACCGCGCTGGAGGAAGGCGCCCGCGAGTTCGAGGAGCGCGTCAGCGGCGCCGTCTCCAGCGACCCGTCGGTGAGCGCGTGGGTCGAGAAGCTCGAAGAGCAGGCTGCCAGCGAACAGGCCGAGATGGCCGACCCGGAGGCGCTGCCCGACGGCGACCTCCTCGCGCGCGAGTTCCAGCGCTTCCTGCGCCAGCGCGGCCCGGGCGAGTAGCCGGCCTAGTCGTCGTCGCCGCCGCGGCCCCGGCCTCGCCCCCGGCCCTTGCCGCCGCCGTCGTCGCCTGAGCCGGAGCCGGACGAGCCGGAGTCGTCCGTCGACCCTGAGCCGCTTCCGGACGAGCCCGAGCCGGAGTTGCTGCCAGACGAGCCGGAGCCGGAGTTGCTGCCGGACGAGCCCGACCCGGAGTCGCCGGCGACGCGGCTCGGCGGTGATGCGGCGCCTGCGTTCGCTCCCGGCCCGGCTGCCGGCGCCTGCTGCTCCGC
>JAEYAL010000358.1 GCA_023404805.1 Actinomycetes bacterium | reverse complement strand
GCCGTCGGCCCGCCACGCGCCGCCCGGCGCGCTGGCGGCGCGGACGCCGTCGACCGCCGCCATCCGCGCTGCGGTCTTGGCGGCCTGCCCCGCGGGGGTGAGGACTTCGACGGGCGACAGCGGCGCGGCGCCGATGCCAGAGCGCTCGAGCTGCTCGAGCGCCGCTTTCGGGGCGCCGGTGCCACCAAGCGATTTCGCCTCCGGAGTGCCGAGCAGCATGCCCTGCGCGGCGACGCACAGGGCGATGAGGACAGCGGCGCCGCCGACCGTGGCAGCCACGCGGTGGCGGATCACCAAGCGCGTCCAGGTCGCCCAGTTCCGCTCAGCCCGGTCGGCGCGCCGCAGCCGGCGGGCGTCCGCGGCCGGCCCGGCCGTCGCGAGCACGACGGGCAGCAGCGTCAGCGCGACCGCGACGGACACGAGCGGGATGAGCAGGCCGCCGTAGCCCATCGAGCGCAGGAACGGCACCGGCAGCACGAGCGCCGAGAGCAGGCCGATCGCCACCGTGGTGCCGCTGAACAGCACCGCCCGCCCGGCGGTGCCGGCAGCGTCGACGATGGCCTGCTCGTTGTCCCGCCCGCGGTCTCGCTCTTCGCGCCAGCGCATGACGACCAAGAGCGCGTAGTCGATCGCCACGCCGAGGCCGATCAGCGAGACGAGGAACAGCACGACGAAGTTGACCTCGGTGAGGGCGGTGAGCCCCCACACGGCCAGCAGCGTGACCGGGATGGCGACGATCGCCATCAGCAGCGGGACGAAGGCGAGCGCGGATGCGAACACGAACACCAGCACGATGAGCGCCCCGACGCCGGCGATCAGCGTCTCGTTGAGGAAGCCAGGGCCGCCGCCCTGCCCGGGTGCCTCGCGGGCGAGCAGCGACGCACCGGTGAGGCGCACCTCGGCGCCGCCCACGCGCGCGCTGCCGACGGCGTCCTCGGCACGCTCCAGCGCTGTCTCGCTGATCTCTTTCCCGTTCGGCCCGTCATCCTCGACCGCCGTCGCCGGGGGATGCACGATCGCGAACGTCGTGCGGCCGTCGTCAGAGACGTAGGCCGGGTCGGACGTGGAGCCGAGGGACGCGATGCGGGCTCCGGGAATCGCCTCCGCGAGGCCCTGCTCGAGTCTCCGCAGATCTGCGCGGACCGCCGGGGAGCTGGCGGCCGCCCCGCGCGGCAGCGTGGCGACTGCGACGAGCGGCGGCGTCGCGCCGCCCGAGCCGACGAACCTGACGATCCGCTCGTTGGTGACGGTGCTCGCGCTGCCCGGCATCGTGAAGTCCTCCTTGAGGGCGTCGGTGGCCTGCGCTGCGCCGTAGAACCCGGCCAGCGTGAGCGCCAGCCAGCCGACCGCGACCAGCAGCTTGTGGGCGAGCACCCAGCGGGTGAGGGCGGCCAGCCAGCGCCCGGTGCGGTCGGCCGGCTCGGCGGAGATCGATGTCGTATTCATGACGGGGAAAGCTAGGTCTGGCGTGGGCCGCCCGAAACGTCCGCTCGGCGGGTCCTTGGCCTCCTCCCACGGGAGGAGGCGCCTCCTGCCGCGGGAGGTTTCGGAGGCGCTCCGGTCCGATTAGGCTCCGCCTGGTGTCGATGGCCAAGTCAGCGCCGAGCGCGCGCCAACTCGCGGTCGACGCTGCGCTCACGGCCGCGGTCCTCGCGTTCTCGATCGTGCAGATGGCCACGCAGGCGTTCGGCGCGAAGGCCGGCCACGCGGGAGGAGCCGACCTGCTCGGCGCAGCCCTCTGCGTGCTGGCGGCGCTTCCGGTGCTGGCGCGCCACCGGGCGCCACGCGCGGCGCTCGTGGCGGCCCTGGGGGCGTCGGTGGCGCTCGTCGCCGTCGACTACGCCGTCCTGACTGCTCCGGCGCCGGCGATCATCCTCGCGGCCCTCGCTGAGCGCGACCGGAGACAGGGCGCCGTCTCGATCCAGGTCGCCTGTGTCGCCGCCTTCGCGGTCTTCGTCGCGGTCGCCTGGGCTCGGTTCGAACCCGAGCCGGGGGACTTCGCGGTCACCGCGCTGCTGTGGCTGGGCGGCTGGATCGTCGGCGACCGCCGGCGCCTGGCCCGGCAGCGCGCGGTGCAGGAGCGGCGGCGTGTCGCGGAGGAGGTGCAGCGCATCGAGCGTGAGCAGCGCCTCGCGGTGGCTGAGGAGCGCACCCGGATCGCCCGTGAGCTGCATGACTCGGCCGGGCACGCCATCAACTCGATCCTCATTCAAGCCGGTGCGGCGCGGCTGGTTCTCGATAGCCAGCCCGAGCGCAGCCGCGAAGCGATCGAGGCCATCGAGGCGATCGCGCGTGAGAGCGCCCAGGACTTCGACGCGATCCTCGGCGGACTCCGCGATGGCGCGCCGGCCGATCTCGAGCCGTTGCCCGGCCTCGACGGCATCGCGGCGCTCGTCGAGCGGCACCGGGCCGCCGGCCTGGACTTCTCGCTTCGCGATCGCACGAGTCCTGAGCTGCGGCTGCCGCTGGCGATCGACCGCGCCGCCTACCGCATCGCGCAGGAGGCGATGACCAACGCCGCGCGCCACGGAACCGGCTCCGCCGAGGTGACGCTGGAGGACCGCGACGGCGTGTTGGCGCTGACCGCGACCAACCCCGTCGCTGGCGGCCCAGCTCCCCGCACCGCCGGCGGACACGGCCTCACCGGGATGCGCGAGCGCGCCGCGCTGCTGGGCGGCACGCTGGACGCGGGGCGAGTCGGCGGCTGCTTCGAAGTCCACGCGGCCCTGCCGCTGAGCCAGAGGACGCCGACGCCGTGACCGGAGCCACTCCAGCGATCCGCGTGATGCTGGTCGACGACGACGACCTCGTCCGCCGCGGACTGCGCCTCATCCTCTCCAGCGACCCCACGCTCGAGGTCGTCGCCGAGGCCGAGGACGGCGACATCGCGCTGCGCCGCGCGCCGCGCGACCGCCCGGATGTCGTGCTCATGGACGTCCGGATGCCGCAGCTGGACGGCATCTCGGCGACGCGCGAGTTGATCGCGCGGCTGCCCGAAACGCGCGTCCTGATCCTCACCACCTTCGAAGAGGACGACTACGTGGTCGGGGCACTGCGCGCCGGCGCCAGCGGTTTCCTGCTCAAACGCAGCACGCCCGAGGACCTTTTGCGCGCGATCCACGTCGTCGCCCTCGGCGACGCGCTGCTCTCCCCCGCCGTGACGCGCCGCGTGATCGAGAAGGTCGTCGCGCAGCCGATCGTGAGCTCCTCGCCGGATCCGCGGCTGGACGACCTCACGCCGCGGGAGCTGGAGGTGTTCCTGCTCATCGCGCAAGGCCGCTCCAACCGCGAGATCGCCGCCGCGCTGACGGTCGAGGAGACGACGGTCAAGAGCCACGTGCGCAACGTGCTGACGAAGCTCGGCGCGCGCGACCGGATCCACGCCGTGATCCTGGCCTACGAAACCGGTGCGGTCTCGCCCGGCAAGCCGCCGGCGCCGTGACGGGCACTTCGGAACCGCCGACGGCTGACGCGGCCTGTCACGCGGAGGACCGCACCGCATACCTGAGGTATCAGCGTCGGACCCAGATCGTTCGCTGCTGCAGACTTCGCTCCGTACGGTCGGGCTCATGCGGCGTGAACTTCCGACCCACGAACTCTCGGCTCGCGAGTCTCACAAGCTCCTGACGGCCTCGGTTCTCCCGCGGCCGATCGCCTGGGTGTCGACCCGCAGCGGCGATGGGATCGACAACCTCGCGCCGTACTCGTTCTTCACGGCGGTGTCGTCGAACCCGCCCGTGCTGCAGTTCGTGTCGATCGGCCTCAAGGACACGGTGCGGAACATCCGCGAGACCGGCGAATTCGTGATCTGCGTCGCGACGCTCGACCTGATGACGCAGGTCAACGCGACGGCCGAGTACACGGCTCCGGACGTCGACGAGTTCGCGCTGGCGGGCCTCGCTCGCGAGCCGAGCGCGGCGGTCTCGCCGCCGCGGGTCGCGGGGTCGCCGGTCGCGTTCGAGTGCCAGCTGCGCTCGATCAGCGAGGTCGGCAACGGCCTCGTGGTGCTCGGCGACGTCGTCCACGTCGCCGTGTCGGAGGCCGTCCTCGGCGAGGACGACCTGCCGCTTGCTGAACGGGTCGGCCCTGTCGGCCGCCTCGGCCGCAATGAATGGGTCGGTCTCGGGGCGCTGCGGCGCCTGGACCTGCCGCGTCCGCGCCGAAGAGCGCAGCACGCGCTCTAACACGATTCGCCGTAGCCCCGGACGCGGCTCCAGTCGCCGGCCGCCAGCGCGGCGGCGGGCAAGCGGAACTGCACTCCGCCACCGTCTTGGAACTCGGCGCTGCCGAGGTGGATCAACACGGCGCTGTCCGGCTCGTCGGGGTTGAGGGTCTCCGCGCCGCTCGCGTCGCCGAGCACGAAGTCGGAGGGCCAGGGCGACAGCGCGTACGCCACCTCGTCATAGGCAGCTTGCTGCGCACGCGGCAGGGTGAACAGAGCCCGGGCGTCCCAGCCGGTTGGCAGCTGGAGTTGCGGGACGGCTGCACAGCGGCGCTCTGCCAAGGCGTCCGACCTCACCCGCAGCGGCGGGGGCTCGGCCTCGACGGGCTCCACACCGGCCGGCACCCAGAACACGCGTGATGGTTCGCCCTCGGCGTTCGGGTAGCCCTCGCCCAGGAACGTGCCCTGTTCCCAGTTGCGGCCGCCGTCCTCGGCGGTGTCGAGATCGGCGAAGAAGAGCAGCCACCCCGCAGCTGGCAAGGGACTCGGGGTCCCGACGATATCGCGCGGCAGCTCGCTCAGGTCGATCGCTGCCAAGAACCCGAGTGCGCGGCCGTTGTCTGCGTGCGGCCACGGCGTCCCGGGCGGCAGCAGGGCGCCTCGGCCGTACAGGCGCGAGCGTGGAAGCGGCGCGCCATCGGACCCGTCGCGGACTTCCAACCGCAGCACCGCGGCGGCGTGCTCGCACACGATGGCTTTCGCCTCAGCCACTCCGTGCGCGAGGAGCGCCGTCGTCAACACGTCGCGGCTGGTCGAAGCGTCTGCCGGTATCGCGTCGCCGCTGACGCTCGAGCCGTCCTCCTCCGCGGCGTCGGGCGCCTGCCCAAAGAGGTCGTCGAACCACTCGTCGGCAGCCTCGCCAAGCAGCGGGCGGCCATCTGCAAACAACTGGATGAGCTCGCCGTGTTCGCCGTAGGTGGGTTCGACGACCGCGGGCGCCCCGTCGTGCCCCTCGTCGTCATCAAACGCGGCGAACACCATTCCGCCCGTGGCCCCTGCCCACTCGCCGACCGCGGCCGACGGGCGCACCTCGCCGCGTGCCACGCGGCCGTCCTCCCAGGTCCATTGCTCGATGGCGACTTCCACGAGCGGCTCGTCGTCGACCCAGGCCGACCCCTCATGGGCGCTGACCACCACGGTCGGGCGGTCGAAGTCGTCGAGCAGCGTGACCCAGGCTCGTGGCTCAGCGCCTTCGGTGTCGTCCAGCCGCCGCAGGCCGGTCGACCGGTCAGCGGCGTGCTCCCAAACTTCGACGACCTCGCCTTCCCGGCCCTCGAACCATGAGACGACGACCGTTGGACGGCCGGCGGCGTCGAAGCCCACGCGCTCCGCAGGCCCGTACTGCGGTGGTGCGGCGCGCCAGCCTCCCTCACCCCCGTGGCGCTGGGCCGCGAACGGCTCGGGCCGGTGCGCGCCGCTCTCGGTGTCGCTCCAGCGCCAGGTCACCGCTGAGGCGTGCGCTTCGGCCGCCCGGGCGCCGAAGCCCTCGGCGGCGAGCACCCGGCACCTCGCGGCTGCCTCGTCGGACCACCTCTGCTGCATGTCATCCACACAGGTACCCCATCACAAACGAAGTGGAGGGCGGACCGGGGCGGGATCGATCGAACAGCCGTGAGCGGATGAGTCCGTGCTTGTGGCCGTACTCGTCCGTCACCACCGTATCGTCCGACCCGCGCGCTGCGGTCCAGCGCTCACACCGTGCTCTGCGTCCACGCGTCCCGGCCTCGCGAGCGCCGGCCGGGCGCGGCCTGGGGAGCCAGCGCACGTTCGGCAGCCCATCCGAACGCGAGCCCGAGCGTGGTCCAGAGCACGAGCTGCGTGCCAGCGCTCGCGAGGCGGAACTCCCACAGCACGGCGGCGGGGAACTCCGCGGAGACCTCGTCGACCGCGGGCAGCAGCACTTGCGCGACCGCGGTCAGCGCGAGAAAGAGCGCCGTGCCCGCCAGCGCGGCGTTCCAGGTTCCCCAGCTCGCGGCGCGCCGCTTGGCCAGCTGCACTGCGGCGGCAAGCGCGATGACGGTGGTGAGGATCAGGCCGAAATACAGCCAGGTCCGGGCGCCGATCGTGTCCGGGTCGCCGACCGCTGGCGGGTTGGGCGGGTACTTCGTGAGCGGCACGAGGACGAAGACGACGAAGCCGCCCGCCGCGATGGCCAGCGCGGTCGCCCGCGCCCCCGCGCTCGAGACGCGGCCGTAGACGCCGGCGAACACCAGCGCCACGAGGCAGCCGAGCGCCAGGCCGATCGCCGTCGTCGCGGTGAGCAGGCCGGCGGTGCTCTGGACGCCGCGGCTCACGACCTCATGCTCGTGGCCGTGCGCGGCGTGGGTGGCAGCCTCACCGGCTGCCTCGACGGCGATCGCGGCGTCGACCGGCGGCTCGCCGAAGGCCGCCGCGAAGAGGAAGGCGGCCAATCCCGCGGCGATGCCCGCGAGCATCCCGCGGATCACGAGTGTGCGGATCATCGTCGGGTCCTCAGTGGCAGGGGAAGCCGAGCAGGTGCCGGCCGTCGTGGACGAACTCGTGGACCTCAGAACCCGCGAGGAGCTGGATGGCTCCCTGCTCGGCGCCGACAAAGACGACGAGCAGCAGCGAGGCGAGGCCGATGAGCAGGGCATAGGGCCCGAGCTCGCGGAGGTCTGCGACCGGGACTGCCGGAGCGGCCGCGGCGTTGAGGGTGTGGGTCGCCGAGATCATGCGGCGCTCCTTCTGGGACAGCGTCCCGCTTGAGTGGTGTGCTTGGCGGAGTCGCCGGTCATGTGGGCGTCGGTTCCAGGAGCGCGGAGGCGTCGACCTGCGCCTGGAGCGCCGCGACCCAGTGCTCGTAGTAGGCCCACCGCCCGCGAGCGTCGGCTGGCGCCTCCTCCCAGCTGCCGATCGAGCCGATGAGCTGGCGCTGGAACTCGGGCCAGCTGTAGTGGCCGAACTCCGACAGCGCGACCGCCAGCCCGAACGCCCGGCGCTGCCAGTCCTCGTCGAACTCCGGGCGTCCCTGATCGGTGACACACGACGGGTGGAACCCGGCATGCGGGTCGAACGGGTGCTCGTGGCCGTGGTCGCCGCTCATGACGCCGCCCCGGCGAGCGCGACGCCCATCATCGCCTCGGTGGTCACGAGGCCGGCGAGCTCGTCCTCGCTGAGGCCCTCGGTGCCTGCCGGGCGCTCAGGGACCACGAACCAGCGGGAGTGGCCGCTGGAATCCCAGACGCGCACTTCGGTGTCGTCTGGGAGGTCGACGCCGATCTCCGCGAGCACGACCCGCGGCTCGCGCGCGGCTCGCGACCGGAACGTCGGGTCCTTGTACCAATACGGCGGCAGACCGAGCACCGGCCACGGGAAGCACGAGCAAAGGGTGCAGATGACGAGGTTGTGGACGCCCGGCTCGTTGCGCACGGCCGCGAGATGCTCGCCCTCGGCGCCGGCCATGCCGATCGGAAGGTCCAGCTGCGCGACCGCGGCCGCGGTGTCGGTGACGAGCAGGTCGGCGAACTCCGGGTCCGTCCACGCACGCGCGACGATCTTCTGACCGTTGAGCGGCGTCATCTCGGACTCGAAGTACGCGAGCACCTTGTCGACCGTCTGCTCGCCGATCACGCCCTTCTCGATGAGCAGGCGCTCGAGCGCCTCGACTTGGGCGGCACTGGATTGCTCGCGGTCGCCGGGGTATCCGAAGGTGGTCATGCGGTCGGCTCCAGGTAGGTCTCGTACAGCTCGGCGAACAGCGGGCCAGCGCCCGACTCGGTGGTCTCGCCCCACAGCTCCGCGGGGTCGAACCGGACGGCGTACACCGGCACCGGCTCGCCGAGGCCGTCGGCGCCCGTTGAGCAGAAGTAGGCGTAGCTGCCCTCGAACACGCGGGCGATGGTCCCCGTGCGGTTGCGCAGGTAGCCGGGCAACCGGGTGTGGTCGCTCGCCGGCGGGTCGGCGACGAGGACCGTGTCGCCGACCGTGTAGCGCGGCGTGGCCGGTCCTCGGCGCGGATCGTCGCCTTCGCGCAGGTAGCGCTCGACTTGCGCGTCGATCTGGGCCTGCTCGGGCTCCGGGAGCTTCGAGGCCAGCGGCCGGCCGTGCGCGGCCTCGAGCTCCTCGGCGGTGATATAGCCCTGCTCCACGAAGTACCCGGTGATGCCGCCGAGCCACTTCTCGTAGTAGCGCAGCCGGAAGTACTCGAACGGGCTCATCGCCTCTGCGCCCTTGCGCAGATCCGCCCACGTCCAGGTGCTGTGCAGCTCGCTGGGGACGGCGTCGATGTCGTACTCCGGCAGGGCGTCGCGCAGCGACGAGGAGAGCCCCATCATCGCGACGTGGATCCCGAAGATCCGCTGTTCCCAGTCCTCGACGAACACGCGCCGCTCGAAGTCGATCGGCGCCCCATCCAGGCCTTCGAGCCCGCCGAGGTGGTGTTGCAGCTTCATGCGCGGGGCTCCAGTGCCGGCGTGCCGGCCTCAGCGGTGGCGGGGGCGCGGGTGGTGAGCGTCTTGGCGAGGTGCTCAGAGGCGAGCCCGAAGGTCGCGCCGACCACCATCGCCCCGATCGCGAACGTGGTGGGGTTGTCGGCGATGGCGGTCGATGCGATCTCGCGACCGGTGACCGCGGTGATCCCGACGGTCGATGCGAACCCCCAAACGATCGCGGGGAGCTCGAGCAGCGGGACGCGGGACGAGGCCACCATGCCGGCGCTGCCGATGCCGACTGCGACCGACGCCAGCAGGACGCTGTCTGCGTCTTGCTGGCCGGCGATAACGGCTGCTGACCCCCAGGCGATCCCAACGAGGTTGCTGGCCACGGACCGGACCCAGCCGTCGGTGCCGCCGCCGAGCACCGCGAACGATGCCCAGGCGATGAAGGCGACCCAGACCGGGACCTTGATCACCTCCGCGGTGAACCAGACCGCCACCCCTCCAAGCAAGCCGACGCTCAGCGTCGCTGCGTTTGTTTCTGACACGGATCTATCCTTTATCTGCAGTCTCAACAGCCCATAAAGCAGCAAGCTCGTGGTTGCGGTGCTTGCTCGCTGGGGCATGTTCGGCGACGCGGCGCCCGCCGGTCAACCGCCTGCTTCGGACAGGCTGCCCGCCATTTCGGACATCGATTCCGCCAGGGCCAACGGCGAGCTCGGGCGCTTGTCCAGCTGGATAGAACGCCCGTAGCTGCAGGTGCCTTAGCGTTCTCGGCGCAGGCCGCGGTCGTGCCTGCAGGCCGCTGTCGGACGCGCTCCATCGCGTATGCCGCGCGGCGCTCCCCCCTCCACTGACATGCATCCCCCACCACCCCATTCGCCAGCGGCGCGCACCGTGGTTTTTGCGTTGTATGACAAAGTGACCTTGCAAGACGTCGCGGCGCCGCTCGAAGTCTTCGCGCGGGCCAACGACTTCGGCGCCCGGTACGAGGTCGTGCTCGTCTCACCGAGCGGCGAGCCGGTCGGGACGACCTCGTTCACGCGCCTGGCCGCCGATGTGCCGCTCTCAGCGGCTCCGGAGTCGTTCGACACGCTCATCGTCCCGGGCGGCGTGCCGGCCGACTTCTCGTTCATCCCGGGAACGCACGACATCCCGGAAGAGCAGACGCCCGATACCTGCCCGGACGCGCTCGCGATCACGCGCGAGCTGCTGCCTCGATCGTGCCGCGTGGCGTCGATCTGCACTGGCGCGTTCGTCCTCGCCGCCCTCGGCGTGCTCGACGGCCGGCGGGCCACCACGCACTGGGCCCATTGCCAGCGGCTCGCCGAGGAGTATCCGGACGTGCTCGTCGATGCCGACGCGCTCTTCGTGCAGGACGGGCCGGTCATCACCGGCGCTGGGATCTCCGCTGGGACCGACCTGGCGCTGGCGATGGTCGAGGCGGACTTCGGCGCCGACGTCGCGCGTCGCGTCGCGCGCTGGCTCGTGGTCTTCCTGCAGCGGCCCGGCGGCCAGACGCAGTTCAGCGTGTGGGCGGCCGGCGGCGCCCCGCCAGCCGACGGGCTTCGGGAGGTGGTGGACTCCATCGCCCAGGATCCCGCCGCTGACCACTCGACCGCGTCGATGGCGGTGCGGGCCTCGGTGAGCGAGCGCCAGCTCACCCGGCTGTTCCAAGAGCAAGTCGGCATGCCGCCCGCGCGGTACGTACAACTCGCCCGGATCGAGGCAGCCAAGGTCCTGCTCGTCTCCAGCGGTGTCGGCCAGGAGTCGGTCGCCCGCCGCGCCGGCCTCGGTTCGGCAGAGACGATGCGCAAGGTTTTCCAGCGGACCCTCGGCATCTCGCCGGGCGCCTACCGCGCGCGTTTCCGCAGCACCGGCGTCAGCGAGCGCTGAGGGTTCACCGCTTCCTGCGGGAGCGGCTCCTCGGCGCGCGTCCTGGCCCGCTTGGCCTACGCCGGCGCAGTGAGCTGCGCCGCGATGGCGCCACCGCGGTACGGCTACCGTCGTGGGCTCAACTCGGCGTCGCCTGCCCATACCGCTGCGCCAGCACCCGCAGGTGCTCGACGAGCTCCGGCGGTCCGCTGACGTGGAAGTCGAGGCCGAGCATGCCGATCCAGACGGCGACCGTCTCGTAGGAGTCGGCGCCGGTGACGAGGATGCTGTGGCCGTCGTCGATCGGCTCGACGACGCCGACGGCCGGGTTGATCCGCTCGAGGACGGCGTCGGCGGGCGCGTCGACGAGCACGCGCGCGTGCACGTTCCAGCCGGTCGAGGCGACCTCGCGGACGACGAACGAGGCGTAGTCGCCGTCGGCCAGCGGCTCGGGCCGGAAGCGCGACGCGCCAGAGGAGCGGAGCTCCATCCAATCGGTGCGGTAGACGGCGAGCGCGCCGCTGGGGCGCGTGCGCGCGACGAGGTACCAGCGCCCCTGCCAGCTCACGAGGCGGTGCGGATCGGCGGTCACGATGGCCTTGCGTGCCGACCTGTGGTCGTCGCGGTCTGGGGCCGCTGCCCCGGCAGCGTCGCCGCCGCGGTAGTCGAACCGCACGCCCTCCCGCGCCGCGATCGCCGCCGCGAGCCGCGAGAGCACCACCGGGTCGACGGTCGGCTGTGCGACGTTCGTGCCGGTGTCGGCCGGGCCGACATCGGTGCTCGATGCCAGGGCGTCGACCCGCCGACGGAGGTGGTCCGGCAGCGTGCGCTGGAGTTTTGCGAGCGCCATCTGCCCGGCGTCCGCGAGCCCCGGCACGGCATCGAGGCTCGTGAGGCTCACCGCGACGGCGACGGCCTCGTCGTCGGCGAGCAGCAGCGGCGGCAGGCGGCCTTCGCGCCCGAGCCGGTAGCCGCCGCCAGGTCCACGTGTGGCGTCAACCGGGTAGCCGATCGCCCGCAGCCGCTCGACGTCGTTGCGCAGCGTCCGGCCGGTCACGCCGAGACGCTCGGCGAGCTCTGCCCCGCCCCACACCGGCTGGCTCTGGAGATGCCCCAGGAGCTGGAGCAGACGGGTTGCGGTGGCCGCGGGCATTGAGGAACGAAACGTACCTAATCCCCGCATACCTTGTCGACATGACCTCCACCAAGCACACGCCCTTCACCGTCGCCTTCGCGCAGGACGACCTCGACGACCTCCAGCGCCGCCTGGCGTCGACGCGCCTCCCGGCTGCGACGCCGGGCGGCTGGGAGCGCGGCACGCCGCGCGGCTACCTGGCCGAGATGGCCGCGGCCTGGCAGGCGTTCGACTGGCGCGCCGTCGAAGCGCGCCTCAACGCCCACCCGCAGTTCCTCACCGAAATCGGCGGGCAGACCATCCACTACCTGCACGTCCGGTCCGCCCGGCCAGACGCCACGCCGCTCCTGCTCGTGCACACCTACCCGGGCTCCGTCCTGGATTTCCTCGACCTGATCGAGCCGCTGTCGGCCGACTTCCACCTCGTGATCCCGAGCCTGCCGGGCATGGGCTTCTCCACCCCGCTCGCGGCCGACGGCTGGACGATGGCCCGCACGGCGCAGGCGTTCGACACGCTGATGCGCGACCTCGGCTACGCCTCGTACGGCGCGCACGGCTCCGACGGCGGTGCGCTGATCGGCCGCGAACTGGCGATGCTCGCCCCAGACGGCTTCCTCGGCGCGCACGTCCTTCAGCTGTTCTCGTTCCCGTCCGGCGATCCGGCCGAGTTCGAGAAGATGGGCCCCGCCGACTACGCGGCGCTCGAGTTCGCGGGCTGGTTCCAGACCGTCAACGGCTACGCCGACCTCAACGCCAAACGCCCGCTCACGATCGCTGCCGCGCTGAGCGACTCGCCGATCGGCCAGCTCGCCTACCACGAGCTGTTCGAGAACTTCGGCAACGGCACCAGCCTCGTGACGCGCGACCAGGTGCTCGCGCAGGCGACGCTGCAGTGGCTCACCAACACGTCGGCGGGCGCCGCGATGTTCCACTGGACCGAGCGCGACGTCGAGCCGCGCGTGAACGACGGCGCGATCGGCGTCGCCGTCTTCGCCGATGACTTCCGCTCGATGCGCCCGTTCGCCGAGCGCGACAACACGAACATCGTCTCCTGGACCGAGCACCCGCGCGGCGGGCACTTCGCGGCGATGGAGGTGCCCGAGGAGCTTGCCGCGGCGATCAGCGAGTTCTTCGCCGCTCGCCAGGTCTGAGCGCCCGCGGCGGGGGGGGGGGGGGCCCCCCCCCCCCCCCCCCCGCCCGGGGGGGGGG
>JAEYAL010000336.1 GCA_023404805.1 Actinomycetes bacterium | reverse complement strand
GACGACCACTGCGGCACCCGCGCCGCCCGCCAGTGCCAGCGCCGGCACGACGACCTGCCATTCCTGGCTGGTCGCGTATCCGGCGGTGATCACCGCGCCGAGTGCGACTCCTGTCAGGCCACCGAGGCCAGCCAGGAGCAAGCTTTCCGTCACGAACTGCACACCGATGTGCTGCCGTGTCGCACCGAGCGCCCGCCGCAGGCCGATCTCACTGCGCCGCTCCAGCACACTGATCACCATCACGTTCGCGATGCCGACCCCGCCCACCAGCAGGGCTACAGCCCCGAGCCCGAGGAACAGCGAGGTGAACGCGCCCTTCGCGGCGGCCTTCGCCTCCAGCGCGTCCGACGGCCGCGTCACGCCGACCTCCTCCGGCGCCTCCGGGTTCGCCGTCGCGCCGAGCAGCTCGCGCACGGCGGCGACACGCTCCTCCTCAGCGCGCACGAAGATCGCGGATGCGCTGCGGGTCGTGCCCCATAGGTCGTCGGCGGCGGGATATCCGACGAGCGCCGCGCGGTCGAGCTCCGGCACGAGCGGCAGCGACCGCATGATCCCGATCACCGCCAGCCACCGGCCGTTCGCGTAGACCTGCACGCTGCCGTCGGCCCGGTCGATCCCGAGCCGCTCCGCCGTCACCGACCCGAGCACGATCGTCGGGAACTGCTCGCTCGTGCGGTCGAGGAACCGGCCGGCGGCCATCGTGCCGCCCAGCGTCCGCAGCAGGCCGATGTCGGCGGCGCGCAGGCCGATGCCGTTCGTCTCGGCGGCCGGGATGCGGTCGGTGCGGCGCACGCCGCCGCTGATGCCCGTCGTCGACGCCGAAGTCTCGACGCCCGGCATGCGCCCCACCGCCGCCGCAGCCGACTCCGGCAGCGTCGAGGTGTCGCCGAAGAACGACTCGCCCGGCGTGACCGTGAGCAGGTTCGTGCCGAGCTGGTCGAGCTGGCTCACGAGCGCCGCCTTCGACGACTCGCTGATCCCGAGCACCGCGACCATCGACGCGATCCCGATCGCGATGCCCGCGCTCGAGAGCGCGGCGCGCAACCGGCGGGTGCGCAGGCCGACCGCGCCGACCCGCAGCGCGTCGGCAGGTGCGAGTTTGGACCTCATGGCTCGATCCGCCCATCGCGGATCGACACGCGGCGCGGCAGCGACGCGGCTACCTCCGGGTCGTGCGTGATCACGGCGATCGTCGCGCCGCCGGCGTTGAGCTCGCGCAGCAGTCCGACGATCTCGGCCGAGCGGGCCGAGTCGAGGTTGCCGGTCGGCTCATCGGCGAGCACGATCGACGGGCGCCCGACGATCGCCCGCGCCACGGCCACGCGCTGGCGCTCGCCGCCCGAGAGCTTCGCGGGCACGTGCCGCATGCGGTGCTCCAGCCCGACGCGCTCCAGCGCGTCCCGCGCCAGCGCCCGCCGCTCGCGAAGCGGCCGCCCCGAATAGAGCAGCCCCTCGGCCACGTTGTCGAGCGCGCTCATCCCGTCGAGCAGGAAGAACTGCTGGAAGACGAACCCGATGTGCTGGCCGCGCAGCGCCGCAAGGCGCCCGTCGGACGCCGACGCCACGTCTTCGCCAGCGACGCGCACCACCCCGGAGGACGGCCGGTCGAGCGTGCCCATCACGTGCAGCAGCGTCGATTTGCCGGAGCCCGACGGCCCGACGATCGCGAGCAGGTCGCCCTCGCCCACGGTCAGCGAGACGCCGTCGAGCGCGCGGACGCCGCCGTCGTACTCCTTGACGACCTCATCCAGTTCAAGGACCGTCATGACTGCGGCACCGCGATCAGGGTCCCGTCACGCAGGCCCTTGCCCCGCGCTTCGACGAGGCCGTCGGCGAACAGCCCCGGCTCGACGGCCACGAGGCGCCGCTGGCCGGCGTCGATCACGTCGACGGCGTAGGCGCCGCCGCGCTGCGCCACCAGCGCCGTGACCGGCACCGTCAGCACGTTCTTGCGCGTATCGCGGGCCAGTTCGACGTTGACGGGCGCTTGGTCGAGCCGCCCGCCCTTGCTGCCGGTGAGCTTGACGGTCACGGAGATCGTCGCGCCTTCGTCCTCGCCGCCGCCACCGCCGCTCTCGTCGGAGGACGACTCCGCGACGCGCCCCACTTTGCTGATGACACCCGGGATCGTGCCGCCATCCGGCAGCTCGACCGACACCTTCGCGCCCTCCTTCGCCAGGCCCTGGTCGGCGGCGTCGACGTCAAGGGTGACGACGCGCCGGTCCGACGTCGTCTTCAGAACCTCGGTCGGCGCCCCACCGCCCGAGCCGCCGTCGCCGCCCGAGCCTCCATCACCGCCCGTGCCGCCGTCACCGCCACCAGAGCCCGACCCCGACGCGCCGCCGATCTCGACCTCTCGCGAGGCGATCCGCCGCGCGCCCGGCAGGAAGACGACCCGGCCGAGTTCGACCTGGCCGGTCTCCTCGAGCCCGAGGTCGTCGCGCCAGGCGTTCACCGAGGCGGTCGTGTCGGCGGTCCACTCCGCATCGACGGTCCCCGGCGCGTAGCCGAGGTTCGCGAGGCCGCGCTCGAGCTGGCGGACATCGTCGCCGTCGGTCACGCCGGACTGCAGGGCGCGATAGGCCGGCACCACGCCGTCCAGCAGGATCACGGGCGACCCGTCGACCTTCAGCAGCGGCTTGCCCGGCTTCACGATGACGCCGACCGCAGGCAGCCACGAGACCGTCCCCGAGAGCCGGCTGAGCACCGTGCGCTCGCCGCCGTAGCCGAGCGTGCCGTCGACGGTCTGGCGGTCGACGAGCGTTCGCCGCTCGACCTTGCCGACCGCCAGCTTCGCGGCAGGCTGCTCGCCGCTGCCGTCTCCGCCGGACGCCGAGGCCGACGGCGCGCCGGAGCCCGCTGCCTCCAGCAGCCCCGCCGCGACGCCCCCGGCTGCGACGACGCCCGCTGCGCCGATCGCCACC
>JAEYAL010000286.1 GCA_023404805.1 Actinomycetes bacterium | reverse complement strand
GGCCTTGCCACCGCCGCGCTCCCGAGCCGGACCGCCCGCTGGCCTGCCGCGGTTTGGGCTGCGTGGCGCCTGGCGCTCGCGGCCGCCACGATCCGCCGCGACGCCCCGGACTCGCGAGCGTCCTGAGAGCGCTCGCGGTTTACGCCCTCTCAAGGGCGTGAACTGGCGCATTCGCACCACGAATCACGCCCCTGCCGAGCTGTGGGGCGGACCGCGGCAGCCGTGCCTCCACAGCCGCAGGAGGGCGTGGACTGGCGCACCAGGAGTCGCAATCACGCCCACCTGGGGGCGTAATCCGCCACGCCTGTCAGCAGCCGGGCGAGTCCGGTGGTCGACCGAGCCGCTTGCCAGCGCCGCTCCACCGCCGGCGGCGCGTGCACCCATGAGCCCGCGGCGCCGCTGAGTCCTCGCGACCCCTCGCGCAGCCCCGGCGCCGCCCGGGGCGCCCGCATGCTTCAGAATGGCCCCCATGAGCGAGGCGTACGCAGCGGCTGGGGTCGACACGGATGAGGCCGACCGTGGCGTCGCCGCGATCGTCGGCCAGCTGAAGCACGCGACGCCGGATAGCGGCACCCGCGTCGTTCCGCTGCCCGGCCACTACGCCAGCGTGCTCAAAATCGCCCCGGGGCTCGGCCTCGCGATGGCGACCGATGGCGTCGGCTCTAAGCTGGTCGTCGCCGAGCAGACGGGCCGCATCGAGACGGTCGGCATCGACTGCGTCGCGATGAACGTCAACGACCTCGTCTGCGTCGGCGCTGAGCCGATCGCGATGGTCGACTACATCGCCGTCGAGCAGAGCGACCCCGAGCGCCTCGGCGCGATCGCCGCCGGCATCGCCGAAGGCGCCCGCCAGGCCAACATCGAGGTCCCCGGCGGCGAGGTCGCCGTCCTCCCGGAGCTGATCAACGGCCACCCGTCGCCGGGCGGCTTCGACCTCTGCGGCGCCGCGGTCGGCACCGTCGCCCTCGACCAGATCATCACCGGCGACGCGATCGCCCCGGGCAACGCGCTGGTCGGCGTCCCATCAAGCGGCCTGCACTCCAACGGCTACACCCTCGCCCGCCACGCGATCCTCGAGCAGGGCGGCCTCGGCTACGACGACACGCCCGAGGAGCTCGGCGGCGCAACCGTCGCCGACGCGCTGCTGGAGCCCACGCTGATCTACGTCCGCGCCGCGATCGCGCTGATCGAGTCCGAGGTCGATGTGCACGGCCTCGCGCACATCACCGGCGGCGGTGTCGCGAACCTGCTGCGCCTCGGCAAGAACATCGGCTACGCGATCGACTCGCCGTTGCCCGTCCCCGGGATCTTTCCGCTGGTCCAACGCCTCGGCAACGTGACCGAGCGGGAGATGTGGGAGGTCTTCAACATGGGCTGCGGCTTCGTCGCGATCGTCCCCGAAGAGCAGGCCGCCCGCGCCGCGGAGATCCTTGGCGCCCACCACCCTGGCACGGCCGTCATCGGCTCCGTCACCGCCGAGGTCGGCGCCGCCACCGTGCGCGGCCAGTCGATCATCGGCTGACGCGCCGCCGCGCTGCGGCGAGCCAGCCAGCTCGAGCGGCGAGGACGCGAGCCCGAAGAAGCGCCCGCCGGACCTCCGACCGCGCGCTGGCTAGGCCGTCACCACGCGCGTCTTCGCGAAGAAGTCGTGGCCGGCGCGGTTCTGCGGATCGCGCAGCGGCCACAGGTAGTTCGCGAGAAACGCGACGCCGAACGTGATCACGGTGAGCGCGCCGATGATCAGCGTCTTTGCCACCAGCTCGCGCTGCAGCGCGCGGCCAAAGCTCATCGGCGCGCCTTCCTCGGTCACGACGCGGAGCCCGGTGACGCGCTTTCCGGGCGTCTGGCCCCGCCAGAGCGACAAGAAGACCGCCGCGATCGTCGGGGGCCCGAGCACCTGCAAGGCGAAGAGCCCCCACGCCAGCGCCGGCTGGGCCACCGCGTCCGGGACTTCCATGCTGCCCGAGAGGAACACGATCCCCTCCTCAAGCGTCATGCCGACCGCGATCGCCCCCGGCAGCGTCAGCAAGAACACGACGAACCCGAACAGCAGGTTGTCGAGCAGGTACGCGCCGAGCCGCTGGCCCCAGCCGCCGAGCACGAACACGGCTTGGCCGGTGCGCGGGTCGATCCGCGGCACGGCCGGCTGCGGCGGGGCCGGCATCGTCAGCGGCCGCGGGTCGGGCTTGCTGAACGAGAGCGGCGCGGGCGCGGGGTCCGGCAGCCGCGGCGCTGAGCCGTCGAGCGGCTGCCAGATCGACTTGGGCTCGCTGCCCTCAGGCTGTGGGTCGTCGGTCATCGCCTCTCAGCATCCTGCACCACGCGCGAGCGTGCGACCAGGTCGTGCAGCGCGCGCCGCTGCGGGTCCCACAGCGGCCACAGGTACTGGAGCACCCACAGCGTCCCGCCGGAGACGATCGCGCCGATGCCGAAGAGGCCGTCGCGGATGATGAGCGTGCGGTAGAGCGCCCACCAGAAGCCGAACGGCGCCCCGTCGACGCGCATCACGCGGATCCCGACGGCGCGGCGCCCCGGCGTCTGCCCGGCGGTGCGGCCCTCGAACACCGACTCGTAGATGGCGCGCACGAGCGTGACGGTCAGCCAGAGCACGAGCGTGAAGACCACGATCCAGTAGATGAGCCGGTCGAGCGGGCCCTCGCCCGTCTCGGGGTCGAGGGCGTTCAGCTGGTCGACCAGCTCCTGGTCGTTCGTCAGGTCGCGGACGAGCGGCGGCAGGACCACCGCCCAGATCCCGAGCATCGGGACCAGCAGGATCAGGCTGTCGATCGCGCGCGCCCGGAAGCGCTGGCTGAACGAAGCCAGCAGGTAGACCGGCCGCGGCGGAGCCCCGGCCGGCTGCTCCTGCAGGAGCGGTGCTCCGTCAGTCACGCACGACGCGCGTCTTGACGATCATGTCGTGCAGCGCGCGGTGCTCGCTGTCCCACAGCGGCCACAGGTAGTTGAGGAGGCCGCCGAGGCCGAGCGTCAGGTTGCTGATCAGGCCGATGAGCAGGCCCTTCACCGCCACCTCGCGGACGGCCGCGAAGCCGAACGTGATCGGAGCGCCATCGGTGCGGACGACGCGGATGCCCGTGGCCTTCTTGCCGATCGTCGCGCCATTCCACTTCGACATGAAGAACGGGGCGTAGACCAAGGTCAGCACGACCCAGGCGAGCGTGGTGAAGATCAGGGCGGCGATACCGCCGCCGTTCGCGTCGCCGTCGCCGCTGAACGACAGGCCGAAGAGCGCCACGAAGATGACGAAGAACGGGACCGACAGGATCAGCGAGTCGATGATCGTCGCCCCGACGCGGCGCCACCAGCCCGACAGCTCAAACGTGCCGCCGCCAGCGGGCGGCTGCGGCACGGGCTGCTGGAAGACTGGGCCGCCCGGCGGAGGCGTGCCCGGGAGCTGGCTGCCCGGCAGCGGCTGAGCGCCCGGGAGCGGCGCGGAGCCAGGCAGTGGCTGGCCCGGGAGCGGCGCAGGCGCGGGCTGCTTCTCGAAGCTCGGCGGCCCAGGCTGCGTCGGCCCGTCGCCGGGAATCCCCGGCAGGCCGCCCTCCTGGTTCATCAGGAAGTGGTCGAAGGGGGTACGAGACGAAAAGTGGCCCGGCATATCTACACCTTCTACCTGTCCAGCGGTGCGTCGCGCAATGTGGCTTGCCGAATAGGGTGCCGGGCATGACGATTCCCGCCTTCGACCCGCGCACCCCGGTGCTCCCGCTCCGGGCCGAGATCGACGAGGCCGTGGCGCGCGTGCTGGATTCCGGCGCGTTCATCCTCGGCCCCGAGGTCGCGGCGTTCGAGGAGGCGTTCGCCGCCTCGCTGGGCGTCAAGCACGTCGTCGGCGTCGCGAACGGCACCGAGGCGATCACGATCGCCCTGCGTGCGATGGGCATCGGCCCCGGCGATGAGGTCGTCGTCCCGTCGTTCACGTTCTTCGCCAGCGCCGAGGCGATCCCGCCGACTGGCGCCACACCGGTCTTCTGCGACGTCGACCCGCACACGCGCTGCGTCACCGCCGAAACCGTCAAGGCCGCGCTGACGCCGAAGACCAAGGCGGTGCTGGTCGTGCACCTGTTCGGCAATGTGGCGCCCGTCGCCGAGATCGAGGCGCTCGGCGTACCGGTGCTCGAAGACACCGCGCAGGCGACCGGCGCGCTGGGCTTGCGCGAGGACGGCCTGCTCGGCGCCGCCGGCACGCTCGGCAAGGCGGGCACGTTCTCGTTCTACCCGTCGAAGAACCTCGGCGGCTTCGGCGACGGCGGAGCGATCGTCACGGATGACGACATGGTCGCCGACCAGGCGCGCCTGCTGCGCCTGCACGGCTCGCGGGCCAAAGACACCTACTTGGAGGTCGGCTACAACAGCCGCCTCGACGCGATCCAGGCCGCCATTCTCGGCGTCCTGCTGCCCCATCTGCCGGCGTGGGTGGCGCATCGCCGCGCCGCCGCTGAGCGCTACCGGCACAGCGCGCTCGCGGGCGCGGTCGGCTTGCCGCAGGACGGGCCGGGCACCGTGCCCGCCTGGAACCTGTGGGTCGTGACCCATCCCGACGCCGACCGTCTGGCCGCGGGTCTGCAGGAGCGCGGCATCGAAGCGCGCGCGTACTACCGCGAGCCGATCCACCGCCAGCCGGCGATGGCCGGGTGGACGCCCGCCGTGGATCTGCCCGCGACGGCGCAGCTGGCCGCCCAGCACCTCGCGCTGCCGATCTCGGCGGCGATCACGGACGCCCAGGTCGACGAGGTCGCGGCAGCGGTCGCCGAGCTGGCCTGAGCGGCCCCGGGGCGCTACGGCCGACGTCTCGGGGCGGCACTAAACGGACCGCGGTCCGTTTGGCGCTAGAGTGAGGCCATGCAGATCGGTATCGACAGCTTCGTTTCGTCGGTGACGGACCCGGCCACGGGCGTCACGCTCGCGCCCGTCGAGCGGGTCGCGCACCTGCTTGAGGAGATCGAGCAGGCCGACCGGTCCGGCGTCGACACGTTCGGCATCGGCGAGCACCACCGCAAGGAGTTCCTCGACTCGGCGCCGCCGGTGCTCCTGGCCGCAGCGGCCGCGAGGACGAGCCAGATCCGGCTCAACAGCGCCGTCACAGTACTCAGCGCCGCGGATCCGGTGCGCGTGTTCCAGGAGTTCGCCACGCTCGACCTCGTGAGCGGCGGCCGCACCGAGATGGTGGTCGGGCGCGGGTCGTTCACCGAGGCGTTCCCGCTGTTCGGCCTCAAGCTGCAGGACTACGACGACCTGTTCGCCGAGAAGCTCGACCTGCTCCTCAAGATCCGCGACCGCGACAGCGTCTACTGGGCTGGCCGCCACCGGCCGGAGCTCCGCGGAGAAGGCGTCTACCCGCGGCCGGTGCAGGAGCAGCTGCCGATCTGGCTGGGCGTCGGCGGCAGCCCCGAGTCGTTCATCCGCGCTGGGACGCTCGGGCTCCCGCTGATGGTCGCGATCATCGGCGGGGAACCGCGGCGCTTCCGGCCGCTGGTCGACCTCTACCGCGAAGCGGGCCGGCAGGCTGGCCACGCCGAGGAGTCGCTCCGCGTGTCGGTGCACGCTCCGGGTCTCCTCGCGGACACGACGGACGAGGCCGCCGACGCGTACTACCCCGGCTACGAGCAGATGTTCGGCCGGATCGGCCGCGAGCGCGGCTTCCCGCCGCCCACGCGCCGCAGCTACGACGCGACCCGCGGGCCCTCGGGAGCGCTGTTCATCGGCGATCCGGAGACCGTCGCCACGAAGATCGTCGAGACCTCCGAGGTGCTCGGTGGCATCGACCGCATCACGCTGCAGATGACCAACGAGATCCTCGGCCACGAGACGATGCTGCGCAGCATCGAGCTGCTCGGCACCGAGGTGAAGCCGCTCGTCGCGGGCAAGCTCGCCGCAGCGGCCTAGCTCAGGCGGCGACGGCCCCCATCAGCCGGTAGTAGCAGGCCGGATCGCCGGTCGCGTAGAGGCCGGACCAGGCGTCGAGCGTGTCCGGGGCGAAGGCGCCGAGCTCGGCGATCGCCTCCCGCGCGAACGCGACCGGGTTGGTCGGCCCGGCAGTGATGAGGCCGCCGTCGTTGACGGCGTCGGCGTCGAGGTAACGGCCGCCGCCGTGGTAGCCGGGCGCCATCGCGAGGTACTCCTCGGCGGCGCTCGTGTGGTCGCGGTCGTCGAGCAGACCGCGGGCGCCGAGCCCGTAGGTGGCGCCGCAGATCGCGGCGACCGGGATGCCGCAGCCGAGAAAGCGCTGCGCGGCGCCGGCCCAGCGGTCGGCGTCGACCGCGCCGTCGTCCCAGCCGGAGGAGCCAGGCAGGACGAGCATCGCGGAGTCGTTCGGCGTCAGCTCCGCCAGCACGAGATCGGGCACGACGCGCAGGCCGCCCATCGTCGTGACGGCCTCGCTGGTCTCGCCGACGGTGCGCACGGCGAACGATCCCGGCCGCGCGTGGAACTGCGGATCGTTCAATGCCGCGGTGAGATACCCGATCTCCCAGTCGGCGAGGTGGTCGTAGATGGCGACGTGGATCGTGCGCGTCTGCATGGCTGCTGCCCCTTCCCGCCCGGCCCGGCGAGGTGGTCGATTGGCTGCAGCGTCCCGCCGAATCAGGCCAGGACCGGTCCTATGGAGTTCAGGCGGTGATGCCGCTGGCGCCGCTGGCCCAAAGCGCCTGGCGGCGCGCGACCTCAGCGGTGATCAGCTGGAGCGCGCCGTCGGTCCGGCTCGTGTCGCCGGTTGCGACGAGATCGAGCTGGAGCCCGCGCATCACCGCGAACAGCGTGGTGCCGGTCTGTTCGAGCTCGGACTCTGGGCAGCCGGCGGCCTCGGCGACGCGCGTGAAGAACCGCAGCCATCCGCCGACGACGTCGTCGAAGAACCGCTCGTAGCGGGCCGGGTGCAGCAGCGCCTGGCCGTAGACCTCGAACATCAGCCGCAGCGATGGGAGGTATTCCGGGCGGGTCCACTCCTGCCACCAGAGGGCGATGGCACCCGCGGCATCGGCCGCGACCTCATCCGGGATCGGCATGTCGGGGTCGATCGGCATCGACTGCTGGCGCAGCAGGTCGACCACCTCGGTGATGAGGTTCTCCTTGGTGCCGAAGTGGTTGAGCAGCGTCGCGTGAGAGACGCCGACGGCCTCCGCCATCGGACGGATCGCCAGATTGCCCACACCATGCTCGAGGACATAGTCGGTAACCGCGCGCAACAGCTCATCGCGCCTGCCGGCATAGCGGAGTTTGCGTCCGTCGACGCGGTCGGTAATCCCGCTCATCGGCGCGAACCATAGAGCGAACGGCGCAGCATTGCACCGCCGCCAGAAGCGGTAATCCAAATTTCTGACTCTTCCCAGCGCACCGCGGCGAACTGCCGGTACCACGGGGCAAACGGCCCGTACTTGCTGGTCGTATGGACCAAACCGGCGTGGAGCGGGCCGCCCCGGAATCCGGTTTCCGCTCTGCAAAACGGTGCCTTGAGGCAGGCAGACATTCCACCGCGTATGTGACTAGGGTCACCGTTGTGGCCGACTCAGCGGCCGCGGGGAGGAGAGACCGATGGCCGGCGTCACGCTGGATGGGATCAGCAAGATCTACCCGGATGGCACCCGTGCCGTGTCGTCGATGGACCTCGCCATCGGCGACGGGGAGTTCATGGTCCTCGTCGGCCCGTCGGGCTGCGGCAAGACCACCGCGCTGCGCATGGTCGCTGGGCTGGAGGACATCTCCGAGGGCGAGCTGCGGATCGGCGACAAGGTCGTCAACCACACGCCCTCGCGCGACCGCGACATCGCCATGGTCTTCCAGAGCTACGCGCTCTACCCGCACCTGTCGGTCTACGAGAACATCGCCTTCGGCCTGCGCCTGGCGAAGGTCCCGAAAGACGAGATCGACCGGCGCGTGCGCGAGGCCAGCCGCTCGCTCGACCTCGACCAGTACCTCGATCGCAAGCCGCGGGCGCTCTCGGGCGGCCAGCGCCAGCGCGTCGCGATGGGCCGGGCGATCGTGCGCAAGCCAGCGGCGTTCCTGATGGACGAGCCGCTGTCGAACCTCGACGCCAAGCTCCGCGTGCAGACCCGCGCGGAGATCGCCCGGCTCCAGCAGGACCTCGGCGTGACGACGATCTACGTGACCCACGACCAGGTCGAGGCGCTCACGATGGGCCACCGCGTGGCGGTCATGCGCAAGGGCGAGCTGCAGCAGGTCGCGCCGCCGCAGGAGCTCTACGACCGGCCGGTCAACCTGTTCGTCGGCGGCTTCATCGGATCGCCGTCGATGAACATGCTCCAGGCGCAGCTCGTGTCCGAGGGCGACGGCTTCCGCGTGAACTTCGGCAGCCAGTCGCTGGTGCTCGACGCAGAACTTGTCGCCGCGCGCCCCGGGCTGGCGCAGTACTCAGGCCGCGAGGTGATCGTCGGCATCCGCCCCGAGGAGCTCGAAGACGCCGCCCTGCTCGACGAGGCCCCGGCCGACCGCGTGATCCGCGGCGAGCTCAAGCTCCGCGAGGCGCTGGGCTCGGAGATCATGGCCCACTTCGAGGTCGACGCCTCTGCCGCGAACACCGAGCAGGCCCAGGAAATCGCCGCCGACACGGGCCTCGACTCGCTCGGGCGGCGCGAGGACCGGGCGATGGTCGTCGGCCGGCTCAGCCCGCGCTCCAAGGTGGCGGTCGGCGACACCGTCGACGTCTTCGTCGACACCCGCAACCTTCACTTCTTCGACACCCAGACGGGCCTGGGCATCTACGACCAGGCCCGCGCCGAAGCCCCGATTCTCCCAGCGAGCTAGTCCCACCCAAAGGAAGTCACGTCCATGTACCAACCACGAACTCTCGCGTCGGCGCTCGCCGCCGGTGCGCTCGCCTTCGGCCTCTCCGCCTGCGGCGACGATGAGAAGTCCACGGGCTCCGATTCGGCCGACACCCCGAAGATCTCGACGGTCGACACCGCCGTCGAAGGCAACGTCACGATGACGGGCGTCTGGTCCGGCGAGGAGCAGAAGAACTTCCAGAAGGTGCTCGACGCCTTCCAGGTCAAGTACCCGAACGTCAAGGTCAAGTACACCTCGGCCGGCGACGAGACCGCGACCGTCCTCGGCACCGCCGTCGAAGGCGGCAACCCGCCGGACGTCGCCGCGATCGCACAGCCTGGCCTCGTGAAGGAGTTCCAGGAGAAGGGCGCGCTCAAGCCGATCGGCTTCGCTCGCGACACGATCGTCGTCCAGTACTCCGACGATTTCGTGAAGCTCGGCACCATCAAGAACGAGCTCTACTCGTTCGTGTTCAAGGCCGCCAACAAGTCGACCGTTTGGTACAACGTCAAGGCCTTCGAGGACGCCGGCATCGCCGCCCCGAAGACGTGGGAGGAGTTCACCGCGAACGCCAAGACCCTAGGTGAGTCGGGCACTCCGGCGTACTCGATCGCTGGCGCTGACGGCTGGACCCTCACCGACCTCTTCGAGAACATCTACCTCCGCCAGGCGGGTGCCGAGAAGTACGACCAGCTCACGACCCACGACATCCCGTGGACGGACCCGTCGGTCAAGAAGGCGCTGACGACGTTCGCAGAGGTCGTCGGCGACACCGACAACGTCGTCGGTGGCACGAAGGGCGCGCTGGAGACCGACTTCCCGGGCTCCGTCGAGAACGTCTTCGTGGACCCCGCCAAGGGCGCGCAGGTCATCGAGGGCGACTTCGTCCCCGGCGTCGTGAAGTCGAAGCTGGAGCCGGTCAGCGGCTACAACCAGTTCGCGTTCCCGTCGATCGACGGATCGCCTGAGGCGATCGTCGGCGGCGGCGACTCGGTCGTGGCGTTCAACGACACCCCGGCCGTGCAGGCGCTCGTCGAGTACCTCGCGTCGAAGGACGCGCAGGAAGTCCGCGCCAAGCTGGGCGGCTTCTCGTCGGCCAACAAGGATGTCGACCCGGCCGTGTACCCGGACGAGCTGACCCGCGCGACCGCTGCGGCGATCGCCAAGGCCGAGACGTTCCGCTTCGACATGTCCGACCTCCAGCCGGCCGCCTTCGGTGGCACCGTCGGCCAGGGCTCGTGGAAGGCGCTCCAGGACCTCCTCGAGAACCCGGACGACGTCGACGGCGCAGCTGAGGCGCTCGAGAAGGCTGCCGCCAAGGCCTTCAAGAACTAGGCATGAGCACGGCGAGCAGCACACCACGCGCGGGCTCCGGCCCCGGCGCCTCTTCGGAGGGCCGGGAGCCGGGGCGTTGGGGAAGGCGCGCGACCGTCGCGGTCTTCCTCGGGCCCGCCGTCGTGCTGCTCGCCGTCTGGCTCGTCTATCCCACGATCGCCACGATCTGGCGGTCGTTGTTCGACCGGACTGGCGACGAGTTCGTCGGCCTGCAGAACTACGTCGACATCTTCACGACGGAGAACCTGGTCACCGCGTTGCAGAACAACGTGGCGTGGGTCGCCGTCGTCCCGGCGCTCGTCACCGCGATCGGCCTCGTGCTGGCCGTGATGACGGAGCGCATCGGCTGGCGGGTCGCGTTCCGCCTGGCGATCTTCATGCCGATGGCGATCTCGCTCTTCGCCGCCGGCGTGATCTGGCGGATCATGGACGAGAAGGACCCGAGCATGGGCACCGTCAACGCCACGATCGGCGCCGTGAAGTCGGCGTTCGGCGAGAACGGCGTGCTTGAGCGCGGGCGCCCGTCGCAACCCGACCTGGTGAGCGGGTCGATCGAAACCGGCTACGTGCTGAAGGCGACGGTCGGCCCCGGCGGCACGGCGTTCATCGGGCTCACGGGTATCCCGCCGCGGCTCGTGCCGGAGGGCGCGCAGCAGGCGCCGCCGACCGCCGGGGCCCCGGCCAACGCCGGCGAGATCACCGGCGCCATCTGGCGAGACTTCAAACCGGGCGGCGGCGGCACGCCGGGCCAGGTCGACGAGGGCGAGCTCGGCATTCCGGGCGCGACCGTCGAGCTTCGCGACTCCGGCGGCAAGGCCGTCGACTCGGTCAAGACCGACGACCACGGCGCCTACGCCTTCAAGCGCGTGCGCGACGGGACCTACCGCGTCGCGATCGCCAAGGAGACCTTCGCCGCGCCCTTCGAGGGTGTCTCGTGGCTTGGGGCGAAGCTGATCACCCCGGCCGTGATGATCGCCTACATCTGGGTCTGGGCGGGCTTTGCGATGGTGATCATCGCGGCGGGCCTGGCCTCGATCTCGCGTGAGGTGCTCGAAGCCGCGCGCACCGACGGCGCGACCGAGTGGCAGGTCTTCCGCCGCGTCACCGCGCCGATGCTCGCGCCGGTCCTCTCCGTCGTGTTCATCACGATGCTGATCAACGTCCTGAAGGTCTTCGACATCGTGCTGTCGGTCGCCCCTGCCTCCTCGCAGGACGACGCGAACGTGATCGCGCTCGCGATGTGGCGCACGTCGTTCGGCGGCGTCAACGACTTCGGGCTCGGCTCAGCGATCGCCGTCTTCCTGCTGCTGCTGGTGCTGCCCGCGCTGGCGCTCAACGTCCGCCGCTTCAAGAGGGAGCAGTAGTCATGGCCGCCACGCCCGCTCCAGCTCCGTCGGTCAGCAAGGCCGCTGCGCCGCCTGCCGCCCCGAAGACCGAAGGCTTCGCCGCGAAGGTCGGGCGGTGGGCCCGCAAGTGGCCGCTGCAGCTCTTCCTCTTCGCCATCGCGCTCGTCTGGCTCGTGCCGACGATCGGCCTGTTCTTCACGTCGCTGATGCCGCCGGACCGCATCAGCCAGGACGGCTGGTGGACGATCTTCTCCGAGCCGAGCCTCGCGACGCTCGAGAACTACAAGGCGGTCTTCGACAACAACGACCTCACGTCGGCGCTGTGGGTCACCGTCCAGATCTCCGTCGGCAACACGGTGATCCTCGTGCTGGTCGCCGCGCTCGCGGGCTACGCGTTCGCCTGGCTGGAGTTCCCCGGCCGCGACTGGCTGTTCGTCGTGGTCATCGGGTTGCTCGTCGTGCCGCTGCAGACGGCCCTGATCCCGGTGTTCCAGCTCTATGACTCCACCAAGCTGTTCGACACGGTGATCGGGCTGATCCTGTTCCACGTGGCGTTCGGCCTGCCGTTCGGGATCTTCCTGATGCGCAACTTCTTCGTGGGGATCCCCAAGGACATCCTCGAGTCGGCTCGCATCGACGGCGCCAGCGAGCTGACGATCTTCTTCAAGCTCATGCTGCCGCTGGCCCTGCCAGCCATCGCGTCGCTCGCGATCTTCCAGTTCCTCTGGACCTGGAACGACCTCATCGTCGCCCTGACCTTCGGCCGCGACACGCAGCCGATCACCGTCGCGATCTTCACGCAGCTGCGCCAGTTCGGCTCCAACATCGAGCTCATCGCGCCGGCGTCGTTCGTGTCGATGATCATCCCCCTCGGCGTCTTCTTCGCCTTCCAGCGGTACTTCGCCCAAGGGTTGCTGGCCGGCTCGGTGAAGTAGGGCCTTTGGTGGGTGGCGGCCCGGGCGGGGGTGTCCTCTCCCTGGCTGCGATCTCGCGGTCCGGTTTCGCCTGGCGGCGAAGCCCGTACAGCTCGCCGCCGATCCGCCCGGAAGACGACACCCCCGCCCGCGCCTTGGCATTTGCGGCGCCTACGGGACGAGCCGGCGGGACGCGGGTCTTCTGCTGCTTGGTCGGCGCGCTTGCGGCGGGGACGCGGTCTTCTGTTGCTTGGTCGGCGCGCTTGCGGCGGGGACGCGGTGCTTCTTCGCCTCGCGGCGGGCACGCGGCTGTTCTCTCGCGCCTTCGGCCGGCTCGAGAGCCGTGGGTGAGCCGGCCGAAGGCTGGTTGCGAGCGAGAGGCGTCTGCCGGGGAAGTGGCGCGACGCGCATCGCCGCGGTGGACTTGCGCGGCGAGGGGTGGCGGCCGTCGGCTCCCCTTGATGCCGACGGCCACACGGGTCGGGGCCCGCCGTCCACGGGCCCAGCAATGCCAGGGCAGAGCGTTAGGGCGGCCCCGGCAAGCGTGGTGCCAGACCGCCCGCGGCCGTCCGGCAAAAGCGTTCGCGCCAGAGCGGATGGCCGCTCCGGCGACGCGGCTGCCGGGACGCGCTCCTTGCGCCCCGGCATCGCTCCCGCTTAGCGGTAGGTCAGCGTCGCGGGAGCCGAGGCGCCCTTGTCGTTGGTGACGACGACCGGGTAGTTGCCAGCCGCGGGCTGCGACGGAGCGAGCACGAGGAGCGTCTTGGCGTTGACGACAACGAACGTCGCCGGCTTGCCGCCGACCGTGACGCTGCTGGTCTTCGCCAGCTTGGTGCCGTGGACCACCACCGCGCCGCCGATCGAGGCGCGCGGCTTGCCGCCGGTGATCTTGTCGATCGTCGGGGCGCCTGCGACCGGGCCTGGGTTCACGATCTCGATCGAGTCCAGGAGCGTGTTCTGGCCGGTGGCCGGCGAGAGGGTCGACACGACGTCGAACGTGTCGGGGTTGCCGTCGCTGTCCGGAACGCTCGACGGGTTCGGGAGCTGGATGACATCGCCGTTGCGATCACGCAGCGTCAGGTTCGCCGAGAACGACTGCACGTTGATGTTCGCGGTGCCCGGGTCGTCGAACACGAGCGACGGCGAGCTGGAGGTCGCCTCAAGGACGAGCGGGTCCGGCGCCGGCGCGTCAGCGTCGACATTGACCGGCGTGATCGAGCCGAGGAGGCTGACGACGATCGAGCCGCCGGTGGGCGTCGAGATCGTGGCCTTGGTGCGAAGCTCGCCCTCGAGCGTGTGGCCGCCCTCGATGAGGTCGATGCCCTGCGAGAGGATCGGGTTGAACGTGACCTTCGAGGTGACCGGGGTGTTGGCGGTCGGCACGCCGACCTGCGCCGTCGCCGGGAAGTCGGCCGTCACGGCGAGCGTGGCGGACTGGTTGCCGAGCAGCGGCCACTTGGACGTCTGCGTCGTCGTGTTGGTCGCGGCTGAAGCCGAAGCAGCGAGGCTGCCGAAGGCCACGGCAGCAGTGGTGCCGGCGAGCATGAGCCGCCGGGTTTCACGGGACTTGAACATGGTTCTCCTACGACGTGCGGAGCACGCCTTGACGTGGGACTTGGAGTTGGCGACCCGCCTGGTGTACCGTCGGTATCCCGCTGGTCGTCGAACGGGACTCTCCTCCTTGAGACGCTACGTTGCAAGTCGCTTTGTCCCCCGACCGTCAACTTTGTGCGCTCACACCTGGTAGACACTAATACCGGCACCCCCAATGGGGTAGTTATACGCACGGTGAGTAGCAGGGCCTGGCCCCGCCGATGGCCTGCGCGCCCGAGGCGCGGGCGCGGGTGAACCTGCGGGGCGCGCGGGTCGGCGCCGTACGAATCGGGTTGGAGTCGCGCCGACCAGTGTGGACGGGCGTCCGGTCTTTCTCTGGGCCGTTGGCGCGGCTCCCGATACGAGCGGCATGAACAAGGCGACCACCTGGCTCGTCGGCACCGAGGAGGATCGCCGGCGCATCCGTGAGACCGAACGGGTCGTCACGCGGGCCCGGCAGGTCACGGTCGTCACCGTGATCGCGACGCTGCCGTTCCTGTCAGGCCGCTACGGCGTGTGGATCCTCGCGGTCGGAGTGCTGTACGCCGCCTATTCGCGGTTCGTGGACCGCCAGTATCAGCACAGCAGCTACGGCGACGTCTGGATGATGTCGCTCACGCTCGTGACCCAGGCGATGTTCGCGGCGGCGGCCGTGGCCACGGGCGGCCCGCATTCGCCAGCGCTGCTCTGGCTCGTGATCTGCATGATCATGCTGCCGTGCCGTTACGGGCGCAACGGGATCATCGTCGGCTCCGCCTGGAGCTTCCTCTGCCTGGCGGCCGGCGCGCTCAGCCAGGGCTGGGCGGCATTCGTCGACTACCCCGAGATCTTCGCGGTCGCGCTGTCGACGGGCACCAGCTGCTTGGCGTACGGCACGGCGCTGCGCAACGGCGAGGTCGCACAGCGCCGCGCCGCGGTGCTCGACCCGCTGACCGGCCTGCTCAACCGGGCCAAGCTCGACGAGCGCTTCGAGGAGGTCCGGCAGGTCGCTGTCGCCCGCGAGCGGACCGTCGGCCTGCTGCTCTGCGATCTCGACCACTTCAAGCTCGTCAACGACCACCACGGCCACGCCAGGGGCGACGCCGTGCTCGTCGCGACCGCGGCTGAGCTGCGCCGCGTGCTCGCCGATCACGAGCTGATCTACCGCCTCGGCGGCGAGGAGTTCGCGGTCGTCCTGCCCGACACCGATGTCGCCGCCGCGACGGCCTGCGGCGAGCTGGTCCGCTCGGCGATCGTCGCCGCGCGGCCTGGCGGAGTCGACGTGACCACCTCGGTCGGCGTGGCGGTCGGCGACCCCGCGGCGCTCGACTACAGCACGCTGTTCGCGGCAGCCGACTCCGCGCTCTACCGGGCCAAACACGCCGGGCGCAACCGCGTGGTCGCCGGCACCCTCGGCGATGCGAACCTGCGCGCGATCCCGGGTGACGACCGGCGCGAGCCGCCGCACGCCGCCGCAGCGTAGAGCCCGCTCCGCGGCACGGCGGACGATAGGGTCTGACCTCGAGGTGTGCCGGGAAGTCTGGTCGGCGTTGAACTGACGCCTGCCGCTGCCTGAGGTCCATGACTCCCGAACCAGCCGATACCGCCGCCGCCGCGTCAGGTGGTCTCAGCGCTGTGGTACCCACACGCACGGCTTGGGTCGACCACAGCTCGCGGTCGGTGCGCGCGTTCCTCGCGACGGAGACCGGCAGCGCCGGGCTTCTCCTGGCAGCGACGATCGTCGCGCTCGTCTGGGCAAACTCGCCTGCAGGCGACAGCTACGAGGACCTCTGGCACACCGTGCTCACCGTTGAGGTCGGCGGCCGCGGCGTAAGCGAAGACCTCGCCCACTGGGTCAACGACGGCCTGATGGCGTTCTTCTTCTATGTCGTCGGCCTGGAGATCCGGCGCGAGCTGGTGCTCGGCGAGCTGCGCGAGTGGCGCGCGGCGGCCGTGCCAGCGATCGCCGCGCTCGCTGGGATGGCCGTGCCGGCGCTGATCTACTTCGCCGTCAACGCCGGGACCGAGGCGGCCCGCGGCTGGGGGATCGTGATGGCGACCGACATCGCCTTCGTGCTCGGCGCGCTTGCGATTCTCGGCAGCCGGATCCCGACCGGTGTCCGGGTCTTCCTGCTGACGCTGGCGATCGTCGACGACATCGGCGCGATCACCGTGATCGCGGCGTTCTACTCGGAGTCGATCGACCTCACGGCCCTCGCCGCGGCCGTCGGCATCGCGATGGCCATCGGCCTGCTGCGGCGGTTCGGCCCGCCGTGGCGCGGCCCCGCGTACTTCGTGGCCGGCTTGATCCTCTGGTACGCCACGCTGAAGTCCGGTGTGCACCCGACGATCGCTGGCGTGGTGATGGGGCTGCTGACCGCCGTGCATGCTCCGGATCCAGCCGACGTCGAGCGGGCGGCGAGCGTCACGCGGCTGTTCCGGCGCAGCCCCGACCCCGCCTCGGGCCGCGCGGCGGTGCTCGAGATCGGTGCGGCGGTCTCGCCGAACGAGCGCTTCCAGGCCGCGATCCACCCGTACACGAGCTACGTGGTCGTCCCGGTGTTCGCACTCGCCAACGCGGGCGTGGTGCTGAGCGGCGATGCGCTCTCGGCTGCGTTGTCGTCGCCGATCACGCTCGGTGTGCTGCTGGGCCTGCTCGTCGGCAAGGCGCTTGGCATCTCCGGGGCGACGCTCGCCGCGGTGCGGTTCCGCGTCGGCCCGCTGCCGTCGGGGATGACGCGCGGCCACGTGCCCGGCGCTGCGGCGCTCGCGGGCATCGGCTTCACCGTGTCGCTGTTCGTCGCCGAGCTGGCCTTCACCGACGATGCGCTCCAGGACGAGGCGAAGGTCGGCGTCCTCGCGGCGTCGGTACTGGCGGCGGTGGTCGGGCTCACGGCGCTGGCGCTGCGATCACCGGCCAGCGCCGGCGCTGACGACGGCGCCGGCGCCGAGCTCTCGCCTGCGGTCGATCCCGCCTTCGACCGCATCCGCGGCCCCGTCGACGCACCGCACACGCTGGTGCTGTTCGCCGACTACGAGTGCCCGCACACGCGCGATCTCGGCCGCGTCCTCGACGAGGTCCTCGCGGCGGCGGGCGACCGCCTGCGGTTCGTGGTCCGGCAGTTGCCGCTCGAGGCGGAGCACCCTGGGGCGACGCTCGCGGCGGAGGCCGCCCTCTCAGCTGCGGCCCAAGGCCGCTTCTGGCCGATGCACGACCTGCTGCTCGCGCACCCGGTCGGCAACGACCTCGGGCCCGCCGACCTGCTCCGGTTGGCGGCCGACGCGGGCCTCGACCCGGACCGCGTCGCCGACGACCTCCGCCACCACGTCCGGGGTCCTGCCGTCCAAGCGGAGGTCGACGGCGCTGCGCGCAGCCGGGTCCCGGGCACGCCCACGCTGTTCCTCGACGGCGAGCGGCTCGACGGCGCCTACGACGCCGCCACGCTGCTCGCCAGGTTGGGCGTGGCCGGGCCCGGCTCAGGCGCGCGGTAAACGACGGCCAGCTGCTCTGGTGGGGTTAACCCCACCATGGGCTCGGGGGGCTGCGGCGCGGCAGACGCCATGGCGCCCCATGGGCGCGCAGCCGCTCTCCCGGCACGGTGGATGGCATGTCTACGCATGCCACGTCCAGCCCTCCGCAGCCCCTGCCGGGTCGGCCGCCTGAGCTTCCGCCCGAGGGCCTGGCCCGCGGGGTGCACGCCGTCGCGCACGTCGCCGCGCGCTTTCCGAAGACGACGGTCCTGCTGTGGATCGCGCTCGTCGTCGGGTGCATCGTCGGTGGCGCGATGACCGGCATGCAGACGATCACCGAGGACGGCGGGGTCGGGCCGTCCGGCCGCGCTGAGGCGATCGTCGCCAAGACCGACCTGGCGGACCGTCCGACCGAGGTCATCCTCGTCAAGTCGCGCTCGGCCGCGAAGACCGACCAGGTCGCCGCGAAGCTGCAGGCGCAGCTCACGGGCCTGACGCAGGTCGAGGCTGTCCACAGCCCGCTGCCGGGCGGCGGCGAGGTGGCTGAACTGCGCAACGACGACGGCACCGCCGTCTTGCTCAGCGTCACGCTGCGCGGCTCACCGGATGACGCGGCGAAGTCGGCGCTGCCGGTGACGCGCGTCGTCAGCGCGGCGCGCGCTGCGGCGGGGACGGAGGTGACCGTCGCCCAGACCGGCGCGGGCAGCGTCGACGACGCGATCGACGAGATGGTCGAGTCCGACCTCAAGAAGGCCGAGCTGATCTCGGTGCCGCTGACGCTGCTGATCCTCGTGCTCGTGTTCGGCGCGTTCGTCGCGGCAAGCGTGCCGCTGGTGCTCGGCATCACGTCAGTCGCGGCCGCGATGGGCGCCATGGGCATCGTGTCGCAAATCGCGCCGATGGCCGACGCGACCGGATCGCTGGTCGTGCTGATCGGCCTGGCCGTGGGCGTCGACTACTCGCTCTTCTACATCCGCCGCGAGCGCGAGGAGCGCCGCGCCGGCCGCGAGCTCGACGCCGCGCTCAGCGCCGCCTCGGCCAGCGTCGGCCGCGCGATCCTCGTCTCGGGCCTCACCGTGATGGTCGCGCTGGCGGGCCTGCTGATGACGGGCGTCGAGGAGTTCACCTCGATGGCCGCCGGCACGATCCTCGTCGTCGCGATCGCCGTCCTCGGGTCGCTCACCGTGCTGCCGGCGATGCTCGCCCTGCTCGGCGACCGCATCGACAACGGGCGTCCGGGCCTCCCGGGCGCCAAGCGCCGCCGCATGCGCCGCGCAGCGACCGCGGCCGACGCCGCTGATGCC
>JAEYAL010000264.1 GCA_023404805.1 Actinomycetes bacterium | reverse complement strand
TCGGAGCCGGCGTCGTCGGAGCCGGCGTCGTCGGAGCCGGCGTCGTCGGAGCCGGCGTCGTCGGCGCCGGCGTCGTCGGAGCGGGGTCGACGGGCGTCGTCGGAGCCGGATCCGCGGGCGTGGTCGGCTGCGGATCGACCGGCGTCGTCGGGTTTGGGTCAACCGGCGTCGTCGGCTGCGGATCGACGGGCGCTGGCGCGGCGGCAACGGTCGTGCCGTCGAGCCGCGCCATCCGCTGCAGAGTGCTCGAAGTGCCAGCGGGCTGCCACAGCGCGATGGCGTCATGGAGGCCGTTCACGGCGACGGCGACCGCACCGAGGGAACCACCCGCGGCGTCGAGGTTCTGGGCCGGCCAGAAGCCGTTCGACGAGGGCGCCTTCACGGCGGCGCGCGCAGCGTCGCCGCTGCTCTGGCGGCGGGTCCAGGCCACGACGGTCGTCCCAGCCAAGCCAGCGGCGACGGTCGGGTTGGCGCCGGCTTCGCCAACCGACGACAGCAGCACGCCAGGTGCGAAGTTCGAGATGCCGGGCTCGCGCAGGGCAGCCATGACGGCGCCAGTGTCGGCCGGCGCGCCCAGCGCAGGCTCGACCCACGTCACCACGGCTCCGCCAGCCGGGCTCGACGCGAGTTCAGGCTCCGCGCCGGTCAACGACAGCGGTGCGCCCGGCCAGCTCGTGGTCCCGGCGGCGCGCGTCGCGGCGTATACGCCGTCGGCGACCTTCGTGTCGAGCAGGCGGTTCGCCCACGCGATGGTCGCGTTGCCGGAGGCGTCGAACGCCACCGCGGGATCGTCGATCGTCGCGGCGCGCGTCTCATACACGAGCTTGGGCGTCGTGAAGGTCGCCGCCGACACCTTGCGGCTCGCGGCCTTGAGGCTGACCGCGCCCGTGTACGGCGCCGTGAACGACACCGCCGTCTCGACCCAGCTCAGGACGCCGTTGCCGTTCGGGTCGAACGCCAGCTGCGGCTGCGCGGCGTTGGCCGTCGGCGCGATCGCCTGCAGCGCCGCGACCTCGCCCGTGCCCACGTCGATCGAGCTGACGCGGATCTGCGTGTACTCGGGGGTCGCCTGGCACCAGGCCAGCAGGGCGTTGCCGGTACCGGCGAAGCCGACGCTCGGGCTCGTGGAGATGCCGCCGTCGGCGAAAGGCTGTGCCGCCTCCCAGATGCCGGCCGCGCGGCGCGCGAGGTAGACGTAGGGGTCGGCGCCGGTGGTGTAGCGGCCGGTCCAGGCCGCGACCGCGCCGCCCTCGGCGTCGACCGCCAGCGTGAGGTCGGCGACCTGCGGCGTCTCGCCGGCGGCGGGCGCGGCCGAGAGCCGCTTGACCGCGCTGAACTCCGTGGATCCCTGCGGCTTGGATGCAGCCCAGACCGAATCCGCGCCGTTTGCGGTCTTGCGCCAGACCGCCACGGCGTTGCCGGCGGTGTCGTAGGCCACCTGCGCATCGGACGACGAGGCGCCGGCGCCGCCGGCTGCGGGCAGCCAGACCGGCGCGCTCGTCGCCGACGCGGCGGCGGGGGAGACCAGGGAAAGTGCGACGCAGAGCGTCAGGGGAAGCCAGCGCGGGGAACGCATTCGGGCGACCGTACGCCCACTGCGGCGCCTCAACAACGCCGTCATACCGCTCTCAGATTGGCACCAAACCACTCGCCAACCTGGGTCGGTCCAGAACCCGGTTTCTTGGACGGACGACCCAAGATTCGGGCGCCGCGTGGACGCACGCCCGAGATTGGACCAGGCGCTCAGCCGATGGCTGAGCGCTGGCCGTGAAGCGCTACTTCTGCGAGACCTTCGCGCTGAAGATCACGACGGGCTTGGTCGGCGGACCGTCGGTGCCCTTCGTGCCCTGCTTGGCGATCAACTCGGCGACATCCTGGCCTTTGACGACCTTGCCGGCCACCGCGTACTCGGGCGGCAGGCCGACGTCGGGAGCGGTCACGATGAAGAACTGGCTGCCGGACGTGCCCGCGGCCTCCGTGGCCGTCTTCGCCATCGCGACGACGCCCGCCGTGTACTTGGTCTTCTCAGACGGCGCCTCGACCACCTTCCACGACGGACCGCCCGAGCCGTTGCCGGCCGGGTCGCCGCCCTGGATCACGAAGCCCTCGACCGTGCGGTGGAAGCCCAGGCCGTCGTAGTAGCCGGACTTCGCCAGCTCGGCGACCGAGTTCGCGGTCTTCGGATTGTCCTTGGCGTCGAGCTCGATCTTGATGATGCCGCAGGACGTGCGCAGGGTGAGGATGTTGCGGACGTCGGTCGGGAGCTTGCCCGACGGCTTCGGCGCGTCCGGCGACTTCGGCTGCGGAGCCTGGACGTCGGCGCACTCGCCCTTCTTGACCTTCACGGTCTGCGGCTGCGCGTCGGCCGGGGTGGTCTCCGGCGTCGTCGCGGGCGGCGTCGACGCGACCGGGGCGCCTCCCGGAGCCGGCGGCGTCGACGAGACGTCCGTCTTGGGGTCCGGGTCGCCGCAGGCGCCGAGCGTCAGCGTGGTGGCAGTAAGAAGGGTCAGCAGAGCGGAGCGCACGCGCGCAGATTACGGCAGAAAGGCCGCGGATGTACGCAGTCCTGCCTGCGGTGCGCTTCACTACAGGCGTGAGCGCGATCGAGACCGAGCAGCATCCCGCGGGTTACAACTGGCGCCGCCGCTTCGCCGAGGTCCAGCTCGTCAAGCGCACGGTCGACGTCGAGGTGTACCTCGCGTACGAGGACGACAGCTTCTGGCTGATCGTCGACGAGACCGCCATCGCCGAGTCGCTGGATCCCGAAGACGACGCCGATGTCCTCCAGACGCTCGTCACCATCGAGCGCCACGAGAACACCGGCTCGCTCCTCCCCGTCCTGCAGTCCCGGGGCGTCGGCGTGGGCGATCTCGAGCGCGCGCTGCGGTTCGGGTAGCTACCCGAGGAAGGCCTCGGCGAGGTCGAGCTCCTCGTCCGGGATCAGGTTCAGGTGGGCGGTGGCATCCGCGAGCGGGACGAGCTTGATGGTCGACCCGCGCAGCGCCGCCATCGTGCCGAACTGGCGCTCCTTCACGGCCAGGTGCGCCCGCTGCCCGTAGCGGCTCGCGAGGACCCGGTCATAGGCCGTCGGCGTGCCGCCGCGCTGCACGTGCCCGAGCACGACGGCGCGCGTCTCAGCGCCGGTGCGGTCCTCCAGCTCGCGCTCGAGCCAATGGCCGATGCCACCCAACAGGGGGCGACCCAGGGGATCCAGACGCCCTTTGGTGACCTCTTCGCCGTCGCGCGGCAGCGCGCCTTCGGCCACGACCACGATCGAGAACCCGCGCCCGCGGCTGCGGCGGGCCAGGACGCGCTCAGCGACCTCGTCGAGGTCGAACGGCCGCTCGGGCACGAGGATCACGTCGGCCCCGCCGGCGAGGCCGGCATGGAGCGCGATCCAGCCGGCGTTGCGGCCCATCACCTCGACGATGAGGTTGCGGTAGTGGCTCTCAGCGGTGGTGTGGAGCCGGTCGATGGCCTCGGTCGCGATCTGCACGGCGGTGTCGAACCCGAAGGTCCGGTCGGTCCCGGAGAGGTCGTTGTCGATGGTCTTGGGCACGCCGACGACCGGCAGCTCGCGGGCGAACTCGTTGGCGGCGTAGAGCGTGCCGTTGCCGCCGATCGCGATCAGCCCGTCGAGCCGCTGCTCGATGAACCGCTGCGCGACGGTGCCGCGGTGCTCGAGGGCGCTGCGGCGCGAGGTGCCGAGGATCGTGCCGCCGCGGTGCAGGATGCCGCCGACCGACTCGATCGGCAGCTCGACCACGTTGCCGTCGACCACGCCGCCCCAGCCGTCTCGAAACCCGACGACCTCGTCTCCGTGCTGGTGGGCGCTGCGCACCACCGCCCGGATAACCGCGTTGAGTCCTGGGCAGTCGCCTCCGCCCGTGAGAATGCCGATCCGCATGGATCAAGCAAAGCGGGCCGGCCGGCCGCAGCGCAAGGGCCATAGGGAGGACTTCCTCCGAATGAGACGAATCGCAGGGGTTTTGCCGCCGGTCGGCATGGTGGACTACCACCAGTGCCGAACTCACGCACCCTCCAGTTCGAGTCGCGCGACCCTGCCGACCGCCGCGAGCCGCGTTCACGCGCCGACCGCATGCCGAGCGGCCGGGCCGCTTGGGCGCTGGGCACCGTGGCGCTCGCGACCGCGCTGACGCTCGTCGGCGCGCCGGCCGCCGAAGCGC
>JAEYAL010000220.1 GCA_023404805.1 Actinomycetes bacterium | reverse complement strand
GCGCCCGCCGCGCCGCGATGCGTCCCGGCACCGTCCTCACGACCGGGCGCGCGGCCCGCGGCCAGGGCCTGGCCGAGGTCGGGCTCTTTGAGGCGTCGTCGCCGCTCGGCGCGCAGGGTCTCGGCGGGCCGCTCATCAACGAGGCCGGCGAAGCGATCGGCATCACCACGCGGCGTCTGGAGCCGATGACGCCCGGATCGACCGTCGCGCTGCCGATCGCGTCGGCGCAGCGCATCGTCAAGGCGCTCGGCGACGGCGGCCGCGTGCGCCGCGCGTATCTCGGCATCGAGACGGTCGGCCTCACGCCGTCGCGGGCCCAGGAGCTGCGGCTGACGACGTCGACCGGCGTCCTGCTGCGCAGCATCGCGCCTGGAAGCCCGGCGTCGTTCTCGACGCTGCGCGGTCCGACCGGCACGACCGCCATCGGCGGCCGCTCCATCCCGACGGGCGGCGACGTGATCGTGCGCCTCAACGGCCGGGACCTGCGCGAGCCCGAGGACATCGATGCCGCGCTTGCCACGATGAAGCCCGGCCAGCGGGTCACGATGCGCGTCATCCGCGGGCAGGAGTCGCTCGACGTGCGCGCGACGCTCGGCGAAGCGCCTGGTCGCGAGCCGCGGAAGGCGTCGCAGTCCGCGAAGGCCACCAGGTCGGCGGCGTCCGGCACCAAGAGCGCGACGACGCCCAAAGCCACGACGCCGAAGCCGACCACGCCCAGGTCGACGACGCCGCGCGCCACGACGCCGAAGCCGACCACGCCGTAGGCGCGCGTCCAGCGGGGGCGGAACGCCAAGGAATCCGCCCAGTAGACCTGGCCCCGCCGCCGCCGCGGAGCCGTGACTGACCGGTGACCGCACGCGTCGGATCTGGTGGCGCCACGTATGCTTCGGCGCAGCAGATCGCGCCGGCCCTACGCCACCCGCGGTCCAGCCGTTCATGAGCGACGCCACTTCCGAAGCCTCCGACGAATCCGCCGCTGAGCAGCCGGTCGTCCTGGTGTCGAACCGCGGGCCGGTGTCGTACGCCGCCGACGGCACGCCGAAGCGCGGCACCGGTGGCCTCGTGACGGCGCTGATGGGCCTGGCGAGCCACCGCAACTCGGTCTGGGTCGCCTCGGCGCTCGGCGAAGGCGACGCGAAGGTCGCGCGGGCGGCGGGCGATGAGCCCATCGCCATCGAAGCGCCGACCGGCGGCGAGTTCGCCGTGCGCCTCGTGGAGTCCGACGAGTACGCCTACGACCAGTTCTACAACGTGGTCTCGAACCCGATGCTGTGGTTCATCCAGCACTACCTGTGGGACCTGTCGAACGCCCCGTACATCCGCCAGGCTGAGACCGACGCGTTCAACCAGGGCTACAAGCAGGTCAACGCCGACCTCGCCAAGGCCGTCGTGCAGGAGTACGACCGCGCTGGCGAGCCCGTCGTGATGGTCCACGACTACCACCTGTACCTGCTGCCCAAGCTCGTGCGCGAGCAGCGGCCGGGCGTCTTCCTCCACCACTTCGTGCACATCCCGTGGACGCAGCCCGATGCGTGGCGCGTGCTTCCGACCAAGATCCGCAACGAGATCTACGACGGGATCCTCTCCAACGACATCATCGGCTTCCACACGCGGTCCTACCGCTGGAACTTCTTGCACTGCTGCCAGGACCTGCTCGGGCTCGTCGTCGACTTCGAGAAGGGCGTCGTGATCGCCCGCGACGGGCGCGAGGTGTGGGTCCGCGCCTATCCGCTGCCCATCGATTGGCGCGCGACGAAGAAGATCGCCGCGTCCGACGAGACCAAGCGCCACGAGAAGGAGCTGCTCCGGCGCCGCCGCGAGCACCTGATCCTGCGCGTCGACCGGGCCGACCTGTCGAAGAACGTGCTCCGCGGTTTTGCCGCCTTCGACCTCTTCCTCGAGCAGCATCCGGAGTTCCTGGAGAAGGTCACCTTCGTCGCGCAGCTCATCCCGTCGCGGACCGACGTGCCCGAGTACGCCGAGTACCTGGAGAAGATCGAGGCGCTCGTCGCCGTCGTGAACCACCAGCACGGCACCCCCGACTGGATGCCGATCCAGCTCAAGCTGCGCGACAACCTCGAGGAGGCGATGGCCGCCTACAAGCACTACGACGTGCTCCTCGTGAACGCCATGTTCGACGGCATGAACCTCGTCGCCAAGGAGGGCCCGGTCGTCAACACCCGCTCGGGCGTCTCGATCCTGTCGGAGAACACCGGCGCCCACGAGGTCCTCGGCGAGCACGCCATCTCGGTGAACCCGTTCGACATCCAGGAGCTCGCCGACGCCTTCTACCGCGCGCTCACGATGAGCCCGATCGAACGCGACGCCCGCTGGAAGGGCCTGGAGCGCATCGTGCACTCCACCGACCCGGGCGAGTGGATCGACGCGCAGCTCGCCGACATCGTGCGCAAGTCCAGCGGCGAGGCGCCCGAGAGCGTGCCCGCGCCGCACGTGCGCTGAGGCGCCGGCCCGGTCCGGCCGCCGCGTGAGCCGTCGGTCTCCGCCGGCCCGCGTCTTCTTACGCCAGGACGGTGTGCCAGGCCCCGTCCTCGCCGCAGATGTAGGTCGTCTTGGATTCCCAGATGACCTTGCCGCGGTGCCGCACGTAGTTGGTCACCGTCACCTTCTCCCCCGGTTTGCCGCCGCCAAAGCCCTCGCACGTGACCTGCGGCGGGCCGCCGCCCTGGTTCTTGGCCGCCGCCGCGGGGCTCGCGAATGGCGCCGCGAGCGCGAGCGCCGCGGCGATGGTGGCGGCTGCGGTGGTCCGGATCGTCAGGCGGGTCATCGGGTCTTCTCCGGGGTCGTGGCGGTGGGCGCCGACGGGGCGGACGGGACGGGACGGATCGCGAAGACCTCGTAGAGGTTGCCGTCGGCGCCGCAGAGGTATTTGTGATGGGTGATCGAGACGACGTTGCCCGCCTCGTCGCGGACGTACTGGGTCTCCACGATCACTTCGCCGACGTCGATGTAGACGCCGCCCGCGACCATGCAGCGGGTGGGTTTGGGATCGACCTTGGGCTTCAGCGCGCGCTCGGCCGTCGGCTCCTCAACCACGCCTTCTGCGCCCGGCGCGCCCGGTTCGCCGGTGATCGCGACGACCTCGATCCACTTGCCTTTGGTGTCGCAGACGTAGACGCGCTCCTTTGTGCCCTTGCCGACCTTCTTGATGGCGCCGGGCTTGCACTTCGCAGCCGGCGCGGTGGGCTTGGGCTTGGCGGCTGCTGTTCCGGCCGGGGCGAGCGTGAGGCCCGCAACGAGCGTGGCGGCGACCGCGAGGCGCCGGCCACGGGTCGAGGGGTTCGCAAACATGGTGGGGTCCTTGTGCTCGGAGGACCGCCGCTTGGGGCGGCGGCTCGTCTTTTCGTGCTCCGATCCTCGGCTGAACGCCGCCGGCGAACCGCTCACGCCGTGACGTTCGGTGTGTCACCGCCGTGACAGTCGGGCAGGCGCCGGTACGACAGGAGTCACAGCCCGCCGAACTCGGCGGCGGGCCCGCGGCGGCGCTGGGGCCGCGGCGCAGGAGCTGGCTTTGGCGCGGGCTGCGCAGCGGCTGGCGGCGGCCCAGGCGCTGGGCGAGAGCGTCGAGAAAGGCCATG
>JAEYAL010000211.1 GCA_023404805.1 Actinomycetes bacterium | reverse complement strand
GCGAAGGCCAGCCCGCCGAGCACGGCCGCGGGCAGCCACCAGGGCGCGCCAGACCACGGTGTCGCCCCGAAGACCGCCACGCCGATCAGCAGGAGCAGCCCCGACGCGCCGGCGATGAGCCCCGCGCCGAGCGTTTTGGCGGCGGCGACCCGCCAGGCGCCGTGGCCACCGCGGAGCAGGCGCCGCAGCGTGCCCTCCTCGCGCTCGCCCGCCAGGAGTCCGGCGCCGAGGGTCATCGCCACGAGCATCAGCGACAGCGCCGCCGCGACCCCGACGGCGAAGCCGGAGAGCGTGCGGCCACGCGTCTCACCGACGGCGGTCTCCTTCACCTTCAGCGGCTCGGCGACCGTCCTCAGGATGTTGTCGGCCGTCGCGAGGTTCTCCCGCGCGAGGCCCGCGAACCGCGCCGACTCCTCGAGGCCCTTCTGCTGCGCCGGCGGCACCGCCTTCGCGCCGTCGCCGACCAGGATCTCCGCCGCGCGCAGGCCGATCACCGTGATCTTCGCGCCGAGCAGCTCGAGCGTTCCGCCGTCGCGCAGGATCTCCAGGAAGCCGCTGGCGACGCGGACGATCTCCCCGGCGAGCGCGCGCTCGGCCGCGCGCAGCCGGCTGGCGACCACCGCGCGCACGAGCGTCCCGTCGAGCGGCCCGCTGGAGCGGTAGAGCACCTCGAGCTCCGGGCCGCCGAGCACGCCGCCGCTCTCCAGGCTCGACCGCAGCAGCGACGCGGCGTCCTCCGGGATGATCAGCGCGCCGTCGAGCGTGCCGTCCTCGATCTGCGCCACGGCCTCCTCGCGGGTCGGCAGGTCGACGGAGTCGACGTCGCCGCCGGCGATCGAGTGCTGCAGGTCCTTGATGGAGATCGTCTGGCCCGCGATCGTGACGGCGCCGTCGGCCCCAGCGGGCAGCAGGTTGACGACCGCGATCTTCGGCGGGGCCGGCTCGCGGGTGAGCGCGAGACCCAAGCCGATTGCGACCAGCACCGGGTACAGGACGACCAGCGCCAGCAGCGCCGGCGAGCGCCGCAGAACCCGCAGGTCCTTGGCGAGCAGCGCGGCGATCACGGCTGAGCCTCCGCAGGCTCCGCGGCTGCGGAAGCAGCTCCCGGGCCTGCCACGACCCGCGCGAACGCGAGGTCGAGGTCGGCGTGGTCGCCGCCGCGGGCGCGAAGCTCGTCAGGCGTGCCGGAGAAGACGATCGCGCCGCCCGCGAGGACGACGACGCGGTCGGCGTGGCGCTCGGCGGCGTGCAGCTCGTGTGTCGTGATCACAACGGCGGTGCCCGCAGCGGCGAGGCGGTCGATCAACGCCCAGAGCTCCAGCCGCTGCGGCGGGTCCAGCGCGGTGTGCGGCTCATCGAGCAGGATGCAGGCGGGGTCGCCGAGCAGGCCGATCGCGAGGCTCACGCGCTGGCGCCAGCCGCCGGAGAGACGGTCAAGCCGCTCTCCGTCGCGTTCACGCAGATCGGCGAAGTCCAGGGCGCGTTCGGTGGCGGCGCGGGCGTCGGCGCGGGCGTCGGCGCGGCGTTCGGAGGCCAGGCCCGCGAACAGCGCGAGGTTCTCCCGGACGGTGAGCCGCTCGTAGAGCGCGGGGCGCTGCGGCACCCAGCCGAGGCGCTCCGGGCCTGGCGCGACGGTCCCGCCGTCGGCGGGCTGCACGGCGGCGAGCACCTCGAGCAGGGTCGTCTTGCCGGCGCCGTTCGGGCCGAGGATCGCGACGCGCTCGCCGTGGCCGACCTCGAGGTCGACGCCGTCGAGGATGACCCGCTCGCCGTGGCGGCGCACGAGGCCTCGCGCGGTAAGCGCGGCGGGACCGGTCGTCGCACCCGCGCTGGAGGGAGCTGGCTCCGGCACAGCGCGATCCTACGCCGCGCGCCGCCCGGCAAGCCCCGGGTCAGGCCTCGGTGCTCGCAGCGGCAAGCAACGCGTCCAGCGCCCGGACCGCCAGATCGGCGATCGAGGCCTGGTCGACGGCCGGGCGGTCGAGCCAGTCGAGCGCGATCGAGATGAGGAGCGCGACCCAGCCGTGGATGGCGAGCCGCTGCTGCTCGGTGTGCTGCCCGCCGAAGGCCGCCTGCAGAATCCTCGCCTCCTGGCGGCTCAGGTTGGCGTCGATGAGACCGCGGACCTGCGCGTCAGCGCTCACCGCGCCGCGGAACATCGCGCGGTAGCCGTGCGGGTGCGCGGCGACGTAGTCGAGGTAGCCGTCGACCGATGCCCGGAGCCGCAGGCCCGGCGGGAGCGAAAGGTCCGGCTGGGTGGCCGCCAGGATCTGCTGCGTCTCGCGCTCGATCACGGCGTAGAGGAACGCCCGTTTGCTCCCGAAGTAGTGGTAGAGGAGCCCGCGCGAGACGCCGGCCCGTTCGGCGACGTGGTCGATCCAGACGTCGTCGTACGGACGGCTGGCGAAGAGCTCGCTGCCGACGCCCAGCAGCTGGCTGCGGCGCGCGTCGACGTCGAGGCGCTGGCGCTGCTTATTTGACATCGATTCAATAGCCTACTACCTTGCGTCGCCGCAGCCCCGGCTCCAGCTCAGGGCTCCAAGCGCGGCGGGGACCGGTGGAATGACGACGGCGGCAGATCTCAAGTGGCGGGTGCTGGCGACGGCGTGCGCCGCGACGGGGCTCACCGAGCGGGCCGCCGCGCGCTTCGGCGCGGCGCCCTTCCTTCCAGCGCTGTTTGTGCAGCGCTACGTGAACATGGGCGGCCTGGACCGCACCACGTTCGAACAGCAGCTCCGCAGCTGCCGCTCGTTCGCCGACGAGCGGTGGTGCGCGTATTGGAACGAGATCGCGGGCGTCCACCTTGCAGCGGCAAGTCGGCTCCTGGGCGATCGAGCGGAAGGCGCCAGCGCGGCGGCGGCGCCAGCGAACCCTGCGGCGTCTGCCGGGCTCGACGGTCTGGGAGACACGCTCGCTCCGTACGCCCGCCTGCTCGCCGACCACGGCCTGGTGCCCGACGACGCCGCCGTTGCGGCGTTCGTCGATGAGCGCCGTGGCACCGACGTGGCCGCCAGCGCGCCCGCGGTGATCGGCGCGGTCCAGGAGCTGCTGCGGGCGATCACCTACCTGCAGGTCAGCGCGTTCCCCGGTGGCACGCCGCACCGGCTAGAGGCCTACCACCGCTCACGCGAGCTGTTCGACGCGCTGGCCGCCGGGTTCGCGGCCGGGCTCGACACCACCGTGGAGCCCTTCTCCGTGGACGCCGCCGGCGACGTGGTGCAGGGCTACTGCTGCTTGCCCACAAGCGGTGGGCCGTCCCCCGTGGTGGTCGTGACCAACGGGCTCGAGGGGACCGTGCAAGAGCTCCTGGTCCCGCTGTTGCGGTACCACTCCAGCGGCCTCGGCGTGCTCGTGATGGAGATGCCCGGCTCCTACGCCTATCGCGAGCCGATGTCGCCAGCTTCCGAAGCGCTCTACCGGCGCGTGATCGATACGGCGGCGGCCGATCCGCGGGTCGACGCCGGGCGAATCGCCATCGTCGGCGTGAGCTTTGGCGGGTACTGGGCCGCCCGCATGGCCGCCGCCGACCCGCGGATCGCGTGTGCGGTGGCCTGCGGCGCGCCGACCCACCACAGCTTCCGCCCCAAGCTCGGCCTGCCGGAGATCATCATCGACGCCCTCGCCGAGGTCACGGGAGCCGGCACGCCGGTCGGGCTGCTGCGCAAGCTGCGTGCGCTGTCGCTCCGCGACCGCTATGGAGACATCGCCCAGCCGCTGCTCGTGATCAACGGCGACCGCGACACGTTGCTGAGCACCCGCGACTCGATCGAACTCGCCGCTGGGGCCCCTCAAGCCGAGCTGCGGCTCTACGGCGGCGACGACCACTGCGCGATGGGCCACTACCGCGAGTGGCTCGACGCTTCTCAGCGGTGGCTCAGGGCACAGCTCCTCACCCCTGCGGGGGCTGCGGAGGCTCCCCACGTCGGGCCAGCGGCAGAGGGCGCAGCGAGGGCAGGCGACTCGTAACGCGCACGCCCGGCATCGGTCCGTGCGCAGGTTCCGCTTGCTCCCCGAGCGGCGAGATGCCAACCTGCCACGTCTGATGTCCCCTGATTCGGCTTCATTCCTTTCGTCCTGCCGCCGCGCCGCTGTGCTGCTCGGCGTCGCCGCGGCCGGTCTGGCAGGCAGCGCCGCGACGGTCGAAGCGCAGGACGCGGCCGTCGTGCGCGCGTGTGTGAAGAAGGCCGACGGCTCGGTGCGGATCGTCAAGCCCGCGGCCAAGTGCAAGAGCAGCGAGCGCCTCATGGAATGGGCGGCCGCTGGGGCTCCGGGGCCCGCTGGTGGCACGGGCGCGACCGGTGCAACTGGAGCCACGGGCGCGGCCGGCAAAGACGGCGTGGCTGGTCCGGCCGGACCGGTCGGCGCCACCGGGGCCACGGGCGCGACTGGTGCGGCCGGTCCTGCGG
>JAEYAL010000198.1 GCA_023404805.1 Actinomycetes bacterium | reverse complement strand
CGCCCGAGGAGCAGCGCGCGCCGTTCGTCGTCTCGCTGGGCCGGGCAGTCGTGCGGCGCGGGAGCTGGTCGCTGCCGCCAGTCGACCTCGCCGTCGCGGCTGGCGAGCGCCTGCTGCTGCGCGGCGCCAACGGCACCGGCAAGACGACGCTGCTGCGCGCGCTCGCGGGGACGCAGCCGCTGGAATCCGGCGAACGCCGCCAGGGCACCGGCGCCGTCGTGACGGTGCTCGGCGCAGTCGAAGAGGCGCTGCGCTCCGACGAGACGGTCGCGGTGGTCGTCAGGCAGCTCGCCGGGCTCACGCCCACGGAGGCTCGCTCGCGGCTGGCGCTCGTCGGCCTCGGCGCCGACCAAGCCGGACGACCAGCCAACACGCTGTCGCCGGGCGAACGGACACGAGCCGAACTCGCGGTGATCGCGGCGCGGCGCACGACCTGCCTGCTCCTTGACGAGCCGAGCAACCACCTCGACCTGCGTTCGGTCGAGGCGCTGGAGGCGGCGCTCGACGGCTGGCCCGGCGCCGTCGTGCTCGCGACGCACGACGCCCGGCTCGCCGAGCGGCTGCGCCCGACGCGCGTGTTCGACCTGCCGCCGGCCGCAGCCGTCGAGTGGCGGCGGCGTCCAGATGACCAAAGACTGGTTTGACCGCGGCCAGCCGGCGCGCCATCGTTAGCGGCGGGGCTCGCCGAACCGGGGGTACGGCCGGTCTCCTGTTGATGCCCGCGCGAACCATCCACACCGAGCGCCTTGATCTCGTGCCGTGGGCACCCGAGCACGCCGCTGCGCTCACCCAGCTCGCGCGCACCTCGGGCGTCGTGCCGTCGATCGCACGGCACGCCCGCTGGGATCCTGCGCATCCTGAGATCCTGTCGCGTGCGCTGCTGCGCCACTGGGAAGCGCACGGCTTCGGCTGGCGCGCGATCTCGGAGCGGTCGGCGGGCGTGATCGCTGGTTTCGTCGGGGTCACCTACCTCGGCGAGAACGACCTCGGCCTCGACCCTGCCGACTTCGAGCTCGGCTGCTGGGTACATCCCACGTACTGGCGCCGCGGCCTGGCCGGCGAAGCGAGCGAGGCCGTCATCGACGAGGCGTTCCGCGACCTCGGCGCCACGTCGGTGATGGGCTGCGCCCGGGCCGACAACCGCGCTTCGATCGATGGCGCCCACTACCTCGGGCTGCAGCTCGAGCAGCAGTTGACCGTGCCGTCGGGCGCGGAGATCCTCGTGATGCGGGTGACGGCCGCGCAGTGGGCGGCGGCCCGCGCCGCCGCGCGCTGACCGGCCAGCCGCGCCTGTCGGCCCGCGCGGAGCCGCGGCGGTGTCAGGGCCGCAGCGCCTTTTCGAGCACGTCGCGCAGCGACGCGGGCGGACGCCCGGTCAGGTCGGCGATGTCGGTCGTGACCTTGCCGAGGAAGCCTCCGCGGGTGGCTTCGCCGAACGACGACATGACGTCGGCGAGCGCCTGCGGCACTTCGCTGTCGATGAGGTGGTCGAAGTAGGCGTCGTCGGCGAGCTGGACGAGTTCGATGTCCGTACCGGTCAGCTCGGCGATCAGCGCGGCCAGCTCCGCTTGCGTCACGGCCGCGGGCCCGGTGATGTCGTAGGCCTCCTTCTCGTGGCCGTCCGTCAGCAGCACCGCCGCCGCGGCGCGGGCGCAGTCGTGGCGGCTCACGTACGCGGTGCCGCCGTCGACGGCATTGGTCACGAGGCGGCCCGCGCGGACCGCCGCTTCAGCCACGAGCACGACACCCTCGGCGTAGACGTTGTTGCGCAGGAACGTCCACGCCATCCCGCTCTCGCGCAGCGCCTGTTCGGTGGCAGCGTGGTCAGGGATCACAAACGACGGGTTGTCGGCGCTCGGCTGCGCCATCGAGGTGTAGACGACGTGCTCGACGCCAGCCTGCGCCGCCACGGCGACGGTCTGGCGCTGGAGCTCGAGCCGGCTGGGGCCGGCGTCGGCGCTGATCAGCAGGAGCCGCTCGACGCCGCGCAGGTCGGCCTTCAGCCCGGTGGGGTTCTTGAAGCTCGCCTTGCGGACCTCCACCCCGCGCTTGGCGAAGTGCTTCAGCGCGTCAGGCGTCCGCGTGAGCAGCAGGAGGTCGTCCGGCAGCATGCGCTCGAGCAGCAGCTCCGTGACCCGGCGGCCCAGTCCGCCCGACGCGCCAGTGATCGCGACGGTCATCGGGCGGCGGAACGGGCAGTGAAGCGGTGCACGGGCCGCACGCTAACGCGGTGGGCACGCCCACGCCGCTCCGCACGGGGGCTTGGTCTGGCAAACGACACAAGTTCGTGGCGTCTGAGAGACCAAGCCGCCGGCGCGGCGGAGTGTCAGTGCGCGGCGGGCGCTGCCAGCAGCTCGTCCTTGACGGCCGCGAGCACCTCGCGCAGCGCCTCGGCGGGCTTGCCGGTGAGCTGCTCGATGATGTCGCTCGGAGCGTCGAGGTAGCCCTCGCGCGCGGCCACGCCGAACGACGCGAGGATCCCGGCGACGCCCTCGGGGAGGCCGGCCCCGACCAGCCCGGCGGTGAGACCGGCGTCGTCGACGGCGACGACCTCGACGGGCTGCCCGGTGACGTCCGCGAGGATCGCGGCGAAGTCCCGGCGCGTCAGCGAGACGGCTCCGCCCAGCTCGTAGACCGCGCCGTCGTGGCCGGACTCCGCGGCGAGCACCGCAGCCGCCGCACGCGCGAGGTCGACGCGGCTCACCCAGGACACCTTGCCGTCGGGCGCGTTGGTGAAGAGCTGCCCCGAGGCGACGGCCGGAGCGCCCTCTTGGATCTGGAACTCGGCGTAGAGGTTGTTGCGCAGGATGGTCCACGTCAGGCCGCTGGCCTGGAGCGCCTGCTCGGTGCCGAGGTGGTCCGGCGTCACCAGCGCCGGATGCTCGCCCGACGCCTTCGTCACCGAGGTGTAGACGACGTGGCCGACCCCCGCGGCCTTGGCGGCGCCGATGGCGGAGACCTGCTGATCGAGCCGGTCGCCGACGGTGTCGGTGCTGACGAGCAGGAACCGGTCGACGCCCTCGAGCGCCGCGGTGACCCCAGCCGGGTCGTGGAAGTCGGCCGCGCGGACGGTGGCACCGCGGGCGGCAAGGTCGGCGAGCTTCTCCGGCGAGCGCGTGAGAAGCACGACACTCGACGGATCGACGCGGTCGAGCAGGAACTCGGCGGTCAGGCGGCCGAGGTGGCCGGAGGCTCCGGAGATGGCGATGGTGGTCATGGCGGCAGGCGATCCTTATTCGTAGTCGGGTCGATTGCGAATTACCGTAGCAGCATTGATTACGAATCAACGGACCCGGGGTACACTTGGGCCATGGCGGGACCGACCAACACCCAGTTCGCGGTGGCGATCCACGTCCTCACGCTGCTCGGCAACAGCGCCGGCACGCCCGTCAGCTCCGAGGTGATGTCCGAGAGCGCAGCGGTCAGCCCGGTCTACCTGCGGCGCGTGCTGGGGCGCCTGCGTGAGGCGGGCCTCGTCGGCTCGCGCCCGGGGCCACGCGGCGGCTGGGTGCTGCAGCGCGAGCCGTCGGCGATCACGCTCGGCGACGCCTGGCGCGCCGTGCAAGAAGGCGCGCCGCTCTTCGGCCTGCACGGTGTGCAGCCCGGATGCCCGGTCGGCGCGAGCATCACGGAGACGCTCGCCGGCATCGACCGGCAGCTCACGGCCTCGGTTGAGGCGGAGCTTGATGGCATCACCGTCGAGCGGGTGATGCCGGACCTTTCGGCGTTCAGCGCCGAGGAGCGAATGCTCCCCGGCACTGCCCCGCAGGTAGTCAGCTAGACGGGCGAACGCATCGCCGAGGCCCTACGCCTCGACGGTCGGAAGAGCCGGGCGCTATCTAGCCTTCGACGGTGGCAACCGCGTTCCGGATGATCTCGTTGCCGTCCTGCGTGGCGACGGTGTCGATCGTGGCCACGCCGCCCTCGACGGAGCGCACGGTGCCGGTGACCGCGATCTCCTTTTCCGGGAAGCCCATGCCGCGGAACTGGACCGTCAGCGACTTGACCTTCTCGGGGCCGCCAGCGTTGTCCTGGATCGCGCGGGCGACCTGCGCCATCGAGTAGAGCCCGTGCAGGATCGTGCTCGGCAGGCCGACCTGCTTCGCGAACTCCTGGTCGGTGTGGATCGGGTTGAAGTCGCCCGACGCGCCGGCGTAGCGGATCGGCAGGAACCGGTCCGGCGTGACCTTCAGCTCGTTGATCTCCTGGCCAGCTTCAAAGCTCATGCTCAGACTCCCCGGACCAGGAAGGTCCATTCGCCGGTGACGACGGTCTCGTCCTTCTCGTCCTTCGAGATCGTCTCGTAGACGTAGAAGCCCTTGCCGTCCTTCTCGTAGATGTCCTTGACCGACACGTGCGTGGTGATCTCTTCACCGGCGACGATCGGGCGCTCCCACGTGAACGACTGGCCGCCGTGCACCATCAGCGCGAAGTTCATGCCGACCTCGGGGTCGAACAGCGTCGGCGCCATGGTCTGCGAGATGAAGACGACGGCGAACATCGGCGGCGCGACGACGTCGTCGTAGCCCGCGGCGCGCGCGGCAGCCGGGTCGAGGTGGACCGGGTTGGTCTCGCCGATCGCTGCGGCGTACTCCTTGACCTTTTCGCGGCCGACGGCATAGGTGCCGGGCGCGAAGGTCTTCCCGATGGCGGACGTGTTCACAGGCATCGCGCCGGAGCCTACCGAGGCGTAGCTACGGGGTGCCCGCTGGGCCTCGCTGAGCGGGCACGCGCCTATTGCGAAGGCGCCAAACCCAGAACCGGAGCGACTGCACCGGTAGGAATCCGCACGTCCCGTGTTGAAGGCCCCGTGATCTTCCCCTCGGTGACTCTTTGGACGGGCGCTCCGCCCGCGCGCACCCCTGCGAGCTGGCGCACGAACGCCGCCCCGATGAGTACGATCGCGAACTCGATGCGTCGCCCCGCTCCAAGCGTCGTGGCGCGCGCGCTTGCCACCCCGCTCGCCCTGCTCTCTCTCGGCGCGCTGCCCATGGCCGCGCACGCCCAGACTGCTGCTCCGACTTCGCCTGCCGCCAACCCGGCGAGCAGCATCGACGCGACCCCGGATCCGTGGAAGCTCGGTGACGACATCGGCGGGCGCGTCGATGGACGGTGGAACGCTGCCCGCGGCGTGTACGTGAACGAGCGCGGCTTCCCAGACACGCGCATGAACACGCTGCTCCTGCAGCTCCACAGCATGGCGGCGCTCGCCGGCCACAACGGCACGATCCGCCACGACGACCGCATCGTGCCGATGGTCCGCACGCTGACGCAGCCGCCGGTGCTCGTCCTCCGCAACCTGCGGCCCCGCCAGATCGGGCACTTCCCGCACGCGCCTGCGTGGACGCCCGCGATCGGCGAGGACCCAGAGCAGGCCGTGCTCCACCCGTCGATCGACACCAGCGCCGTGCGCGCGCTGACCGCCGCGTGGCGTGCCCGGAACGTGATCGGTATGGAGAAGGCCGACGCCGACCGCATCGCGCAGGTCCTCGTCGAGCTCGCGCAGTCGCCGTTCTACCGCTCCCCCTCGCGGGCGCTGAACCAGATCAACTGGCACGCCGAGGTCTACTCGGCGGCGCTCGAGGTCGCCGGCGACACATCGGTCCTCAAGGACTACCGCGAACAGCTGATGTGGTTCGCCGATTACGCGCACCGCAACGCCTACCCCGGCGGCTCGCCGAACCTCACCTCGGGCGGCGGCTTCCGCTACCTGCCGAACCGCAAGGCGAACGCGCAGCTCAACAAGATCGAGACGACCGAGTACGGCAACCTCGCCCTCAGCGCGCTTGGGATGTACCAAGCCGCCATCCGCGCAGGCATGCCGCCACTGCCGCAGCAGGAGCTCGCCACGCTGCAGGCGTGGTCCCGCCACATGCTGCTCGGTTCGTGGACGCACGCCGGCTACCCCAACTGGGACACGGGCCTCGGCACCAAACGCCGCCACCTGCGCCAGTACTGGGCCTGGTCGCTCGACGGCCTGATGACGGCGTCGGGCCCGGACGCGCTCCTCGGCTATCCGAAGCAGCGCGCTTACGCCCGGTCGATCGCCCAGCACGGCATCGCCCTCTACCTCGAGACGGCGTGGAAGCCGGAGATGAGCCAGGTCGGCGGTCCGCTGCCGTCCAAGACGAGCTTCGACGCACCCAACGGCTTCACGGTCGGCAGCGGGAACGAGCTGATCGGCCCGCTGCGCTTCGCCGTGCTCGACGCCTCGCTCGACGGCCGCTTCCAGGACGTCGGCCCCGACCTGCCGCCGAACTGGATGGCGCACGACAAGGAGACCGGGCGCTTCGCGTTCAGCACGCCGGCGTACAACGGCGCGATCCTGCCCACCCGCGCTGGGCAGTCGCAGGGCGGCATCGAACCGGTCCGGCTCTTCGACTCCGAGATGCACCCGCTCACCGCGCTCGGGGGCCGTGGCACCGGCAGCCTCGGGCTGTCGATCATCTCGGGCGGCGTCGTCCGGGTCGACACCGAGCCCGCGACGCCGACCCGCCAGAGCACCCGCGACGTGCGCCTGGTCGCCAAGGCCGACAACACCGCGTCGTCGTTCGGCACCTCGATGGAGGCCACCGCGAACGCCTCGTCGACCGGTGGCCGCATCGAGCTGCGCCACCGCCTCACGACTACCGGCTTCGACACGACGTACCGCCTCGCGCGCGTCGTGAGGGGCAGCGAGATCGCCCTGCGCGTCCCAGTCTGGGGGCAGGACAGCAAACTTGAGATCACCGGCGGCGCCGTGCAGAAGGGCGGCCGCTGGGTCCGCACGAACTCGCCGCTGTCGATGCGCGGCACCACCCCAGACGGCGGCAACTTCAGCGTGCAGTTCGGCGGCATCCCGGGCACGGCGCGCATCGGCATCGTCACGGTGCGTCCCGACGGGTACCGCCCCCACGGCGCCCGGCAGCTCGTCGTCACGTTCGCCGCGCCGAAGTCCGGCAAGGCGAAGGTCACCCGCGCCATCGACATCGCCAAGCCCAAGTGATCCGCGCTCGGATCCGCGCGGCGTCTCGCAGCGCCGCGGTTGCCAGCGTGCTGCTGGCAGCGCTCATCGGCACACCCCCTGCGCATGCCGTCGACGCCTCGACGCCGACAAGCCCTGCAACCGCCGCGGTCGCTCCGACGAGCGCCGACCAGACGGCCCCGGCGGTCCCGGCACAAGACGGGACCGATCCGAGCGCCGGGTCGAGCACACGGACGACGAACGATCCGTGGTCCCTGCCGGACCGCCTCATCGAACGGCTCGACGACCAGTGGATGAAGAACCGCCAGGTCTACACCGACCGCGGCAGCGTCTCGATCCGAGCGAACGCCATGCTGCTGGAGCTCCATGCCATGGCAGCGCTGGCCGGACACGCCGGATCAGCGCGGCGCGACGACCGGATCCCCGGGCTCGTGCGCCTGTTCACGACCGCGCCCGTCTACGTGACCGTCACCAAGACCAAGCGCACGACGGCCTCCTTCCCGCACACCCCGGCCTTCGAAAGCGTGTACCGGGCTGACAGCGCGCACGCGCCCCTGCACCCGTCGGCTGACGCGATCATCATGCGCGCGCTCGCAACGGCGTGGCGCGCCCGCGACGTCGCCGGGCTGCCGCTGGAGGACAGCCAGCGGATCGAGCAGGTCGTCGGGTCGGTGGCCCGCGGCAAGTGGTACCGGGCGCCGACGCGCGCCGAGAACCAGATCAACTGGAACGCGGACGTCTACCAGGCGAACCTCGAGGTCAACGGCGACCGGATGCAGCTGCCGGATTACCGCGCGCATCTGAAGTGGTTCATCGACCACGCCGACCGCCGCGCCTACAAGGGCGGCAGCACCAACCTCTCGCGCGGCGACGGGTTCCGGTACCTGCCGCAGCACGATGGAGGCAGCGCGAACAAGGTCGACACGGTCGAGTACGCGAACCTCGTGCACTCCGCCCTCGGGTTCTACACCGCCGCCGTGCGGGCAGGCATGCGGCCGCTCAACGGCAAGCAGATCGCGGCGCTGCGGGCCTGGTCGCGCCACATCCTGTTCGGCACCTGGACCCACTCCGGCTACCTCAACTGGGACAGCGGCCTCGGCAGCGCGCGGCGCCACATCATGCAGTACTGGGGCTTCGCCCTGGACTCGCTCGTGCGGTCCTCTGGCCCGGGCGCCCTGCTCGGCAGCGACCAGCAGCGCGCGTACGTGCGGTACGTCGCCGACCAGGGCCTCGAGCTGTTCCGGCGGATCGGCTGGGACGGCACCGGTCCGCTGCCTGCCGCGACCGCGTTCGACGCGCCCAACGGCTTCCCAGCTGGCACCCGCAGCCCGCTGATCGCCCCGCTGCGGTTCGCCGTCATCGCGGCGTCGCTCGACGTCCGCCTGCCGGGCACCACCGCGCGCATGATGGGCAACACCTACGCCCACGACAGCGAGTTCGGGCGCCTGGTCGTGTCGACGCCGTCGTACAACACCGCGGTCATCAAACCGGTCGCGCAGGGCGAGGGCGGCCTGGAGCCGTCGCGGCTGTTCGACTCCACGCAGCGCCCGCTGACCGTCCTCGGAGCCGGCGGCTTCGGCGGCCCCGCCCCCGGCCTGCGGCTGCAGCGCGGCGGGGCGACCGTCCTCGATGACCAGCCCGGCACGCAGGTGAGCGGGCGCGTGCCGTCGGTCTCGGTCGCGGGCAACCGCAAGAACCGCGCGGGCACGTTCGACAAACTCACCGCCGGCGGCACCGTCCGCACGAAGAAGTCGGCCATCGGAGTCCGGCATCTGTTCTCCCGCACGGCGATCGAGACCACGTACCGGGTGAAGCGCGGCGCTGGCACCAGCATCACGATGCGCATGCCCGTCTGGGGTTCCGCCGCCGCGATCGAGCTGCTCCGTGGCGCCGAGGTGAACGGCAAGCGCATCAAGCGCAAGCCCGGAGCGCTGCTGATGCGCGGGACCACGATCGACGGCGGCGTCATGCTCGTGTCGTTCCGCGGTCTGCCATCGCGCGCGACGATCGTGGTCGTCCGCCACGGGCGGAGCTCACGCGCTCCGCAGGGCGCCCGCGAGCTGCGCATCCGCTTCAAGGCCTCGGCGCGGATGACGATCAAGCGGCGCATCGCGGTCGTCGCGAGCGCGCCGCAGCGCTAGCGCCTCAGGAGGCCGCTCGCGACGTGGTGCGGCTGCCCGGCAGCGACCATGCGGCGCGCGTGCCAAGCACCTTATGGACAGCGGCAAAAACGTTCCCCAGCAGGGACTTCGTCTGTGAATCTCGTGTAACCGGTCACACGCGCTTCACCAGTTGGCGGCCACTTGCTGGCACGGTCGTCGGGTGGCGCTCGACGACCTGCCAGACCCGTACGACACGGCCCTCCCGGCCGTCGCCTCGCCTCCCGCTGCACCGGCTCCCGCAGCGGCCGCTCCCGCGGTCACGCGCACCGAACGCCGGGAGCCTGACACCACCTTGCCGCCGCGCAAGACCGACAGCCGCCGGGCCGTCCACCGCCGCCGCGCGAGCGACCGCGGCTCGCAGCTGCGTTCGCCATTCGTCGTCGCGCACCGCGGCGCCAGCGGCGTCCTGCCGGAGCACACGCTGCCGGCCTTCGCCCGCGCGATCGCGCTCGGCGCCGATGCCGTCGAAGTCGATGTCGTCGCGACCGCCGACGGGCGCCTCGTCGCCCGCCACGAACCGGAGCTCGCCGACACCACCGACGCGGCGACCCGCGACGACCTGCTCGCGATCGCCCGCGCCCGAGGCGCCCAGGTCGAGCACGCGGGCGCGCTCTGCACCCACGACCTCCCGCTGCGCGAGGTCACCCGGCTCAAAGCGCGCCAGCGCAGCTCGAGCCGCCCGCTCACCCACGACGACCTCTTCATGGTCCCGACGTTCGCGCAGGTCGTCGGCCTCGTGCGGCGTTCCCGGACTACCGGCGGCCGGATCCCGGCGTTGCACGTCGAGCTGAAGTCCACCGACCTGCACGCCCGGCTCGGGCTGCCGCTCGAGCGCGAGGTGATCCGCGACCTCGCCTCACACGGCTGGAACCGCGCCGACGCTCCGGTCCTCGTGCAGAGCTTTGAGGCCGACAGCCTGCTCCTGGTCGCCGGGCGCAGCAGCGTCCCGCTCATGCAGCTCGCGCGGCTCGACGACGAAGGCCTCGCCCGCACGACGGACCGCGGCCTGGAGGCCATCGCCACCTACGCCGTCGGCATCGGCGTGTCCCGCGAGCTCCTCGCCGAAGCGGGCGACGAGCTGATCGAGCGCGCGCACCGCCGCGGCCTCGTCGTGCACGTCTTCACGTTCGCCGACGACCACCCCTTCGAGACCGACCCCGAGGGCGCCTACACGGGCGCGCTAGATCTCGGCGTCGACGGTCTCGTCACCGACTTTCCGGGGAGTGCGACTCGCGCCCGCACTCTCTGGGAAGACCAAAGGGAAATGCTTCCCGATAGGCGCCCCGATGCCTGATTGGCACACCTGCGGTGGGCTGGGTGCAACTCGCGCCCGCACTCTCTGGGAAGAACGTCAGGGCCGCTAGGCCCGTTGCGACGAGCCCGCGCCGCCGTCCGTGTCCAGGCGGCGGCGCATCTCGTGCTCCTGCGCCATGCTGCGCAGCGCCATGAACGCAGACCCGAACACCACGGCGCCAACGGCCATCGCCTCGACGGCGGCGGAGCGGTCCGTCACCGGGTCGATCACGTCGATCTCGAACTCGGCGAGGTCGTACGCCAGCCGCGCATGTTCGGTGAAGACGAGCGGATCTTGGGCGATCCCGAGCGTGCGCAGCGCATAGAGCGCGTCAGCGAGGCCGATGCGCGCGGGGGCGTCGGGGTCGACCTCGAGCCCGAGCCACGAGACGAACGCGTTGGTCGCCTCCAGCGCGCGGTCCCAGTCCGAGACGTCATCGCCGTCAGACACCTCGGCGTTGGCGCGGCCACGCGCCGCCCCGATCCGGCCCCGCTCGATCGAGTAGCCCACCAGCTGAGCGAGCTCACCGGGGAGGTCGCCGCCGCGGTCGAGCACGGCGACGACATCGCGGATCTGCGCGATCGACAGGCCGCCGACCTCCGCCAGCACGCGCACGAGGCGCAGGCGCCGCAGGTGCGCGCCGGAGTAGAGCGCCTGCGTCTTGGCGGTCGGCTCGCCGACCGGCACGAGGCCCTCGCGCAGGTAGAACTTGATCGTGCCCACCGCGACGCCGCTGCGGCGGCTGAGTTCGCCGATGCGGAACGGGCCGTCGTCGCCGTCGGTCGGCCGTTCAGGGTGCGTGAACGGGTTGAAGAGGTCTCGGTCGGCCGGGGTGACCGGCGGGAACTCGGGACGGGACACGGCCATCGCGGCGAAGTCTAGCCCGCGCTGGAGAGTCCGACTTTCCAATCTGCCCGCCCGATCTGTCCGCAGATGCCGCGCGCAAGGCTGCAGCCAGCTGCTGGACCGCGCTCTACCCTTCGTCCATGACGCTCGAGACCCGCCTGCTCATCGACGGCGCCCTGGTCGCCGGCGAGGGCGAGCAGCTCATCGTCGAGAACCCGGCCACCGAAGAACCGGTCGTGACGCTGCTGGGCGCGTCCGCCGAGCAGGTCGAGACGGCGACGCGGGCCGCCGTCGCCGGGCAGCAGCGCTGGACGGCGCTCGCCGCCGCCGAGCGCGCCGAGCTCCTGCACGACGTGGCGACCCGCCTGCGCGCGCAGACCGACGATCTCGCTGCGATCATGACCGCCGAGGGCGGCAAGCCGCTCCTGGAGAACCGCGACGAAGTCGGCTGGACCGCCAGCGCCTTCGACTTCTACGCCGAGCTGGCCCGCGTCCAGAGCGGCCGTGTCATCCCGCCGGTCGAGACGCACCAGCTCGCGATGGTCGTGAAGGAGCCGCTGGGCGTCGTCGCCGCGATCGTGCCGTGGAACTACCCGCTGCTCCTGCTCGCGTGGAAGCTCGCGCCCGCGCTCGCCGCCGGCAACGCCGTGGTCTGCAAACCGTCGGAGCTGACGCCGCTCTCGACGCTCGCGCTCGCGCCGCTGTTCAGCGAGCTGCCGCCCGGGGCCGTGCAGATCCTGGCTGGTGCCGGCGCAGTTGGAGCGGCCTTGGTCGACGATCCGCGCGTCGACGGGATCGCGTTCACCGGCTCGACCGCGACCGGCAAGGACATCGCCGCAGCCGCCCTCGACCGGATGGCGCGCGTCAACCTCGAGATGGGCGGCAAGGACGCGCTGATCGTGTGCGGCGACGTCTCTGGCGAGGCGCTCCAGATCGCCGCTGAGGGCGCAGCTTGGGCGTCGTTCCTCAACGCCGGGCAGGTGTGCACCTCGACCGAGCGGATCTACGTCGACCGCTCCCGCTACGACGACTTCGTCGCCGCGTTCCTCGCGCACACCGAGACGCTGCAGATCGGCGACCCGACCCTCCCATCGACCGACATCGGCCCGATGGTCTCGGCTCCGCAGCGCGCCAAGGCCGTCGCGCACGTCGAAGCAGCGGTCGCACATGGCGCCGAGCTGCTCACCGGAGGCACGCGCGGCGGGCACGGCCGCGGCCACTTCCTCACGCCCGCGGTGCTGACCGGGCTCCCCGAGGGCGCCGCGGTGCTGCACGAAGAGACGTTCGGGCCGGTCGCGCCGATCGTGCCGGTCGCGTCCACCGACGAGGCGGTCCGGCTGGCCAACGCGTCCCGGTACGGCCTCGGCGCCAACGTCTACACCACCGACCTCGCGACCTCGATCCGGCTCAGCCGCGAGCTCAAAGCGGGCACGGTCTGGATCAACGACCCGCTCACCGACAACGACGCGGGGCCGTTCGGCGGCTTCAAGCAGTCCGGTCTCGGCCGAGAACTCGGGCCGGAGGGCCTGGAGGCCTTTCAGGAGACCAAGCACGTGCACCTCGACCCCCGCATCGAACGCAAGGACTGGTGGTACCCATACGGCTCGTAGCCCGCAGGCGGGTCGCCGCCCTCGCCGTTCCGTCGGTCGTGGCGCTCGCGGTCGGCCTCTCCGCGGGCCGAGCCGCTGAGGCCGAGCGGCCCGGCAGCCGCTGGCAGAGCGCGATCGCGACCACCGGGCCGACGACGCCGGCCCCGCCGACGCTCGCCGAATGGGTGCCGGATGTGGACTCCGCAAAGGGCTTCGCGCTGACGCGGCAGGGCCGGGTGCGGTTCGCCGTCCTCGACGAGACGACCGGGCGCCGCTGGGGCTTCCGCGACACCGAGCAGGTGCACTGCGCGAGCCTCCTCAAGACGCTGCTGATGGCGACGTACCTGCGCCAGTCGTCGGTGCGTGACCGCAAGCTGACGGAAAAGGACCGGGGGCTGCTGCGGCCGATGATCCGCGAATCAGCGAACGCGCCGGCCAGCAAGCTCGTGGTCCGGCTCGGCAGCGACGCCATCGCCCGCACCGCCAAGGCCGCAGGCATGGGCGCCGTGCACGTCACCCCGCATTGGGGCCAGACGCCGACGAGCGCCAAGCAGCAGGTCGCGCTCTTCACAAGCCTCCCGCGGCTCGTGCCGAAGCGCCACCGCGACTACGCGATGCGGCTGCTGGAGACGGTCGTGCCGTCGCAGCGCTGGGGTGTCGGCCAGGTCGCGCTGCCCGACGGCTGGACCATCGCGTTCAAGGGCGGCTGGGGCTCGGGCTCCGGCGCCGTCGACCACCAGACGGCGCTGCTCACCAGCGGCGACCGCCGCGTGGTCCTCTCGATCACGACGACGACCAACCCAAGCCACAAGGTCGGCAAAGCGACGCTCAAGGGCGTCGCGAAGCGGCTGCTGCGCGACCTGCCGCAGTAGGGCGCGGTGCGGCCCAGTCCCGCTGTAGCGCTGCGCTGCAAACCTGCACGCGCCGGCCATGGCGCGCCTCGCAGCGGGCGCGCAGGATCGGCAGACGTCAGATGATCGAGCGGACGGCGCCGCCGTCGACCGCCCAGACCGCGCCGACGACATTCGACGCGCGCGGCGAGCACAGGAACGTCACGACGTCGGCGATCTCGCCAGCCGCCGCCACCCGGCCCAGCGGCAGTCCAGCGCCCATGGCCGCGATCGCCTCGGCCGCGGTGCCGCCTTTGCGCGCGGCCACCTGCTCCCCCATGCCGCCCGGCTGCGTCCACAGCTCCGTCGACGCAGGGCCCGGGGCCACGGCGTTGACGAGGACGCCGCGCGGCGCCCAATGCTCAGCGAACGCCCGGCTCAGCGCAAGCTGGCCGCTTTTGGCGACGCCGTAGGCCGGGTTCTGGCTCGATGGGCGCCGCCCGGAGCTCGACGTGACGTTGACGATCCGCCCGAAGCCCGCCTCGGCCATGACGGGCGCCGCGGCGCGCATCAGCCGCATCGGCGCGTGCACATGCTGCTCCCATTGACTCGCCCAGTCGGCATCGGTCAGCTCTTCGAGCGGCGTGACCTGGGTCCCGCCGGCATTGTTCACGAGCACATCGACGCCTCCGAAGCGCGCGGCGCACCGGTCGACGATCTGCTCGGCGGCGCCGTCTGAGGTCACGTCGGTGGCGAGCGTCTCCACGTCGGCCGCGCCGGTCTGGCGCAGCCGGGCTGCGGCGTCGTCCAGCGCTTGGGCGCCGCGGGCCACGAGCAGCAGCCGCGCTCCTTCCTCGGCGAGCCGTTCGGCGACCGCGAAGCCAAAGCCCCGCGAGCCGCCCGTCACGATGCATGCCCGGCCGCTGAGCTCAAGGTCCATGGCCCGGATCCTCCCACGACCGGCGCGGGCCCGGCCCGTTGCGGGTGGACCGCTGCGGCGGCGTCACCAATCACTAACCGGTCATGCCCACCACGGTCACATCTGGAAGCGCGCCGGGCGGCAGGATCGCGCCGGTCACCAGCGGAAGGCCCCTCCTTGTTCACGTTCCCTCGTCCCTCCAAGCCGCTCGCGCTCGCAGCAGCTGCCGCCGCCCTCGTGGGCGCCTCGGCAACCACTGCTGCACCGTCCGGCGCAGCCGCGCCGAAGGCGAAGGCGGCTGCCTGGCCGTTCCCGACGCTCCAGGCGGGCAAGCCGCTCGTCGTCGGCCATCGTGGAGCCGCGGGCTACCTGCCCGACCACACGCTGGCCGGCTACAGCCTTGCGATCACGCAGGGCGCGGACTACATCGAGCCGGATCTCGAGTCGACGAAGGACGGCGTGCTGGTCGCCAGCCACGAGCCGAACATCATCGACACGACCGACGTCGCCTCGCACCGCGAGTTCGCCGGCCGCAAGAAGACCGTCGTGATCGACGGGTCGCCGACTACCGGCTTCTTCGTCTCGGACTTCACGCTCAAGGAGCTCAAGACGTTGCGGGCCGTGCAGCCGCTCGCCGACCGCCCCCAGCAGTACAACGGCCGCTTCGCGATCCCGACGTTCCAGGAGGTCATCGACCTCGCCAAGCGCCGTTCGCGCAGCACGGGCCGCACGATCGGCGTCTTCCCGGAGACGAAGCACCCGACGTACCACAAGAGCATCGGCTTGCCATTGGAGCCGAAGGTCGTCGCGATCCTGAAGAGCAACGGCTGGAGCACGCGCAGCGCGCCGGTGATCCTGCAGAGCTTCGAGCCCGGCAGCCTCAAGGCGCTCAAGGCGCTCTCGCCGGTGCGGCGCGTCCAGCTGATCGACGCCGACGACGTCGCCGCGGACGGCTCGCTCACGTTCGCCGCGCCGTACGACCGCCCGTACGACTGGACGACCTCCGGCGATCCGTCGCTGCTCGCGCGGACCTTCGGCTACCTGACGACGAACGCCGGCCTCGACGAGGTCAAGAAGTACGCCGACGGCATCGGCCCGTGGAAGCGCTACGTCGTCAGCACCGTGGCTGATCCGTCGCTGCCCGGCCCGGGCGAGGCGGCCCGCCGTCTGGCGCCGCCGACCGACCTCGTCGCTCGCGCCCACCAGCGCGGCCTGACGGTGATCCCGTACACGTTCCGCAACGAGGCCAAGCGCCTCCCGGCCGATTACGGCGACAATCCGCAGGAGGAGTACCGCCAGTTCTACGAGCTCGGCGTGGACGGCGTGTTCAGCGACTTCCCCGACACTGCTGTCACGGCGCGGACCCTGCTCGGGATCGACGCGCTCGCGGCGCGCTGACCGGCAGCCGGTCGATGTGACAGACGCGCGCTGCGCCGCAGGCCTCGTGGGCGCGGCGCGCGTCAGTCGCCGGATTCGGCGTTCATCTCGTCGGTGATCTCGCCGACGAGCTCTTCGAGGACGTCCTCGAGTGCCACGAGGCCGAGGACCTCGCCCGCGCCGTCGGTGACCGTGGCGAGGTGCGCGCCGGTGCGCTGCAGCGTCGCGAGCACGTCGCGCAGCGACTCGGTGGCGTGGACGCTCGGCAGCGGGCGCACGAGGTCGGAGGTGGTCGGCACGTCGAGCTCCTCCTCGTTCGTGACGAGCGCGTCCTTGAGGTGCAGGTAGCCCGACAGCACGCCGTCCTCGTCCTCAACGGGGAACCGCGAGTAGCCGGTCCGGCTGACGGCCTCCTCCAGCTCGCGCGGCGTGACGTGCACGGGCAGCGTCACGACCCGCGGCAGCGGCAGCAGCACGGTCCGCGCAAGGCGGCTCTCGAACTCCAGCGCGCCCTTGAGCAGCTGCTCCTCACCGAGGTCGAGCAGGCCTTCGCGGTGGGATTCCGCCACGAGCCCAGCGACCTCGTCGCGGGTGAACGCGCTGGCGACCTCGTCGCGCGCATCGACCCCGAGCAGCCGCAACACACCGTTGGCGATCGCGTTGATGCCAGCGATGAACGGCCGCAGCACGCGGACGACCCAGACGAGCGCCGGGCCGAGGATCAGCGCCGCGCGGTCGGGCCCGGCGAGGGCGATGTTCTTCGGCACCATCTCGCCGATCACCACGTGCAGCGACACGACGATCGACAGCGCCACGACGAACGCCACGGGGTGCAGCAGCGACTCGGGCATGCCGAGGGCCTCCAGCGGCCCTTCGAGCAGGTGCGCGACCGCCGGCTCGCCCAGCGAACCGAGGCCCAGCGAGCAGATCGTGATGCCGAGCTGGGCGCCGGCCAGCATCAGCGACACGTTCTCCATCGCCTTCAGGGTGATCCGCGCGGACCAGGACCCGTCAAGGGCCTTGGGCTCGATCGAGGAGCGGCGCGCGGAGATCAGGGCGAACTCCGCGCCGACGAAGAACGCGTTGGCGAGCAGCAGCGCGACGGTGAGCGCGAGGAGGGTCAGATCGCTCATCGCTCGCCCTCCTCGCGGCCGTCGTCATCCTCGTCGGGCAGCTCCTCCAGCGACACGTGCACGCGGTCGACCCGCAGCCCGTGCATCTGCTCGGCGGTGAGCGTCACCTTGACGCTCGGCGCCTCAAAGCGCTCGACGACGAACGAGACCGTGTCGCCCTCCTCCGGCACCTGGTGGAGGTGGAGCGTGAGCAGGCCCGCGAGCGTCTCGTACTCCTCGTCCTCGGGCAACGGCACGCCCAGGATCTCCGAGGCCTCGTCCGGGCGCAGCAGCCCGGAGAGGTTCCAGGTGCCGTCGGGCTCTTGGCGGGCGGACGCGTCGGCGTTGTCGTGCTCGTCGACGACGTCGCCGACGAGCTCCTCGATCAGGTCCTCCATCGTCACGACGCCGTCGACGCCGCCGAACTCGTCGACGACGACCGCCATCTGCAGCCGGCCTTCGCGCAGCATCTCCAGCAGCGCGTCGAGCTCCAGCGTCGACGGGACGACGACCGGCTCGACCATCAGGTCGCCGACGGTCACGCGGTCGCGGTCCTCGGGGTCGACATCCACGACGTGCTTGACGTGGACGACGCCGATGACCTGGTCGGCGCCTTCAGGCACGACCGGGAAGCGCGAGTGGCCGGTCTCGTTCGCGAGCTCGTAGACGGCGCGCGCCGACTCCTGCGGCTCGATGATCTGCATGCGCACGCGGGGCGTCATCACGTCGTCAGCGCGGCGGTCGCCGAAGGCGAGCGAGCGCGCCAGCAGCGTGGCGGTGCCCTCTTCGAGGGTGCCCTGCTCGGCCGAGCGGTTCACGAGCGAGGCCAGCTCCTGTGGCGAACGCGCCGACGCGAGCTCCTCCTGCGCCTCGAGGCCGAAGCGCCCCAGGATCCAGTTCGCGGAGCCGTTGAAGCCGCGGATCGGCCAGGCCATCGCCCGCGTGAAGCCGCGCTGGAAGCCCTGCACCGCGCGGATCGTCTCGATCGGCCGCGAGATCGCCAGGTTCTTCGGGACGAGCTCGCCGAACACCATCGTCAGCGCCGTCGACAGCGCGAGCGCGAGGCCGACGGCGACACCCTCCGCGAGCCGTTCGCTGAGTCCGGCGCTTTCCAGCGGCCCGTCGATCAGCGATGCGATCGACGGCTCGGCCAGAAAGCCGATCGCGAGGTTCGTGATCGTGATGCCGACCTGCGCGCCGGACAGCTGCGTCGACAGCGTCCGCAGCGCCTCGACGCCGCCAGCGGCCCCCGGCTCGCCCGCCTGGGCGGCGCGCTCAAGCGACGGCCGGTCGACGGTGACCAGCGCGAACTCGGCGGCCACGAAGGCGCCGCATGCCAGCACGAGCAGCAGCCCGATGCCGATGAGGATCCACTCCATCAGCACTCACCCGGCCCCGGTCGCGCACCGGCGCCGGTGGCGCGTTGCGGAGGTTCGTCGTCCTGGGTGGCGGCGAGCATCAAGTTGGGTGAACTGTAGCTAGGCCACCGGGGGTCGTGTGCGCGCCCTCCGACGGCGCACGGTCAGCGGCGCGCGCGGCGCCGCCGGCACCGCCGGTGGTCAGGCCGCGAAGGCCAGCTCGCGGGTGGCCTCGGCGCGGCGCTCGCGATGGGCCCCTGCGGCGTCGACGGCCTCGCGGAGCGCGGCGAACTCGGTCGTTGGCATGTCAGCCAAGACGGCGTGGTCGGCAGCCGGCGTCATGAGCGTCGGCCGCAGCGGGATGAGCTCGGCGTCGGCCAGGTCGTCGGCCGGAGCCGAGTTGAAGCGCGTGATCAGCGCCATCGCCGCGACGCACAGCCCGGCGTTCACGAGGTTCGACGCCATCAGCGCGACGGCCTTGAAGCCGAAGAGGTTCACGTACGCCATCGAGAGGTTCGTCACCAGGCCCATGCCCCAGCCCAGCACGCTCTGGCCGCCCGACGAGCGGGTCGTGGCCATTCGCGCGATCTGCGGGAGCGAGGCGGCCAGGCCGACGGCCATGGCGATCGTGGAGATGAGGCTGATGAGATTCACGGCGGCGGGCTTCAGGGGGTCGTGCGGGGGCAGCCGGCGCCAGTGAACACTGGTGTCCGGTTGAAGAACGTACCTCCCCATCGGGGCGATGAGCGCCGCTCTAAAGGCCCGTTTATGTGAGGTCGGTTGCTTAGGGCGCGTCGCCGCTTCGCCACCGCTTCTTCACCTCCTGTCTGGCCACGCGTACAAGAATCTGGCCCGGGAGTTCGGCCGGGCGCACATACGCGGCTCAAGGCTCTTAGAACAGTCTTATCGCCCTGACTACCTCGTCCCAAGATCACACGCAAATGGCCTATGAGCCCCCCGTCGACGGTCCATTCGACGAGGTCTACGCTCCCGGTGGGGTTCCGCGCGACTACGCGGCTTCGCTCGCCTCCGGCCTCGACGCCCTCGGCCCCGGTGCGCTGACGGAAGCCGGGCACCGCCGCGACGCCATCTTCGTCCAGCAGGGCATCACGTTCGACGCCTCAGGTGAGGACGGGCCGGTGCGCGACCGCCCGTTCCCGCTCGACCTCGTGCCGAGGATCCTGCCTGCCGCCGAGTGGGAGCACATCGAGCACGGCCTCGCTCAGCGCATCACGGCGCTGAACCGGTTCATCGACGACGTCTACCACGAGAAGGAGATCATCCGGGCGGGCCTCGTCCCATGGCAGCTCGTGGTCTCGCGCTCGCACTTCGCCCGGGCCGCCCACGGGATCCGGCCCCCAGGGGGCGTCTACTGCCACGTCGCCGGCTGCGACCTCGTGCGCGACGCCGACGGCTCCTGGAAGGTCCTCGAAGACAACGTCCGCACGCCGTCGGGCATCTCGTACGTGCTCGAGAACCGCGTCGCGATGACGCGCCTCGTGCCGCAGCTGTTCCGCGACTACCGGGTGCGGCCGGTCGACCACTACCCGCAGATCCTCGCGGCGGCGCTGCGCGAGGCGGCGCCGAGCGCCGAGGACGAGGCGACGATCGTCGTCTGGACCCCGGGCTCGCTGAACTCCGCGTACTTCGAGCACTCGTTTATCGCGCGGCAGATGGGCGTCGAGCTCGTCGAAGCCTCCGACCTGGTCGTGCGCGACGACGTCGTCTACATGCGCACGACCGCGGGCCTCAAGCGGGTCCACGCCATCTACCGCCGCCTCGACGACGACTTCATCGACCCGCTCGAGTTCCGCCCGGACTCGCTCCTCGGCGTGCCGGGGCTGATCCGCGCCTACCGCGCCGGCACGGTCGCGATCGCCAACGCGATCGGGACGGGCGTCGCCGACGACAAGGCGATCTACCACTACGTGCCCGAGATGATCCGGTTCTACCTGGGTGAGGAGCCGATCCTCGACAATGTCCAGACGTACCTGATGGCCAACCAGGTCGAGCGCGACTACGCGCTGGGGCGCATGGACGAGCTGGTCTTCAAGCCGACGAACGAGTCGGGAGGCAAGGGCGTCTGCATCGGGCCGCGCACCTCGCGGGAGGCGCTCGACGCGCTCGCGGCCGTCATCCGCAGCAAGCCCGAGGACTGGATCGCCCAGGAGCTCGTGAACCTCTCGACGGTCCCGACGGCGGGGCCTGACGGCCAGCTCGCGCCTCGGCATGTCGACCTGCGGCCGTTCGCCGTGATGGGCGAGTCGATCAGGATCGTGCCGGGCGGCCTCACGCGAGTGGCGATGGTCGAGGGCTCGATGATCGTGAACTCCTCGCAGGGCGGCGGCTCCAAGGACACCTGGGTGCTCGAGGAGCGCGCGGGCGAGGTGCCGTCGGCCGAGGCTTCCAGCCAGCGGATCGTGTCGCCGCGCATGCCCGACCTGCGCTACGGCAGCGAGTGGCACAGCCAGCAGCAGCAACAGCAGCAACAGCCCCAGCAGCAAGAGCAGGCGGCAGTTGGCATGGACGCGCCCGCCAGCGAGGCGCCGGCCGGGAGCGAGGACTAGATGCTGTCGAGGATCGCACAGGAGCTGTTCTGGCTCGGCCGCAACGTGGCGCGCGCCGAGCACACGGCGCGCATGCTCGACGGCGTCTTCCAGGCCAGCCTGCAGAGCTCGGCCTACGGCACGAGCAGCCAGTCGACCACCGTGCAGCTCGACTGGGGGTCGATCGTGTCGATCATGGGCGCCGTCCCGGATCCGAGCGAGAACTCCAGCCAGGTGCTGCGCCGCATGACGCTCGACCGCAACGAGCCCGCCTCGCTGATCTCGTGCATCGACCGGGCCCGCGAGGGCGCGCGGACGGTCCGCGACGTGGTGTCAGCCGAGATGTGGGAGGCGATCAACACGACCCAGCTCACGCTCGCCCAGGGCGACCTGCAGGGCCAGCTGAACATGGGCCCGTACAGCGTCTTCCAATACGTGCGTGAACGCTCGGCCACCTTTTGGGGCCTGACGAGCCGCACGATGCTGCGCGACGACGCCTCGGCGTTCCTCACCGCCGGCGGGCGGATCGAGTCGGCCGACATGGTCCTGCGGATGCTGCGGGTCGCCATGCCAGACGCGCCGCAGATGGAGGCGCCCGAGGACTCCGGCATCGCCGTCGAGGACGCGGGCCTGCAGGATGCCCAGGCCCAGGCGCTGCTGCATGCCGTCGGCGGGTTCCAGGCGTTCCGCCGCGCCGTCCCCTCCCCCGCGCACGCTGGGCCGGTGGCGCGGTTCCTGCTCTACGAACGCGCCTACCCGGACTCCGTCGCCGCCTCGGTCGACGCGCTGCAGCTCGCGCTGACGCGCGCCGACGAGACGCCGCGCCGCTCCGAGCCCGTGCTGCGCCTCAGCCGCCTCACGGCCGACCTCGACTTCCGCGGCCGCGCCGCCGCGATGGGCGCGCCTGAGCGCACGCTCGCCGAGACGTGCGAAGGCGTGCAGACCGAGCTCGAGCTCGTCGACCGCGACATCGCCGAGCGCTACTTCTCTGGCGCCGTCGCGGCGTCGGGCCTCGTGCTCGCCTAGCCCGCCCCGTTCCTGCTCCCGGGTCTTTCTCTCCGATGAACTACGACATCCACTACCTCACGCAGTACCGCTACGACGGGCCGGTGACCGACAACCTGAACTCGCTGCGGGTGCGGCCCGCGACGACGGCCACCCAGCGCTGTGACGAGTTCCACGTCCGGCTTGATCCCGAGGCGCGGATCACCCGGCACATCGACTACTTCGGGACCGAGGTCCTGGAGTTCGGCGTCGCCCGTCCACATGAGCAGCTCGTGATCGACGTGCGCGCGCGGGTCGTCACATCGGATCCGCCCGCTCCGCCGGAAGGCCGCCTGAGCGAGCTCTCGGGCGACGACTACCTCGACGCGGCCGGCGAGTTCCTGCTGCCGATGCCGAACGACCCGTCGACGCCGATCGACGACATCGTCGCCGCCACGGCAGGCCCGACGCCGCTGGCCACGCTGCTCAACGTCTGCCAGGTGCTGCCGGACCGGTTCGGGTACCAGCCGGGCGCGACCTACGTGGGCTCGACCGTCGACGACTTCCTCGCCGTCGGCGCAGGTGTCTGCCAGGACTTCGCGCATCTCTCGCTGGTGGTGCTGCGCGCCCACGGGATCGCCGCGCGCTACGTCTCCGGCTACCTCTTCTCGACCCGCGGCGCCGGCGACGACGAGGCCGCCTCGGTCGAGGTGCAGACCCACGCGTGGGTCGAGGCGCTGCTGCCCGCCGACAGCGAAGACGATGCGCCGGTCTGGGTCGGCGCCGACCCGACGAACCGCACGCTCGCCGGCGAGACGCACGTCAAGATCGGCCACGGCCGCGGCTACGCCGACGTGCCGCCGACCAAGGGCGTCTATTTCGGCTCCGCCGTGGGCGCCCTCGAGGTCTCGGTCAAGATGACCCGCAGCGGCGCGGCAGCGGCACGGGCCTGAGCAGCCCGGCGTCCGCACCGCCTCCGCAGAAGACGCCGGCGGCAGCCAAGCCACGCCCGCCAACAACGGAGCGCCCGCACCGCCCCCGTAGAAGACGCCGGCGGCAGCCAACGGCAGCGGCCGGGGCGGGGTGGTCCTCCGCGGGAGTCGCCGCCCGACTGCACCACCGCGCACGTCGGCCCACGATGCCCGCGCGACCAGAGGAGGACCACCCCGCCCCGGCCGCGGCAACCCACCCTTACTTCTTGTCGCCCAGCTCCAGCACCGCGAGGAACGCCTCTTGCGGCACCTCGACGCGACCGACCTGCTTCATGCGCTTTTTGCCCTTCTTCTGGTTCTCCAGGAGCTTGCGCTTGCGGGAGATGTCGCCGCCGTAGCACTTGGCGGTGACGTCCTTGCGGAAGGCCTTCACGGTTTCGCGGGCGATAATGCTGGCGCCGATGGCGGCCTGGATCGGCACGTCGTACTGCTGGCGCGGGATCTTCTCGCGGAGCTTCTCGGTGAGCTGGCGGCCGATGTCGTAGGCCTTGTCCTTGTGGACGACCATCGAGAGCGCGTCGACGGGGTCGCCGGCGAGGAGCACGTCGAGCTTGGCGAGGTTCGAGGGGCGCAGGCCGATCAGCTCGTAGTCGAGCGACGCGTAGCCCTTGGTACGCGTCTTGAGCTGGTCGAAGAAGTCGAGGACGATCTCGGCGAGCGGCAGGTCGTAGACCATGTTCACGCGGTTCTCCGAGAGGAAGCTCATGCCGCCGGTCTGGCCGCGCTTGTCTTGGCAGAGCTCCATGATCGTGCCGACGTACTCCTTCGGCGTGAGGATCGACGCGCGGATGTACGGCTCGCGGATCTCGCGGATGCCGTTGGGGTCCGGGAAGTCCGACGGGTTGTGGACCTGGATCACGTCGCCGTTGTTCATCTCGACCTCGAAGCCCACCGACGGCATCGTGGCCATCAGAGCGAGGTCGTACTCACGCTCGAGGCGCTCGCGGATGATGTCCATGTGGAGCAGGCCCAGGAAGCCGCAGCGGAAGCCGAAGCCGAGCGCGTCGGAGTTCTCGGGCTCCCAGGCCAGCGCGGCGTCGTTGAGCGAGAGCTTCTCGAGCGCGTCGCGGAAGTCCGGGTAGTCCGAGGCCTCGATCGGGAACAGCCCGCAGAACACCATCGGCTGCACTTCGCGGAAGCCGGGGATGGCTTCTTCTGCGCCGTGGTAGCGGGTCGTGATCGTGTCGCCGACCTTGAGGAGCTTGACGTCCTTGACGCCGGTGATCAGGTAGCCCACCTCGCCGGCCGACAGCTCCTGCACGGGCGTCATCGTCGGTGAGAAGAAGCCGATCTCGTCGACTTCGGCGGTGAAGTCGGCGGCCATCGCCTTGATGGCCTCGCCCTTCTTCAGGACGCCGTCGACCATGCGGATGTAGGCGATCACGCCGCGGTACTGGTCGAACTCGGAGTCGAAGATCAGCGCGCGGGCCGGAGCAGAGCGGTCGCCCTCGGGCGGCGGGACCTGCTCGACGAGCTGCTCGAGCACCTCGCGCACGCCGGCGCCGGTCTTGCCGGAGATGATCTTGATCGAGGACGGGTCCTCGCCGATCAGCTCCGAGACCTCGCCTGCGACGCGCTCGGGCTCAGCGCCCGGCAGGTCGATCTTGTTGAGGCACGGGATCAGCTCCAGGCCCGCGTCGACGGCCAAGTACGTGTTGGCGACGGTCTGCGCCTCGACGCCCTGCGACGCGTCGACGACCAGCAGCGCGCCTTCGCACGCCTGCAGCGACCGCGAGACCTCGTAGGTGAAGTCGACGTGGCCGGGCGTGTCGATCAGGTGGAACTGGTACGTCTCGCCGTCGTCGGCCTCGTAGTACACGCGCACGGCCTGCGACTTGATCGTGATGCCCCGCTCGCGCTCGAGCTCCATGGAGTCGAGCAACTGGGCCTTCATGTCACGCGCCGAGACCGCCTGCGTCATCTCGAGGATGCGGTCGGCCAGCGTGGATTTGCCGTGGTCGATGTGCGCGATGATCGAGAAGTTGCGGATCTTGCTCTGGTCTGACATCGCGTAGGCACTCAGGATACGGGCGGAGGCGGAAACGCGTGGTGCGCTCCGGCCGGCGGCGGGTCCGCATCAGCGCTGCGCTGGCGTACCGGCGTTCATGCGCGCGGTCCCTGGGTAGGTTCGGGCGATGCGCAAGCGGCTGCTGCTCCTCGCCATCGCCGGGTTCGTCGTGCTGTTCGGCGGCCGGGCGCTGCTGCTCGCCGGCACGGCTGGCACCGCGGACGCCGCCGATCCCGGTGAGCTGGCGGCGGTCGAGCCAGGCGAGCACCGCGCCGCGATCGTGTTCGGCGCGGGGCTCAACAAGGACGGGGCGCCGTCAGCGCTGCTGCGCGACCGCGTGCGGGCGGCCGAGCGGCTCTTGGAGCGCGGGCAGGTCGACCTGCTGCTGATGTCTGGCGACAACAGCCGGACGCTCTACAGCGAGCCGAGCGCGATGCGCAACCTCGCGCGGGCCGACGGCGTCACCCGCGACCGGATCGCCGTCGACTACGGCGGTCGCCGCAGCTGGGACAGCTGCAAGCGGGCCCGCGACATCTTCGGGATCGACGAAGCCGTGGTCGTCACGAACGACTTCCACCGCGCCCGCACCGTCGCGCTCTGCAACGCCGCGGGGATCGACGTCGCCGGCGCCGTCGGCACCGACACGGGCGGCTACGCGAGCCGGAAGCGGGTCAAATGGTACGGCCGCGAGATCGTCGCGTCGTGGCGCGGCGCGGTCGACGCATGGATCCACCACCCCGCCGTGGCGGTCGGAGGCGACCCGATCGACGTGTACGACGAGTGCGAGGTGCACCGCTCGCTCAGCGTCGAAGACCACCTGGAGACGCCGAGCGTCCCCAAGGGCTGCCCGGTCGAGATGCCGACGAGCGGCTGACGCGGCAACCGCACCCCACGCACGCCGTACGCTCTGCCCGTGCCCGGACGCTCCTTCCCCACCTGGCCCGTCGCCGCTGGCGCCCTGATCTTGGGGTTCGGTGTCGCCGAGCTCACCGGCGTGCGCGCGATCGGCGGCGTGGTGCTCTTCATCGGCGCGCTCTGGTGCGGGCTGCGGTGGAAGGCCGCGCGCGGCCTCGGCGTCGCGCTCGGGCTCGTCGCGGTGTTCCTCACGGCGTTCGCGCTCTCGCATGTGCTCGGCGACCAGATCGGCTCGTGGCCGTCCGTGTTCGTCGTCAGCGCGGTGGTGGCGCTCTGCGCGTGGGCGGCGGTCGACCGGCCCGAGCTGCCGCACGTCGAAGAGGTCGTCTAGCGGCGGCGCGGCGCGGACGCGCAGGCCCGGCGCCGGCCCTAGCGGCCGAGCTTGGCCCGCAGCGCCTGCTCGAGGCGGATCGCTTCGGTCACGTGCAGCGCGCGCAGCGCGAGGACGTAGACGGCGCCGCCGATCCCGAGCGACAGCGCCAGGCTGATGAGCAGCGCGCCGGCGCTGCCACCCAAGACACCGCGGACGACCGCGTCGACGCCGAGGGCCACCACCGTCAACGCGGCCGTGCCGATCAGCACGCGCACCGTCGTCTGGAGCGTGCGGGCCAGGCCGAGCGAACCGCCGAGGCGTCCGTGGAGCAGCGTCATCTGGGCCCCGACGACGACGATGTTCGCGGCGACCGTGCCCGCGACGATGCCGGCGATGCCGAGCGGCTTGTAGAGCGCGACCGAGACGATGATGTTCACGACGAGGCTGAGGAGCGCGAGGCGGGTCGTCGCCCACGGGTCCTTCAGGGCGAAGAACGTGCGCGTGAAGATCAAGTTCAGGCCGTTGAGCGGCAGGGTGAGCGAAAAGACCCAGAGCGCTTCGACGGTCATCTCGGTCGACTGCGCGGTGAAGTCGCCGCCTTCGTAGAGCAGGCGGACGATCGGGGCCGCGAGCGCGATCGTGACCGCCGCCGCGGGGATCAGCAGGACCAGGATCTGGCGCATGCCGTCGCCGAGGATCTCGCGCAGCTCAGCGTCGGCGCGCCGGGCGGCAGCACGGCTCAGCGCCGGGAACAGGACCGTCGCGATCGCGACGCTGAAGATGCCCTGCGGCAGCATGTAGAGCCGGAACGCCGCCTCGATCGCGCGCGCGGCGCCCTCCATCGAGCGCAGCGCAAGCGTCGAGTTGATGAGCAGGTTGAAGTTGACGAGCCCGAGACCGATGGCCACCGGGACCATCGTCACGAGCACCTTGCGCACCTCGGGATCGCGCGTGCCGCTGAGGTTCGGCCGCGTGCCCATCCGGAACCCCGCCTGCCGCACCAGCGGCACCGCCATCACGAGCTGCGCCACGGTGCCGATGAGCACGCCGATCGCGTAGCCGTACAGCTCGTCCGGCCCGTCGAGCGTGACGTGGCTGACGACCATGCAAAGCATGATCACGAGGTTCCAGACCACCGGAGAGAGCGCCGGGATCGTGAAGTGGTCCTCGGCGTTGAGGATGCCGACGAGCAGTCCGTTGAGGCCGAGCAGCGCGACCACCGGCAGCATGATCTGGGTGAGGTTGACCGCGAGGCCGGTGTTCGCGTCGGCGTCGGTGAACCATGGGACGAACACCGGGGTGAGCAGGATCGCCACGGCTACGAGCACCGAGAGGCCGATCAGCACGAGCCAGGCGAGCTCGACCGCCATCTTCATCGCGTCCTTGCGGCGGCCTTGCTGGAGCAGGTCGGTGAAGGCGGGCACGAACGCGGCCGAGAGCGCCGCGTCAGCGAACAGCGCCCGCAGCAGGTTCGGCAGCTGGAAGGCGAGCGTGAAGGCGTCGGCGGCCGCGCTCGTGCCGTAGAAGCGGGTCGCGAGGATCTCGCGCAGCAGCCCGGCGACGCGCGAAAACGCGGTGAGGATCGAGAAGATCGCGGTGTTGCGAGCGCGGCCGGCGGCCTTGGCCGGGGCGGCTTCGGTCGGGCCGCCCTTGGTGAGGGTCGGCGACGGGCCAGCCCTGCCCGGCTCGGCGGCTCTGGCCGGAGAGGCGGTGCTGCGGCGCGCCTCGCGGGCACCGGCGTCGACGTCGACGGTCAGCGCGTCGATCCGCTCCCGCTGGCGCTCCGGCGGCGGTCCAGGCTTGGCGGAGCGGCGGGCTCCTCGGTCGCGGCGCTGTCCGCGCACGACGTCGGAC
>JAEYAL010000081.1 GCA_023404805.1 Actinomycetes bacterium | reverse complement strand
TTCGGGCGGGGGCGCGCTCCCCCCCCGGGGGGGGGCCCACGCGACTCCCCTTGGTTGAGCACGCAGCGACACCGACCGTCCCCCGAGCCAGGCAGCGCCTGGCCCGGATCGCGCGCAACTTCACGTTCCCGCTGCGGGTCGACGACTACCTCGCGCTGATCAACCCCGCGTGGTCGACGCGCGAGGCCAGCGCGACCGTGGTGCGGGTCGAGCCGGAAGCCGACGGCGCCCGCACCGTGGTGCTCCGGCCCACGTTCGGCTGGCCGGGGCACCGGCCGGGCCAGTACCTGCGGATCGGCGCGGAGATCGACGGCATCCGCCAATGGCGGGCGTACACGATCACCTCCGATCCGGACCACCCCGAAGGCCTCGTGAGCATCACGGTCAAGCACGTCGAGGGCGGGGCGATGTCGCCCTTCTTCGCCCGGCTCTGCAAGCCGGGGATGATGCTCTACCTCGGTGAGGTCGAGGGCGAGTTCGCACTGCCGGACCCGCTCCCGGCAAAGCTCCTGATGATCACCGCGGGCAGCGGCATCACGCCGGTCTGGAGCCTGCTGCGCGAACTCGACCGCCGCGGACGGCTCGACGACGTCGTCCACGTGCACAGCGCCCGGTCGGCGGAGCACGTGATCTTCGGCGAGACGCTGCGCCTGCTGGAGCAGCAGCGGCCCGGGTACCGGCTCGTCGAGCACCACACCGCGAAGGCGCCGCGCCTGGATCCGGCCGCGATCGAGCGGCTCGTGCCCGACTGGCGCGAGCGGGAGACCTTTCTGTCGGGGCCACGCACGCTGATCGACGCGCTCGAAGCGCACTGGGACGCCGCTGGCTCGGGCGCCGCGCCCCTGCACACCGAGCGCTTCCAGCCGGTCATCGGCACGGGCGCTGGCGGCGGCACGGGCGGCGGCGGCACCGTGCGCTTCCTGGTCACCGACGCCGAAGCCACCTGCGGCCCAGGCGTCTCGATGCTGGTCGGCGCCGAGGAGAGCGGCGCGAACCTGCCGTTCGGCTGCCGCATGGGCATCTGCCACACCTGCGTCGGCCGGCTGAGATCGGGGCAGGTGCGCGACCTGCGCAGCGGCGAGGTGCACGGCGACATCGGCCAGACGGTGCGGACGTGCGTCAACGGTCCCGAAGGCGATGTGGAGATCGAGCTCTGACGGGCTCGCGAGGAGCAAGACCCATGGAACACGACCCCAAGTCGGCCGCGAGCACGACGACCATCCCGGACACCGTCGACGACGGCGGGCGCGGCCCCGGCGAGACGGCGGCCGACCCGGCGTCCACGAACCCGCTGCACCGGCTCACTCCGGAGCAGATCGAGGCGATCGGCGACGCGTTCCAGGCGATCCACGACGAGGTCCGCGCCGACCTCGGCGCGCGCGACCGCATCTACATCACGAACCTCATCGAGTTCCACCGCCGGCTCGCCGTCGCGTCGCGGGTGGCGCTGATGGCGTCGCGGTATCCGCCGGCGCTGGTCGTCGGGACCGTCGGCCTGTCGGTCGCGAAGATCCTCGAGAACATGGAGATCGGGCACAACGTGCTCCACGGCCAGTGGGACTGGATGAACGATCCGGCGATCCACTCCTCGACCTGGGACTGGGACACCGCCTCACCCGCCGCCGCGTGGAAGCACTCCCACAACTACGTGCACCACACGTTCACGAACATCGTCGGCAAGGACAAGGACCTGGGCTACGAGGTCTTCCGGGTCGATCCCAAACAGCGCTGGGAGCCGCGGTTCCTGCCTCAGCCGCTGCTGAACGTGGTGCTGATGGCGCTGTTCGAGTGGGGCGTCGCCTTCCACGATCTCGACTTCGAAGCCATCCGCAAGGGCACGAAGGACAAGCGCCAGCTGCGGCAGGAGCTGCGCGGCATCGCCAAGAAGGCCGGCCGGCAGGTCGTGAAGGACTACGTCGTCTTCCCGGCCCTCTCCGGCAAGGCGTGGAAGCGCACCCTCAAGGCAAACGTGCTCGCGAACATCGTGCGCAACGTGTGGGCCCACGCGATCATCTTCTGCGGCCACTTCCCGGACCAGGCCTACACCTTCACCGAAGCAGAGGTCGAGGGGGAGACGCGCGGCGGCTGGTACGTGCGCCAGCTCCTCGGCGCGGTGAACATCGAAGGCTCCGACGTGTTCCACCTGATGAGCGGCAACCTCAGCTTCCAAGTCGAGCACCACCTCTTCCCGGACATGCCCAGCTCGCGCTACAAGGACATCGCGCCGAAGGTCAAAGCGGTCTGCGAGGAGTACGGCCTGCCCTACAACACCGGCCCGTTCTGGCAGCAGTGGCTGATGGTGCAGCGCACGATCGCGCGCCTGGCGTTCCCCGGCGGCGAGCCGCGGCCCAAGGCGCCGCCGTACACGTCGCCGCCGGAGCCCGCGCCGCAGCAGTCCGCCACACCCGAGGGTGCCGCGCTGCCGGCGTTCCCCTAGCGGCGCGCCAGATCGGATCGCGGCGGGTACGGCTCCGGGTTCACCGTCGAGCGTTGACGGTGAACCCGGAGCCGTGCCGCCGCCGCGGAAGCGCCTTACGAGGCGGCCGACTCCGTTGCGGCGCCGACGCCCGACTCGTCCTCGACGGCGCCCTCGTTCACATCGTCGCTCTCGAGGAGCTCGGTGCGGATGAGGGTCGCGTCGCGCGAGGTGCCGCGGATGACCTCGTCCGGCGAGCCGTTCGGGAGGAAGCGGCCGTTGCGCATGCCGTAGTAGATCGACTGCGGGTGGTGCACGACCATCGCGAGGGTCGACTGCTCCGGCACCGGCGAGTAGCCGTCGGTGATGCTCATGCCGATCTGCGCGAAGTCGAGCAGCTTCTCGACCTTGAGGTGCTCGGACTGGTCCGGCACGGCCGGGTAGCCCCACGAGAGGCGGCGGCCCTGCGTCTCGGGGATCCCGAACCAGTTGCGCACCTTCCAGTGCAGCCACTCCGAGAGGCCCTCGGCCGTCTGCACGCCCAGGCCGTGCACGAAGAGCTGCTCGGCGAACTCTCCGTCAGCCTCGAGCTTGGCCATCAGCTCGGTCACCTCGGAGCCGACGGTGAGCGCCTGCACGGCGATCACGTCGAGCTCCTCCGGCGGCGTGCCATCGGCGTTGGCCGGGCGGAAGAAGTCCGCGGTCGCGATGCGGTCGCCCTTCTGCTGGCGGGGCGTCACAAAGCGGGTCAGCTCGGTGGTGCGGTCCTCGGGGTCGAGCACGACGATGTCGTTGCCCAGCGCGTAGCACGGGAAGAAGCCGATCAGCGCGCGCGGGCGCAGGTAGTCCTGCTCCTTCCACATGCGCTCGAGCTTCGGGCGGAAGCCCTCGATCGGCTCGCCATCCGGGTCGACGTCGCCCTCGACGAGCTTCGTCCACGCGTCGCCCTTGATGCCGCGCCCGCCCCAGTGGAGCTTGAACAGCACGTGGGTGTCGAGGTGGCGGTAGAGCTCGTCCATGTCGACCGGGACCTCCTGCACGCCCCAGAACGGCGGCGTGGGCACGGGGGCATTGGCGTCGACTGGCGAGCGGACGGAGTCGTCGGTCGTCGGCGGCAGGTCCTCGACCACCTCGACCTTGTTGCGCTGCTTGAGCGCGCCCTCGAACGTCTTCTCCATCAGGGCCTTGCGGTCCTCGGGCTCGACGAGCTGGTCCATCACGCTCAGGCCCTCGAACGCGTCCTTGCAGTAGTACGCGCCGGCCTCGTAGGTCGTGTCGTCGGCCTTGCCGTTCACGTAGATCGCGCGGTTCACGAACGCGCGGTTGATCGCCGCGCCGCCGAGGAGCACCGGGTAGGAGTGGCCCTGCTTGCGCAGCTCCTGCAGCGCTAGCGGCATCTGCTTGGAGGTCGACACGAGCAGCGCCGAGAGGCCGATCGCGTCGGCGTCATGCTCGACGGCCGCGTCGATGATCGTCTGCACCGGGACCTGCTTGCCGAGGTCGATCACGGTGTAGCCGTTGTTCGTGAGGATCGTGTTCACGAGCGACTTGCCGATGTCGTGCACGTCGCCGAAGACGGTCGCCAGGACGACCTTGCCCTTCGTGTAGTCGGCGGTGCGCTCGAGGTAGTTCTCGAGCTGCGCCACGGCCTTCTTCATGACCTCCGCGGACTGCAGCACGAACGGCAGGATCAGCTCGCCGGCGCCGAATTTGTCGCCGACTTCCTTCATCGCGGGCAGCAGCACGTCGTTGAGCGTGGGGACGGCGCCGATCTTCTCGACCGACTTGTCGATCCAGGCCTCGACCCCTTCCTTCTTGCGGCGCAGGATGTGCCAGTGCAGCGCCTCTTCGGGGGTCATGTCGGCGGTCGGGTCGGCCTTCTCCTCGACCTCGCCGCTCGCGCCCTTGGACTCGAAGTGCGCGATGAAGCGCTCAAGCGCGTCGTCGCGCTTGTTCCAGACGAGGTCGTTGGCGAGCTCCTTCTCGTGGTCGTCGATCTCGCCGTACGGCGTGATGTGGTTCGGGTTGACCATCGCGAGGTCGAGGCCAGCCTCGACCGCGTGGTAGAGGAAGACCGAGTTCAGGACCGCGCGGGCGGCCAGGCCGACGCCGAACGACACGTTCGACACGCCCAGCGACGTCTTGACGCCCGGCAGCGCCTTCTTGACCTCGCGGATGCCGTTGATCGTCTCGATCGCCGACGGCTTCCACTCCTCATCGCCGGTGGTGAGCGTGAACGTGAGGACGTCGTAGATCAGCAGCTCCGGGTCCAGCCCGTACTCGCCGACGGCGATGTCGTAGATCACCTTGGCGACCTCGACCTTGCGCTCGGCCGTCTTCGCCATGCCGACCTCGTCGATCGTCAGGGCGATGAGCGCCGCGCCGTGGTCGATGACCATCGGCATGACGGTGTCCATCTTGGCCCGGCCGGCTTCGAGGTTCACCGAGTTGACGATCGCGCGGCCCGGGATCTGGTCGAGGGCCATCGAGATGACCTCGGGCTCGGTCGAGTCGATCTGGATCGGGGCGGCCTGCGTGAGCGAGACGCGCTTGGCGACCTCGCGCATCTGCTCGTCCTCGTCGGTGCGCTCAGTCAGCGCGACGCAGAGGTCGAGCACGTGCGCGCCGCCCTCGACCTGGTCGGTGGCGACCTGAAGGATGCCGTCGTAGTCGTCGGCCAGCAGCATCTCCTTGGCCGCGCGGGAGCCCTGCGAGTTCACGCGCTCGCCGACCATCGTCGGCGCGGGCGTCTGCACGAGGTCGATCGAGTTGATCATCGAGCTGACCTTCGGCGCGCGCTTGGCGGGGCGCGGCTTGGGCTTCAGGTCAGCGACGGCCTCGGCCATCGCCTTGATGTGCGCGGGCGTGGTGCCGCAGCAGCCGCCGACGATGCCGACGCCGAAGTCCTGCACGAACTCGCGGATCGCGGGCGCCAGCTCCTCCGGGGTCTCCGGGAAGATCGTCTCGCCGTCGTCGCCCTGGATCGGGAGGCCGGCGTTCGGGATGCAGTGGATCGGCACCGACGCGTTCTCGCCGAGGAAGCGGATCGCGTCGCGCATGTCGCCCGGGCCGGTCGAGCAGTTGAGGCCGATCACGTCGACCTTGAGCGCTTCGAGCGTCGTGAGGACCGAGTCGATGTCGGTGCCCAGCAGCATCTTGCCGCCGTTGGGCAGGAGCGAGACCGACGTCTGGATCGGCTTGAAGATGTTGGCTTCCTTCATCGCCTCGCGGGCGCCGAAGACGGCCGCCTTGACCTCGAGGATGTCCTGCGCGGTCTCGATGATGATGAGGTCGGCGCCGCCCTCGAGCAGGCCAGCAGACTGCTCGCGGAACACCTCGACGAGGTCGCGGAAGCGGATCTGGCCGAGGGTCGGGTCGTCGGACGCGGGCAGGAAGCCGGTCGGGCCGATCGAGCCGGCGATGAAGCGGTCCTCGCCGATCGCGCGGCGGGCGATGCGGCATGCCTCGACGTTGATCTCGCGGACGTGCGCCTCCAGGCCCCACTCTTCGAGCTTCAGGCGGCTGGCCTGGAAGGTGTCGGTCTCGACGACCTCAGCACCCGCTTCGACCATCGTGCGGTGCAGGCGCTCGATGATGTCCGGGCGGTTGAGGACGAGCGCCTCGTGCGCGCGCCCGGGGAGCTTGTAGTCGTCCTCGAGCGACAGGTCCCACGCCTCGAGCGTGGCGCCCATGCCGCCGTCGAAGACGACGATGTGGTCGGCAACGGCGGCAAGAAAATCACGGCTCACGCTCGTGAGACTACCAATGAACTGCCAACCTTGACACAAGCGTGTCAAGGTTGGCGGCGGCGCAAGGGAGCGCAGGGCGGCCTAGCGGCCTGGGCGGCGCCGGGCTCTGATGCTGAACGACGTTCAGGTGTCATTGGAAAGTGGTAGTTGCTATTACCGGTTTTCGTGGTTACCGTGCAGTGGTCACCAACGCCAGCGGCACCGGCATGCCATTTGCCGGACCGCTCAGTCCGTTGCCGCCTCGTCTCCTGAAGAGATCCATGCGCTCCCGCCACGCTCTTGTCCGAGCGACCACCGCCCTGGTCGCGCTCCTCGCCGCTCTGGTGCTGCCGTCGGCAGCGCACGCCGTCAAGGTCGAACGCATCTTCGCCGGGCCGATCACCGCGGCTTCCTCGTGCAACCCAGAGGGCAGCGGCGCGACCCGCGTCAACCAGGCCGCCGCGTACAACGACTTCTGCTTCGCGCTGCGCACGACGAGCAAGGTCAAGCCCGGCGGTGACGACCTCAAGAAGACCGTCATCGACTCGCCGCGCGGCGTCCTGGCGAACGTCGACATCGCTCCGCAGTGCGACGCGGCCAAGTTCGCGGCCAGGTCGACGGCCCCGGCAGCCTGTGCCGTGAACACGCAGGTCGGTGCCGCATCGGCGGCGATCCGCGCCGACGCGCTCGGCATCGAGGTCCCGCTGAATGTGAAGGGCCGCGTCTACAACCTCACGCACACCAACAACGAGGTCGGCCTGCTCGGCATCCAGCTCGACGCCCAGCTCGCCGGTGTCGCGCTGCCGAAGTCCAAGATCCTCTTGCGGTTCACGCTGCGCACGGCCCCGGACGTCGGCCTGCGTGCCGTCGCCGAAGGCCTGCCGCGCAGTGCCGACAGCGGCCTGGGCATGCAGCTGCCGATCGCGATCGACACGTTCGGCTTCCGCTTCTGGGGCTCGAAGGCCGACCACCCGACGATGCCCGAGTCGTTCAGCCGCACCGGCTCATCGTGCGAGGACGCCGTCACCAACTTCACGTCCGAGTCCTACGGCGGCGACAAGTCGAGCCTCTCGCGGACCTACCAGCCGACAGGCTGCGACAGGCTTACGATCGGCCAGACCGCGAGCGTCACGACGAGCGAGAAGCGCCCCGACGTGCCGACCGAGACGATCGTCGACATCCGCCCGGCGCGCTCGGAGACGCCCGACACGGTCGCCACCGTGAACCCGGGCAAGTCGGTGGTGACGCTGCCGCCTGGCCTGATGCTCGGCGCCCAGGGCGCCTCCGGCCCCGAAGGCCTCCCGCTCTGCTCGAACGAGGCCTTCGCGCTTGAGAAGAACACGCCTCCGGCCTGCCCGGCCGCGAGCGCGACCGCGACGGTCAAGTTCGTCTCGCCGAACCTCAAGGTCCCCTTCGTCGGCAACGCGTACCTCGGCGAGCAGACCGGCAAAAACCGCCTGCCGCAGCTCATGATCTCGACCGACCAGGGCGGCACCGCCGCCGACGCGCCGCGCGTCAAGCTGCTCGGCCAGCTCACGATCGACGACCAAGGCCGCCTGGTGACCACGCTCACCGGCCTCCCGGACGTGCCGTTCGATTCGTTCCTGCTCACCTTCCGCGGCGGCGACCACGGCGTCACGTCGACGCCTCGCAGCTGCGGCACCGGAGCGGGTGAGAGCGTGCTGATCCCCACGAGCTCGGCTACCCCGACGAGCGCGGCGCCGCTCTCTCTCACCATCGACCAGGACTGCGTCGACCCGGCGTCGTTCGCGCCGACGCTGGCTGCGTCGTTCGCGTCGACGCAGGCGGGCGCTGAGGGCCTCCCGACCTTCACCATCGCCCGCCCGGACCGCTCAGCCCGGCTCGGCAAGGCCGTGGTGCACCTCGCGCCTGGCATGCTCGCGTCGCTCAAGGGCGTGCCGGAGTGCGCGGCCGCTGCGGCAGCCGATGGCAAGTGCCCCGAGAGCACCCGCGTGGGCTCGGTCTCCGTGCAGGCCGGCGTCGGCCCGGCGCCGACGACGACGCCGAAGGGCACCGTCTACCTGACCGAGCGCCCCGCGGGCGCCGTCGCCGGCCTGACGATCGTCGCGCCGGTGTCGTTCGGCGAGGTCAACCTCGGCCAGCTCGTGGTCCCGGCGCGGATCGACCTGCGTCCCGGCGACCTCGGCCTCGATCTCACCACGCAGGTCCCGCAGACGTTCCTCGACATCCCGCTCAACTTGCGCTCGATGGCCGTCTTTCTCGACCGCCCCGGGTTCTCGAAGAACCCGACGTCGTGCGCCCCGCTGAAGGTCACGGCTGATCTGGCGTCGGACCTCGGCGCCACGGCGACGCCGAGCGCCGACGCGCAGATGTCGGGCTGCGACGGGCTGCCGTTCGCCCCGAAGGTCGAGGCGTCGCTCCCGGATGGCACGAAGGTGGGCGACTCGCCGGGCATCACCACCCGCGTCGCGCTGCCGGGCAACCAGTCCGCGCTGAGCTCCGTGAAGGTGACGCTGCCCGTCGGCATCGGCGCCGACATCGACCGCATCGGGCGAGCTTGCCCGATCGACGAGTTCCGCTCCGGCGGCGGCTGCGGCGCCGCCACCACCGGCAGCCTCACCGGCACCCTGGCGATCCTCGACGAGCCGATCACCGGCCGCGTCGTCCTCGTCAAGTACCCGGGCGAGACGCTGCCGGGTATCGGCCTCGACATCCAGGGCCGCTTCAGCGCCCGCATCGAGGGCCACGTCAAGGTGGCACCCAGCGGCCAGCTGGAGGTCACGCTCGCGAGCTTGCCTGATGCGCCGATCGACGACCTCGTGCTCATCTTCGCGCCTGGGGCCCAGTCGGCCCTGCGCGTGAGCAAGCTGTTCTGCCCGGCTGGCAAGGCGACGTTCGTGTTCGCGCTCACCGGCCAGACCGGAGCGACGACCTCGCGCACGATCGACGCGCCGTGCGGCGCGGGTGCGGTCGCGGGTGCGACGTCGCGCAAGGCGGCCCTGAGCGCGAAGCTCACCGGCCGCAAGACCGGCACGCCGGCGCTGCAGTTCCGCGCGAAGGCGCCGTCGTCGAAGACCAAGCTGTCGTCGGTGAGCGTGCAGCTGGCGTCAGGCATGTCGGTCGTCAAGAGCAAGACCGCGAAGACCTTCGTCTCGGGTGGCAGCCTCAAAGCCACCTCGAGGCGCACAGTCCGGGCGACCCTTCGGGGTTCCGGCCGGCAGACCGTGTCGGCGAAGCTGAAGAGTGGGACGCTCGAGCTTTCGTCGAAGGTCCGCCGGAGCCGCGCGCAGCTGACCCTGCGCGTGACCCTGCGATACACGGACGGAGTCGTGGAGCGTCGAACGCTCCGCGTGCGCTGATTCGCGGGGTCGGCCGCCAGTAACGGCCGGCCTTCCGTAGGGACGGGAATCAGGGGTCTCGGAGCGAAGGGACGTCGCTCCGAGACCTCCCCCTCGACCTCGCCCACGGCGGGTGATTCTGAGCAGGCCGTAGCCTCGTCAGGGGACGAATCGGTGCGTACGGGTCGAGAGCCTGCCGAGGGGTGTGGGAGTGTGCGGGCGGACCTGTTTCGACCCGAGAGGCACCACTCATGACAGCCCCCGCGGCCCCGGCCGCTTCCTCACCGATCGCGGTGGAATACGACCAGCTGAAGTTCCCCCGCTGGTGGATCCCCGTCACGATCGGCGTGCTCGCGATCATCGCGGGCATCCTGGCGCTCGTCTGGCCCGGCCCGACGCTCTTCGCGGTCGGCCTGCTCTTCGGCATCTACCTGCTGATGGCGGGCTTTGGCGAGCTGATGATCGCGTTCAGCCACGAGCGGTCCACGTTCGCGCGAGTGCTGTCCGGGCTGCTCGGCGTGCTGACGTTGATCGTCGGCTTCGTGCTGCTGGTCCGCCCAGGCGCCTCGGTCGTCGTGGCCGCGTTCACGCTCGGCATCTGGTTCCTCGTCTCGGGCTCGGTCCAGGTGGCGCGAGGCATCACGGTCAGCGAGAGCCGCGCCTGGAACCTGATCCTCGGCCTGATCGGCGTGATCGCTGGCGTCGCGATCGTCGCGCAGCCTGGCATCGGCGTGGTCACGCTGATCTACGTCGTGTCGATCGCGCTGCTGCTGCAAGGCGTCGCGCTGATCATGCTCGGCTTTGGGCTCAAGGCGGCCGACCCGCAACACCACAACTCGGGAGCGCCCGCATGAAGCGCCTGATCTCGACGGCGCTTGTCGTCTCCTGCACGGTCTTCGCGGCCGGCTGCGGCGACTCGCCAGAGGACAACGCCCGCGAGGCCGGCGAGCAGATCGGCCAGGAGCTGCACAAGATGCGCACGGCCACGTCGGCAGAGAACGCCGGCGAGGCGATCGACAACATCCGCGCCGACGTCACGAAGGCGCAGGAGGAGCTGCCGGCTGAGCTGCGCGACCAGGTCAGCGCGATCACCGAGCAGTTCGCGGACGACGCGAGCAAGGCCACCGATCGCGCCGGAGTCCGCTCGGCGTACCTGGAGGCCGTCGCCGCGTTCAACGCGCTGGCGTCCGACACCAACTCGGTGATCAACGAGTTCCGCCGCGGCGTCCGCGACGGGCTCGTCGACAACTAGGCGCCGTCCGGC
>JAEYAL010000005.1 GCA_023404805.1 Actinomycetes bacterium | reverse complement strand
GCGAAGGGCATGACCCTCACCGGCATGGCCGTCGCCCCGGGCGCGCCGCTCGCGACCTCCCTCGGGCTGATCGCCGGCCAAGCGCCCAACCCCCTCACGCGCGCGGGTTGCTCCGGCCCGGCCGCCGCCCCGCTCAGTCCCGGCACGGTCGACGATCTCGGCCGCGTCGCCGGCTCCGGCTGCGACTACCCGTCGGGCACGCCGTCGCTGCCATCGGCGATCGCCGTCGACGGGCGCCGCTGGAAGGCCTACGCGCCGGTGGCCGAGGCCGAAGCCTCGGGCGCGCTCTGCGGCACCGGGACGCCCACGGGCGCCAGCGCGCTGCTCTCCGCGACCAGCGCCTTGCGGCGCCTCGGCGATCTCGCCAGCTCGGGCGCGTGCGAGAGCGCGGCCGCCCCGCTGTCCTCCCTCTCCACCGACTTGGCCGCCGGCGAACCGCCCGCCTGGCTCGTCGTCGAAGTCGGCGCCTGCGCGCCGGGCGGCTGCGACGCGGGCGCCGCCGACGTCCGCGACCACGATCTCGACGAGACCCTCCGGGCGCTCACTGGCCCCAGCGGGCTCGGCGAGTCCAGCGCGGTCATCGTCGTCGGCGACGGCGAGGTGGCGGGCCTCGAAACGGCTCCAGCCGGCGCCTTCACCGCGACGCCAGACGATGCCGGGGCCCCGGCCGCGGTCGTCAGCGGCGCGCTGCTGCTCGGGCCCGGCGTCACCCCGGACACGACTGACGCCCTGCCGCTCGACCCGTTCGCCATCGCCCGCACGCAGGCCGATTGGCTGGGCGTCGACGCGCCAGGCTGGGCAAAGGCCGACGGCGTCAGCGGGCTCGCCCTTCCCGGGAGCTGACGCCGGCCAGCGCGTGGTCACCAGCTCTTCACAGCCGGGTGACACGGGCGCAACAAGCGGGCCATCGCCGTGCCTGAAGATCCCGCGGAGCCCGCGCTCGTGGGCCACCCCCACCCACCCAAGGAGAACCTCTTGCTCCGCAGCACCAAGCGTGCGCTTCCCGCGCTCGTGGCCGCCGCTTCCATCGCCGGGGTCTGGGCCTCGGCCTCGCTCGCGCAGACCCCTGCTCCCACCACGCCGCCCCTCGAGGTCGACACCACCGGTGCACCGATCCTGCCGGTCGGCAACGACATCCCGACGCCGGGCGTGAACCAGTGCTACGTGCGCCTGTTCAAGCCCAAGGACGTGCCGGCTGTGCTCCAGGGTGAGGGCACGATCGTCGTGCAGTACCGCCTGCGCTGCGCTGCCGAGATCACGGGCTTCACCGTGAGCTTCAACCGCCAGGTCGAAGGCGCCGAATCGGAGCTGTTCACCACCCGCTTCGCCGACAACGGGATCATCGGCGACGAAGCCTTCGGGTGCGCGGGCGAGTTCCCCGGCTGGGGCGTCTCGTGCACGGGCACCTACAAGGGCGGGTACAACACCGTCCGCGGCTTGGTCTCGCTGACGCTGTCTGAGAAGGAAGTCGCCAAGAACACGCCGTTCTGCAAGCTCAAGCTCAGGAGCACGGCGACGACGTTCACCAGCGTCCTGGCCCGCGATCCCTACACGAACAAGGTGCTCGTCAATAAGGACGGCACCTCGCAGATCCGCCACTACGCGGCGGGTCCTGTTCGGGTGACGACGCCGGCCTGCCACCGCGGCGCCAGCGGCGATGCCGAAGCGTCCAAGAAGAAGGCGAAGCGCTCCTAGCGCCAGCTGCCCGTGAAGGCCCCCGCCCGGCGCGACGCGTCCGGCGGGGGCCTTCGCCGTTTCAGCCCCGTCCTCCTGGGCTCCTCCCTCAACCCAGCTCTCCTCGCCATGCCTGCTCTCCCCCGCGCTGCGTCCCTTCCACGGCTTCTGTGCGCGTCCGCCGCGCTCATCGCCGCGCTCTCCGGCTGCGGCGATGACGCGTCGGCCCCGATCGCCGTCGAGCCTGCCCGCACGCTGGCGCAGGACACGCCGCCGCCGGCCCTCGCACCGGGCGTCCTCGGGACGACCACCGACGTCCCGCCCGCCCGAACGCGTCTGGCGTTCGTGAACCCGGGTGCGCTGACTGAGCTCGGCGGCCCGCTCCCCGCCGACGAGATCGCCCGGCTCACGCTCGGCAAGGCGGGGGCCGCCCGGCTCGCCGCGGTGGACGCGCCGGCGCCGGACGCCGTCGTGCAGGCGGGCCCGACGACCCTCTTCGTCACCGGTCAGCAGCGCGTCGCCAGCGGTGGCCCGGCGAGCGTGCGCAGCGACCTCGAGCGCACTGGGGCGCAGACCAGCCTCATCACGGCGGAGACCCCGTCGGCGGTCCAGTCGTGCCTGGGCGACGCTGCAGCTGAGGTGATCGTCGGGCCGGGGGTGCTCGGGCGGATGTCGTCGATCGGCGCTGGCGTCGTCTCGACGGACGACGCTCCGGCCGGCCCGAAGCTGCTGGTCTGCGCCGCCCCGCACTACGCCCGCGACCTGCACGCCACCGAAGGCCGCCTCGCGAAGCGGTTCCCGGCCGAAGGCGCGGCGGCTGGCCGCGAGCCGGTCGTCGCCGAGCAGGAGATCGGCGAGCGCGAGATCGTCGGCGCTGCCATCCCGCTCGACGCGGTGAAGCCCGCGCTGCTGCGCGAGCTCCTTTCCGGCGGGCCCGCGCTCACGGCGCTCATCGGCCACTGACGCCGCCGCAGCGCCAGCGTGCTGAGCGTCGACCGTCCTTCCGCTGGGCCTATAGCCCCGGAGGAAGGACGGTCGACGCTGTTGGCGGCGTGCGCGCCAGGTGTCGCGGGCCGTTCTCAGGATCGCAACGGGTTGTCGACACGGGCGTGACATTCCGGCGTCGCCGCGCGTCGACACTCCCCCGGTCTTTCCCCCCACTCGGAGAACCGATGAACAAGAAGATGAAGGTGCTGGCCCTAGCGGCTGCCGCCACGACCGCCACCGCTGGAGTGGCGATCGGCGCCGCCGGAGGCGACGAGGACTACTCCGCGACCCTCGCGGGCAAGATCGACCCGTCCAAGCCGAAGAACGTGATCCTGTTCATCGGCGACGGGATGGGCGACTCCGAGGTCACCTCGGGCCGCTACTACGGCAAGGGCGCCGCCGGCCGCCTGAACATCGACAAGCTGCCCTTCCGCGGCAGCTCGATCCATTACGTCCTGGGCTACGGCCCCGGTCCGGCGTACCCCCCGAACTACACCGGTGACTCGGCGCCGACCGCCGTCGCCTGGTCGACCGGCAAGCGCACCACCGACGGCCGCCTCGCGCAGGGCCCGTCGAGCGCCGCGAACGTCCCCGGCTCCAACAAGGGCTACACCACGTACATGGAGCTCGCGAAGGAAGCGGGCAAAGCCACTGGCAACGTCTCGACTGCCGAGATCACCGACGCGACCCCGGCTGGTCCGTCGGCGCACATCTCGCAGCGCGCCTGCCAGGGCCCGGCCGACACGCGCACGACCTGCGCGTCAGAGGCCAAAACCGCAGGCGGCCTGGGCTCGGTGGCCGAGCAGATCGTGGACACCGGCTACGACGTGGTCCTCGGCGGCGGCAAGAGCCGCTGGACGCAGACGCTCGCCGCAGGCGGCACCGACACGGTGCTCGACTACGCGACGTCGAAGGGCTACACGCAGCAGGTCGGCGACAAGGCCGGCCTGGCCGGCGTCACGTCGCTGTCCGGCGGCAAGGTGCTCGGCCTGTTCAACACCTCGAACATGACCACCGAGTTCAAGCCGCTCTACGCGCGCACCGACGCCTACCTCACGGCGAACGCGGCGACGCTCGACAAGAACGTCCAGGGCGGCGGCGCCGACGTGCGCTGCGACGAGACGCAGCGCGAGTCGACGAACGAGCCGTCGCTGGCGGCGATGACGAAGAAGGCGATCCAGCTCCTGGAGAGCGATCCGGAGGGCTTCACGCTGCAGGTCGAGGGCGCCTCGATCGACAAGCGCGACCACGCTGCCGATGTGTGCGGCCAGCTCGGTGAGCTGCTCGGTCTCGACGAAGCCGTCGGGGTGGCGCAGGCCTACCAGAAGGACCACCCGGACACGCTCATCATCGTGACCGCGGACCACTCGCACTCGTCGCAGATCGTCAACGCCGCGAGCAAGCCGGCGACGGGCGCTGCGTACGCGACCGTCCAGACGATCGACGGCGCGCCGCTGCGCATCGTCTACGGCACCGCCGACACCGGCAACGGCGCGACGACCAGCGGCTCGCAGTCGCACACGGGCGCCACGGTGCCGGTGTGGGCGTCCGGTCCGCAGGCCGCCAACGTGCAGGGCACGATCGACCAGACCGACATCTTCTCGATCCTCAATGGCAAGACGCCGAGCAAGCTGCCCGCTGGCGGCACGCCCGGCAAGGACGGCGTGAACGGCCTCAACGGCGCAGCTGGCGCTCCCGGCCCCAAGGGCGCTGACGGCACCGCAGGTCCGGCGGGCGCGGCAGGCCCCGCCGGCGTGGCTGGTCCGGCCGGCGCTGCCGGCAGC
>JAEYAL010000349.1 GCA_023404805.1 Actinomycetes bacterium | reverse complement strand
CCCGAGGCGTTTTGGCCGGGCATCCCGCTCGGCCGCATCGCGCAGCCGGCGCACGTGGCCGACGCCGTCGCCTTCCTGCTTTCTCCCCGCGCGGCGCACATCGCCCTGCATGACCTCCGCGTCGACGGCGGCGCGACGCTCGGCTCATGACCGCCGCAGCCGCCGACCAGCCGCTGCCGCGGATCGACGTGCCGGGCACGCCCGATCTGCCGACCTGGCCGGGCGACGTGGCCGAGCGCTACCGCGACGCGGGCTACTGGACCGGGCAGACCTTCGGCGAGCTGCTGCGCGAACGCGCTGCCGCGACGCCGGATGCCGAGGCCGTCGTCGGCGCGGACGGCACGCGCTGGACCTACGCCGACCTCGACCGCCGCGCGAGCGAGCTGGCCGGCGGCCTGGCTGCGCGCGGCGTCCGCCGTGGCGACCGCGTCGTGATCTGGCTGCCGAACGAGCCGGCCTTCTGCGAGGTGCTGCTCGGCTGCATGCGCCTCGGCGCGATCCCGGTAATGGCCCTGCCCGCCCATCGCGGCAGCGAGCTCCGCCACCTCGCCGCCCACAGCGAGGCGGTCGCGCTGGTCACGGTCGGCACGCGCCCCCGCGTCGACCACGCCGCGATCGCCGCCGAGATCCAGGCCGACGCGCCGTTCCTGCGGCTCGTGGTCGTCGACGGCACGCCTCGCGACGGGCAGACCGCCCTCGACGACCTGCGCGGCACGCCGCTCGACGACGCCGCGCACACCGGCCCAGCGAGCAGCGATCTCGCGCTTCTTCAGCTCTCTGGCGGCACGACGGGCCTGCCGAAGCTGATTCCGCGGACGCATGACGACTACCTCTACAGCGTGCGCGTCAGCGCCGAGGTGTGCGAGCTGACGCCGCAGACCCGGTACCTCGTCACGCTGCCCGCAGCCCACAACTTCCCGCTCAGCTCGCCCGGCATCCTCGGCGTGCTCTGGGCCGGCGGCACGGTCGTGCTCTGCCCGAGCCCGGATCCGCAGACGGCCCTCGGCCTGATCGAGCGCGAGCGGATCACGCTGACGGGCGTCGTGCCGCCGCTGGCGATCGCGTGGATCGAAGCCGTCGCCGGTGCGCTCGCAGCGGCTGACGGCGCTGACGGCGCCGCACCCGCGGTCGACATCTCCAGCCTCGAGGTCCTCCAGGTCGGTGGCGCGAAGCTCGACGCCGAGGTCGCGGCCCGCGTGGAGCCCGTGCTCGGCGCCCGACTGCAGCAGGTGTTCGGGATGGCTGAGGGCCTGGTGAACTACACGCGCCGCGAGGATTCCGCCGAACTCGTCGCCACAACACAGGGGCGCCCGATGTCGGCCGGCGATGAGGTCCACGTGGTCGACGAGGACGACGAGCCCGTGCCGCCCGGCGAGACCGGCGCCCTGCTGACCCGCGGGCCGTACACGATCCGCGGCTACTACCGGGCCGCCGAGCACAACTCCACGGCGTTCACCGAGGACGGCTTCTACCGTACCGGCGACCTCGTCCGGCAGCTGCCAACCGGCCACCTGCAGGTGGTCGGCCGCGCCAAGGAGCAGATCAACCGCGGTGGCGAGAAGATCGCGCCCGCCGAGGTCGAGCACCACCTCCTCGCCCACCCCGCCGTGCTCGACGCGTGCGTCGTCGGCGTCCCCGATGAGCGCCTCGGCGAACGCTCCTGGGCCGTCGTGGTGCCGCGGGGCGAGCGGCCGACGCCCGCCAGCCTGCGCAAGTTCGTCCGCGAGCGGGGCGTGGCCGCCTTCAAAGTGCCCGACCGCATCGCCTTCGTCCCCGCCTTCCCGACGACGGGCGTGGGCAAGGTGAGCCGCCGCGAGCTGCGCACCTTGCTTGCGGGACACCTCGCCGAGACCGAGTCCCTGCCGGAACTCACCGACCTTCGTGCCGACGCCAATCCTCAGGCGGCCGACGCCGCCCGCTGAACGCTGGAGCCATTCCCATGGGACTTCCTTCCATCGCGCCGTACCCGATGCCTACGGCCGTCGACCTGCCTGAGAACCGCGTCGACTGGGCCGTTGATCCGAGCCGCGCCGCGCTGCTCGTCCACGACATGCAGGAGTACTTCCTGGATGCGTTCGACCGCACCGCCGAGCCGATCCCGGCGCTGATCGCCAACATCGCGAAGCTCGCGGCCGCGGCGCGCGCCGCCGGCATCCCGGTGATCTACAGCGCCCAGCCGCCCGGGCAGTCGCTCCAGCAGCGCGGTCTGCTGCAGGACTTCTGGGGCGACGGCATCGGCCACGATCCGGCCGAGGCGGCGATCATCCCGCAGCTCGCGCCGCAGCCCGGCGACGTCGAGCTGACGAAGTGGCGCTACAGCGCGTTCGTGCGCACCGGCCTGCATGACGAGCTCCGCGCGCGGGGCCGCGACCAGCTGATCATCACCGGCATCTACGCCCACATCGGCTGCCTGATGACGGCCGCGCAGGCGTTCATGGAGGAGGTCCAGCCGTTCCTCGTGGCCGACGCGCTCGGCGACTTCTCGCGGCTCGACCACCACATGGCCCTCGACTACGGCGCCCGCCGCTGCGCGGTCGCGACGACCCTCGAGCAGGTCATCGAGCAGATCAGCGGCCTCCCATCGCTGACGGCCGGCGAAGCGACCGTGTCGGCCGGCGCGCCTGCGGTCGCCGCCGCGCAGCCCCAACCGGCTC
>JAEYAL010000330.1 GCA_023404805.1 Actinomycetes bacterium | reverse complement strand
CGCCCCGCCCCGGCCCCCCCGGGGGGCCCCCCCCCCCCCCCCCGACCCGCTGCACCGCCAGCGCGCGTGCTCACCCGCGGGCCTTCCCGAAGAAGCGCCAGAGCTCCATCGTCGACGCCCGCGCCAGCACGAGCAGCAAGAGCACCAGGGCGATCACGCCGACGGCGCCCGACACGATCACGCCGACCGCATCGCCCGGGTCCAGCTCATAGGTGACGAGGTAGCCGACGGCGGTCGCGCCGATCGCCGCGAGCAGCGGCCCGATGAACTTCAGCAGCGCCTTGGGCCCGAACTCCTCTTTGGCGAACCAGACGCACGACGCGACGTAGACGACGCCACCCGCGGTCAGGCCGATGCCGGCGCCGACGGCGTCGTACTCCGTCATCGCGATCGCGCCGACGCCAAGCACCACGACCAGCGAGGGGATCCCCATCAGGAAGACCTTCTTCGGCTCGTCCTGCGCCCACAGCAGCGTGGTCACGATCGTCGCGAGCGGGATCGTCAGCATGATCGCCGCGCCGACCCACGGCAGCAGGTGCGCGGTCTCATCCCAGCCTGGGCCGAGCAGCAGCGGAACGAGCCACTGCGAGGTCGCCACCAGGCCGACGACCGGGAACGCCATGGCGACGCCCGCCAGGCCGAGCCCGCGCTCCATCAGCATCTTCGATGAGGCCCCTGCCTCCATCATCCGCGCGATGCCCGGCAGGCCGACCCGCCACGCCGACTCAAACACCATCGTCACGATCACAAGCAGCCGGCGGGCCTGATCGAACGCGCCGAGCGCCGCTGCGCCGCTGATCGAGAACAGGATCATGGCGAGGCCCTGGTCGCGGAAGATCGTCGCCAGCCACGATGCTTGGAAGTACGCGCCGAACTTGGCCAGGCTCTTGACGACCGCGGTGTTCCACTTCGGCGTGACCCAACCGAGCGGCCCGAGCATCGTCACGAGCGACGCGCCCACGATCGCGCGAACGACGTTCGCCACGCCGACGCCGACCACGCCCATCCCGCCGGCCACCAGGCCCAGCGCGAGGATGTTGTAGATGCTGAACTCGAAGATCTCGGCCCGCACGATCGGGGTGTAGTTCAGGTCGCGCTCGCAAGCGACGGAGTTCGCGACGCGGAGCACATCGATCACCATCGCGAGCAACATGAGCGACACCGTGAGCGCCCCGTCGTCGCCTCCGAGGTCGAACACCCCGAAGGCCAATGCCGAGCCGATCAGGAAGACCGGCCAGGTCGCGGCCTGCGAGAACGCCAGCAGCGCCGCGTACTCGTAGCGCTCGGGCACCTGCTCGCGGCGGATCAGCCCAGGCCCGAGGCCGCCGTCGGCGAGAAAGCGCCCGAGGACGATGATCGTGAGACCGAGCGCGACGACGCCGTAGTCGGCGGGGTCGAGCAACCGGGCGAGGAAGATCGTGCCGAACAGGCCGAACCCGCGGACGACCACGGTCCGGATGCCCATGAGCATCATGCCGCGGGCGGTCTTGTCGCGGACGGCGCGCTGCTCGTCGGTGATCTCGTCGTCGGCGGCGGTCACCATCCGCAGCGTCTCGAGCGCCTCCTCGGAGTAGCCCGTCTCGCGCGACACGGCGTCGGCGGCGGCGTGCTCGCGCGCGACCTGGTCCGGCTGGTGGTGCGCGACGACGTCGAGCTCCTGATCGACGGGCGCGCCGGCTCCCGTCTTGGCGAAGTCGACCTCGGCCTCGTCGCCGGGCTGGCCCGGTTCGCGCTCGTCGGTGCTCATCGGCCTGCAGCCTCCACAGCGGCGCGGTACCGCTCCTCGAGCGGCTGCGCCAGCGCGCTCCAGCTCATCGACCGCACGGCCTCGCGCGCCGCGGCGCCCTGCGCGATTCCGCGGGCGGGGTCGCGCAGCAGCTCGACGATGCCCGCCGCGAGCGCCTCGGGCGTCTCGCGCAGCAGGCCGTGCTCGCCGTCGGAGAACCCGATCCGCTCGACGCCGACATCGGTGCCGACGATCGGCCGCGCGGCCGCCATCGCCTCAAGCACCTTGATGCGGGTTCCGCCGCCCGTCCACACGGGCACGACCACGACCTGCGCAGCCGCGATCTCAGCGACGATGTCGTCGACCAGGCCGGCGATATCGACCGACGGCAGCCCGCTGGCGGCGTCCTGGATCACGTCGAGCGGCCCGGACCCCACGACGCGCAGCCGCGCCGCCGGATGCCCGGCGACGACCTCGCGCCAGCCGTCGCGCAGGAAGCGCGCCAGGCCGTCTCGGTTGGGAGCCCAGTGGTAGGCCCCGAAGAACAAGACGCGGCCCGGCTCGCCGGACGCGGGGTCAAGCGCGAAGAGCTCGTCGTCGACGCCGTTGGGCACGAGGACGGTGCGGCGCGCCCCGAGCCCGCGGAAAAACGCGTCGTCGTGCTCGCTCACCGTCACGGTCAGGTCGGCGGCGCGCACGGCGCGGCGCTCGGTCCGCCCCAGCCGGCGCGAGCGGATCCGCAGGCGCAGCGCCTCCTTGCCGCTCGCCGCGCGCGCGAACGACTCGTTCATCTCCGAGTCGGCGTTATGCGGGCTCGCGACGCGCAGCGGCCCCTCGGGCACCCCGGCCGTGTACTGCTCCAGCCACGCCTCTTCGAGCTGCACGATCGCCGCGCCCCTGGCGAGGTCCTTGATGCGCCCCGCCAGCACCGGGTGGTGCGGCTCCGGCTCACCGATGACGTCCTGCCGCAGGCGCCGCAGCGGCTGCAGCCGCGACTCGCCATGCGGGTGGACCTCCGCCTCCCAGCCGCGGGCGCGCAGCAGGGCGATCTGCTCGTCGGTGCCCGCCAGCGCGAGGACGTGCGGCTGCGCGCCGGCGCGGTCGATCGCCTCGATCAGGCGCAGCGTGCGTTTGCGCCCGCCCGAGACCGGAGGGTCCGGCAACGACGGACAAGCCACCACCGCGCGCGGCCTGCTCACGACTTGGGAACGAGCAGGAGGTTGGTGGACTGCTCCGCGTCGGGGATCTTCGCCGCGACCGCTTCAAGCTCCGAAAGCTCGATCCGGCGGCCCGCCGGCGTCGGGATGTCGAGGTCGTAGGCCTCGGGCAGGCCGAGGTCCCACGCGTGCGAGAAGTGCTCGCGGGCCGTCTCGATGAAGCGGGTCAGCGCGCCGGCGCGGTCGAGGCCGTACGGCCAGAACTCCACGCACCACGGCGCGCCCGCCTTGAGCAGCTCGGTCGCGCCGTCGAGCACATGCGTCTCGTGGCCCTGCACGTCGACCCAGACCAGGCCGACGTCGCTGAGGTCGATGCCTGCCGACTTCACGCCCTCGTCGAGCGTGATCGCCGGGACCGTGATCGTCGTGCGGTGCTCCTCGCCGAGCGTGCCCTCGCCCGCTTCGGACGCTTCGTCGCGGACGCGGTGGTCGCCGATGTTGTCGGTCGACTCTTCGAAGGTCACTTCGCCGGGCTTGTCTGAGACCGCCGTGGCCTGGACGATGCCGCGGTCGGTCAGGTCGTTGGCGGCGAGGTTCATCCGCAGCAGGCGCAGGTTCGACGGGTGCGGCTCGAACAGCACCGAGCGCGCGGCGCCCTGGCGGACCAGCGCGCAGAGCGACGCCGTGCCGATGTTCGCGCCGACGTCGAGGAACGTCTTGCCCTCAAGCGGGCGGTCGCCGAGGCCGTCGGCCGTCAGGCACGCCGCGGCGCGCGCCAGCAGCGGCTCCTCGTAGCGGCCGTAGAACCAGATCCAGATCGTGACTTCGCTCTCGTCCCGCAGGTCGATCACGTAGTTGATGCCGCGGTCCTCGCGCACCACGACCGGCGTGGAGCGCCGGATGAACTTGCGGAGCTCGTCGCGGCGGATGCGCAGGCGCGTGAGCTCGTCGGAGCCCACGTAGTGCTTGGCGACCTTCAGCGGCCGCAGCGCGGTGCCGAGCAGGTCCGCGCCGGGTCGTGCGTCGGAGGTCATGCGACGGGCTGCGGGGACGACATCCGCTGGATCGTACTCACGCGTACGCCGCCGAGCCGAGTGACAGGCCGCCATCGACGCGCAGCGTGGTCCCGTTCACGTACGCGCCAGCGTCCGAGACGAGGAAGCCGATCGCCCCAGCCACGTCCTCGGGCTGCCCGAGGCGCGCAGCGGGGATCCGCGCGGCGGCCTGCTTCTCGTCGAACTGGTCCTCGTAGCGCCGCAGCATCGCGGTGTCGATCACGCCCGGGGCGACGCAGTTGGCGGTCACTCCGCGCTTGCCCAGCTCGATGGCGGCCGTCTGCGCGATCCCTTCCAGTCCGAGCTTCGCGGCGGTGTAGGCGACCTGCCCGGGCGGGACGAGCCGGGTGACGACGGAGCTGACGAGCACGATGCGGCCCCAGCGCAGCCGCGCCATCGGCAGCGAGACGCGGCGCACGAGCCGGAAGACCGACGTGAGGTCGACTTCGATCAGCCGGTCCCAGTCCTCGTCGCTCGTCGACGGCAGAAGGTCGAGGAGCTCGGCGCCCGCGTTGGCGACGAGCACGCCGACGCCGCCGCGGCGCTCGATCAGGTCTGCGACGAGCGCATCGGTGGCATCGCGGTCGGCCGCGTCGACCGTGTGGGCTTCGGCGGTGCCGCCAGCCGCCTCGACCCGCGCGACGAGGGCTTCGGCGTCGTCACCGACGCTGCGGGCGGTGAACGCGACATGCCAGCCGCGGGCGGCCAGCGTCTCGACTGTTGATGCGCCAATTCCGCGGGACCCGCCCGTTACCAGGGCGCACGAGCGTTCTTGGAGCTGCGCTTCTTGCTGCATTGAGCGGGACATTCGTTGATCCTACGAATTCTTGTGTGACGGTGGCTACACGAGCACTGGACGATTGTCTAACCTGTGGGCCGTGTCTGCGCCTGCTCCCTCTCGCAACACCCCGCGCGTTGTCATCACCCATGACTTCGCCGAGGTCTATGGCGGCGCCGAGCGCGTCACCGAAGTCCTGGCTCAGGAATTCCCTGATGCGCAGGTCTGGACCATCGCTGGGCGCAGAGCCATCGCCGAGCGGATGGGCATCGCCGACCGCTGGCATTCGCTGCTGCCGGAGAACGACGCGCTGCTCAAGCGGTTCCGCCTCCTCACGCCGGCCTACCCGGCGATGATCGCGGCCCGCAAGCTGCCCGAGGCCGACGTCGTCCTCTCGAGCTCCTACGCCTTCGCGCACTACTTCCGGACCAAGAACGACGCGCCGCAGGTCTGCTACTGCCACAGCCCGCTGCGCTTCGCCTGGTCGATGCAGGACGCCTACCAGTCGATCTGGTCGTCGAGCTCGGCGGGCGACGTCGGCTTCCGCGCCGTCGCCGCCGCGATGCGCCGGACCGATAAGCGCGCCGCGCGCCGCGTCGGCCGCTACCTCACGCAGTCGCCGTACACGGCCAACCAGATCGAGCGCTTCTACGGGATCACGCCCGATGTGATCGGCGCTCCGATCGACTGCAACCTCTTCAAGTTCGGCACGCGGCCCCGCGAGGACTTCTTCCTGATCGTCGGCCGCCTGATCGAGCCGTACAAGCGCGTCGGCGTCGCCGTCGAGGCGTTCCGCAAGCTCGGCCTGCCGCTCGTGATCGCCGGCGGCGGCCCCGCGCTCGAGGAGCTGCGGCGCATCGCCCCGCCGAACGTGACCTTCCTCGGCCAGCAGGATGACGACTCGGTCGTCGACCTCATGCAGCGGTGCCGCGCCCTGCTCTTCCCGAGCCAGGACGACTTCGGCCTCGTTCCCGTCGAAGCGATGTCGTGCGGCGCGCCGATCATCGCCTACCGCGGTGGAGGCGCCACGCACACGGTGGTCGAAGGCTTCACCGGCACGTTCTTCGACGAGCAGACGCCCGACGCGATCGAGGCCGCGATCCGCCGCTTCGATCCGGAAGCGCTCGACACCACGGCGATCCGGATGCACGCCCAGCAGTGGGACGTGACCGCCTTCCGCGCCCGCGTGCGCGCCGCCGTCGAAGAGGTCGCCGGCTGCCGCGACGCTGGCGCTGCCGCTCCGCCGCCGCTGCGTGGCGGCGACGCCGGCAGCCGCTCGGGCCTCGCCCCGGTCGTGCCGATCCGCCCCGACGCCGAACCGGGTTCCGCATCGGGTTCTTCGGCGGCGTAGTCTGCGGCGGGTGCCGTCCAGCCCCCGCTCGTCGACCACCTCGGGCGACCGCCCTCTGCGCGTTCTCGCCGTCAACCAGACTGCTGCCACGAGCGGTGCCGAGCACTCGCTGCTGACGCTCCTCGCGGCGCTCGATCCGGCCGACGTGGCCGTGACCGTCGCCTCGCCGGCCGGCCTGCTCAGCGAGCGTGTCGAGGCCCTTGGCCTGCGGCACCTGCCGATCGCCGGCACCGAAGCGAGCTTCCGGCTGAACCTGAAGACGACGCCGCCGGAGCTGGCGGCGCTCGCGCGCTCAGCCTGGCAGGTCGCGCGCGCCGCGCGCCGCACCGGCGCCGACGTGGTCCACGCGAACACGACCCGGGCGGGGCTCATCGCGATCGCCGCGCGCGCGTTTGGAGCGCCGGCACCGCTCGTGCATGTACGCGACTGGGCGCCGCCCGGCCGCGCCGCCGACACCGTGCTGTCGGTCGTCGCGCGCGGCGCCGGGGCGATCGTCGCGAACTCGCAGTACGTGGCCGAGCAGTTCGGACGCGTCGGCGCCGCAGACCGCGTGCAGGTGATCCACAACCCCGTCGACCTCTCGCGGTTCGACCCAGCTTCGCGCGACCGCGCGGCAGCTCGCGCCGACCTCGGCGGATTCGACGCAGGCACGCCGGTCGCCGGCGTCGTCGGGCAGCTCACCCCCTGGAAGGGCCAGGACGACGCCGTGCGGGCGCTCGCCGTCGCGCGCGAAGCCGTCCCGGACGCGCAGCTCCTCGTGGCCGGCTCTGCGAAGTTCGCGACGGCCGCCGCCCGCTTCGACAACGCGGGCTTCGCCCACGACCTCGCTGAGCTCCCCGCCGAGCTGGGCATCGCCGATGCGGTGCGCCTGCTCGGCGAAGTCGACGACGTCCCCGGCGTCCTCGCCGCGCTCGACGTGCTGCTCGTGCCGTCGTGGGAGGAGGCCTTCGGCCGCGTCGTGGTCGAAGGCATGGCGATGGGCCTGCCCGTGATCGCGACGAGCAACGGCGGCCCGCCCGAGATCATCGACAACGGCCGCACCGGCTTCACCTTGGACCCGAAAGACCCGCCCCGCTGGGGCGCGCTGCTCGGGGAGCTGCTCGCTGACGCGCCGCGGCGGGCCGCGGTCGGCGCGGCTGCGCACGAGGCCGCACAGCGCTTCGGGCCCGCGGCCCACGCCGAGGCCCTCCTGGGCGTCTACCGCGCGCTCAGTCCTTCGGGGGCTTGAAGTGGGTGATGAGCTTGCGCTCCGCGAGGTCGATGCCTGCCAGCGCGCCGGTTGAGAGCCCGCGTTCATCGCCCGTCAGCTCGTAGACGACGATCGACAGCGTCGGGTTGTGGCCGACGACCACGACATTCGGCGAGCCCTCGGCCTCGAGCCACGGCGACGCGAGCGCGAGCAGCGCCTGGGTGCCGTAGTCGCCGCCGAGCTCGTCGATCACGACGGGCTCCGGGGCCGACCCGTGCGCCGCGGCAGCGAGGTCGGCGGTCTGACGGGCTCGGACGCGCGGCGACGTGAGGATCGCGTCGATCACGGGCGCTTGGCGGGCCAGCTCGGCGCCTGAGGCGGCCGACTGGCGCTCGCCGCGCTCGATCAGCGGCCGGGCCGCGTCGCCGCCGCGGAACGCGACGGCGTCGGCGGCCTTGCCGTGACGCAGGATCCAGAGCACCGGGCCAGCCATGGCCCGGAGCCTACGCGCCAACGCGGTGCAGCACTCAGGGGCCGCGCCGCACCGCGGGCGCGTCAGCCCTTGAAGGGCCGCACGGCGGGCGCAGTCAGCTCGCCGAGCGCCGCGCTGCTCCAGCGGTAGCGGTACTGCACGCTGCTGCGCTTGCGGTCGGTGGTGGTGAACACGCCATTCGAGTTGGTCTTCACCGTCTTCCAGGTCGTCCAGGCCTTGGTCCCGATCTTGCGTTCGAGCACCGCCGAGGTCGCCGCGCCGGCCGCGGGCCGCACGACGCCCCACAGCGCTGTGCTCTTCTTGCCGGGTTTGGCGTCCAGCGTGAGGCGGAACCCCGCGAGCGACGGCTTCGCCTTGCCGGTGTGGTCGAACAGCCCCGTCTCGAAGCCACCCCAGACCTTGCCGGGCGTCGTCGGGTTGTCGTCGGTGAGCAGGTACTGCGAGAAGGCCTTCACGCGCTTGTTGTCGTAGGCGATGTGCTCTGCGCGGGCGCGCTCCTCGAGCTGCTGCTGGAGCGAGACGCCGAAGAGCTTGTCGGGCAGCGACTGGACGCCGAACTCGGTCAGGTAGAGCGGCCGGTTCGACGCGATCTGCTTCGCCTTGGCGATCTTGTCGAGCGCGCGCGTGTAGCGCGAGAGCACCTGGTAGGTCACGTCGTCGGCGCTCCTCGGGATGCCGAGCACCGAGCGGTACGGATGGTGGGCGAAACCGTCGACGGTGAGCTTGCCGCCGCATTTCTTGTCGGCCTTGTACTTCGACGTGACGCATAGCGCGTCGCGCAGGAACGCCACGGGCTTCTGCCGCTTGCGGGCGATGCCGCTCGGGGCCGTCTCGCCGAACAGCACCTTGGCCCGTCCGTCGACCGACTTGATCCCGGAGCGGCCCGCTTCGTACAGCTCGCGGTAGATGCCGCCTGAGACGAACTTGCCGCCGACGATCTGCGGCCGCAGGAAGTTCTCCAGGTTGGGTTCGTTCCAGATCGACCACAGCACGTTCGGGGCGGCGAAGCGGCGGGCGACGGCCTGCGCGAAGAGCTTGAACTCCGCGGCGCTGGGCCGCGTGACCGTGTCGGCCTTCGCGGCCGTCGCCCAGACCGGCACGGCCGAGGACGGCGAGATCAGGACGGTCCAGCCGCGGTCTTTCGCGTCGTCGATCACCTGCGCGTAGGCGCCCCAGTTGTACTGCGCGGGGTCGGCCGCGTTGAACGCCGGCTTGGAAGCGGAGTCCGGCTGCGGGGCGACGTCGTACCACCGCAGGTTCACGCGCAGGGCGCTGGCGCCGAGCGACGCGATCGTGTCGAGCGCGGCTTTGCGGCCCGCCTCGGTGGTTCCGGAGGCGGTCAGGTCGCGCGGCGCTTCGAAGAACGTCGTCTGGGTCGAGCTGGCCGAGGCTGCGGGAGCGAGGGCCAGGGCGCCCAGCAGCGCTCCTGCGATGGCCTTGGCGGTTTGCTTCGGGGAAGTCACGTTGACTCGAAACACGAGCATTCCGACACCGTTGCGGATCCGGCGGCCGGTTGGCGCGCCGGGGGCCCAGGCGGGCGCCCCGGCGGTGGTCACCGGCGGGCGGGCCCGGCGCCCGGCGAGGCTACTTCGCGCGGGTGCAGCGCGGCAGGTCGGCGAAGCGGATGCTGTCGGCGCCCTTGTAGACGTTCACGAGCGGGCTCACGACCGCGCCTTCGGGAGCGGTCCAGCGGTAGCGGTACTGGGCTTTGCTGTGGAGGGTGTCGGTCGTCGAGAAGGCGCCGTTGGCTTTCGTCTTCACGGTCTTCCAGGTCTTGAAGGCGCCCTTGCCGGTCAGGCGGCGCTCGAGCGTGACCGTGGTGGCGGCGCCAGCGCGGCGCACGAGCCCCCAGACCGACGCCTTCTTGCCGGACGGCTTGACGTCGAGCACGAGACCGAAGGCCGCAAACGCAGGCTTGGCCTTGCCGTCGGACTGGCGCAGGCCGGTCTCGAAGCCGCCGAAGGTCAGGCAGCCATTGGCGTCGGTGCCCGGGTCGTCGTCGGTGAGGAGGTACTGCGAGAAGCCGCGGATCCGCTTGTTGAAGTAGGCGTCGCGCTCGGCGCGGGCGCGGACTTCGAGCTGGGTCTGGAAGCTGAGGCCGAGGAAGTTGTCGGGAGCGCTCTGCACGCCGAACTCGGTCATGTAGCTGAGCAGGCCGCTGTTCACAGCGCCTGCCTTGGCGGCCTTGTCGAGGAACGCGGGCAGGCGCGAGAGCGTGGCGTAGTTGACGTCGTCGGGCTTCACCTTGCCGAGGGTGAACTGGTACGGGTGGTGCGTCACGCCGTCAAGGGTGAGCTTGCCGCAGGATTTGTCGAACTTGTACTTCGACGAGAGGCAGAAGGCGCCGCGCAGGAAGGCCAGCGGCGGCGTGCGGCCGTCAGTGCTCGTGCCCGAGTTGGTCGTCTCACCGAAGAAGACGGGCGCGCCGGGCTGCGCGGCGCGGATGCCGTCGCGGCCGGCGAGGAACAGCTCGCGGTAGAGCGTCGGGCCGACCGACTTGCCCGCGCTGATCTGCGGCATCAGGTAGCGCGGGAGGTTGGGCTCGTTCCAGATCGACCACTGCACGCCTGCGCCGCCGAAGCGTTTGGCGGCGGCCTGCGCGAAGAGCTTGAACTCGTCGGCCTTGGGGCGGGTGACGGTGTCGGCGCCGGAGGCCGTGGCCCACTTGGGAACCGACGACGACGGCGAGATGATGAGCTTCCAGCCGAGCGCCTTGGCGCGGTCGATCGTGAGGCCGTAGCCGCCCCAGTTGTATTTCGACGGATCGGCGGCGTCGAAATCCGGCTTCGCTGACGACTCGGGATCGGGGGCGACGTCGTACCAGCGCAGGTTGACGCGCAGGGCGGTGACGCCGAGGTTCGCCAGGTCGACGAACGCGGCGTCGCGGGTAGCGGGGGTCGAGGCCGTGCTGGTGAGGTCGCGCGGCGCCTCGAAGTAGACGTCCTGGTTGGAGCTTGCCTGCGCCACCGACGGTCCCACGAGCCAGCCGATGACGACGGCGAGCAGCAGGAACGGGACGCGGGAGGGCTGGCGCAGGTGGATCACATCCATTGAGGACACGCGAGCGCCGCGGGGGTTGCGCTGCGAAACAGGACGTTCACCAGCCTCACAGATTCCGCCGACGGATAGCCCCACCATCCCGGCGGTATGTGACCCGCTGCACGCTTGGAGCGCAGCGGGCCGCTCGGCCTACGAGCTAATGGCCGTCCCATACTGGCGCTGGTAGTAGGCCTTGTAGTCGTCGTCGAGGATCGGCTCCCACCACTGGCGGTTGTCCAGGTACCACTTGACGGTCTGCTCGATGCCCTCGTCGAACTTGACCTGGGCTTCCCAGCCGATCTCGCGCTTGAGCTTCTCGGCCGAGAGGGAGTAGCGGCGGTCGTGGCCGGGGCGGTCTTCGACGAACGTGATCAGCGACTCATCGGCGCCGGGCACGAGCTCCACGATGCGGTTGACGACATCGATGTTCTTGGCCTCCGACGGCCCGCCGACGTTGTAGACCTCACCCGCCTTGCCGCTCTCGAGCACGGCGCTGATGCCGCGCGCGAAGTCCTCCACGAACAGCCAGTTGCGCACGTTGAGCCCATCGCCGTACACCGGCAGCTTGTCGCCGCGAAGCGCGTTGAGGATCATCAACGGGATCAGCTTCTCCGGGTACTGGTACGGCCCGTAGGAGTTGGAACCGCGGCAGATCTTCACATCCGACCCGAAGGTCGTGAAGTACGACTGCACCAGCAGGTCGCCGCCAGCCTTCGTCGCCGAATACGGCGAGTTGCCCTCCAAAGGCGACTCCTCCGTGAACGAGCCCTCGGCGATCGAGCCGTACACCTCATCAGTGGAGATCTGCACCAGCGGCACACCCGCCGTCCGGCACGCCTCCACGACCGAATACGTGCCCAGCGCATGCGTCTTGACGAACGCGTCCGGCTCCTGGATCGAACGGTCCACATGCGTCTCCGCCGCGAAATTCACGACCGCGTCCACGCCATCGACCGCCTTGAGCATCGCCTCGCGATCCTCGATCGCGGCATGGATCAACACCGCGCCGGTCCCGTCGATGTTCTCCTTGCGACCGGCATACGTGAGCTTGTCGTAGACGACAACCTCATCACCGTTCTCCAAAGCCCGCTGACGGACGAAGTTGCTGCCGATGAACCCGGCTCCACCACAAACGAGAAGCTTCATGCGACCAGCATCTTTTCAGCCCGCGGGCCGTTTGGGGTGACAAGAGCGGCCGACCTCACAGGAACCGCTCCCATCTGGGCGGGTCTCAGCCCTCGCCGCGCTCGGCGAGATAGCCCGCGACGCCCTCGCGCCAGTCGGGCAGGACCGGCACGCCTTCGGCGGCGCGCTCCGTGTCGAGGACGCTCCATGCAGGCCGCGGGGCTGGGCGCACGAACTCCGCGGCGGTCGTCTCGTTGACCTTGGTGGAGAGGCCCGCCTGGCGGTAGAGCTCGACCGTGAGCCCATGCCAGGAGACCTGGCCGCCGCCGGTGGTGTGGGCGATCCCCGTGACGGTGCCGCCGGCGAGCTCGACGAGCGCAGGCGAGAGGTGGCCGGTCCACGTCGGCGAGCCGACCTGGTCGACGACGACGGCGACTTCGTCGCGGCTCGCGCCCGCGCGCAGCATGGTGTCGGGGAACGACTTCCCGGGCCACCCGAACAGCCAGGCGGTGCGGGCGATGACGTAGTCGTCGGTCTGCTCGGCGATCGCGATCTCGCCGGCGCGCTTGGTGCGCCCGTAGGCGCCGATCGGCGCGGTCGGGTCGGACTCCACGTACGGGCGGCCGGTGAGCGTGCCGTCGAAGACGTAGTCGGTCGAGACCGCGACGAGCCGAGCGCCGACCTCGTTCGCGGCGCGGGCGATGTTCTCGGACGCCAGCCCGTTGACGCGCAGGGCGGCGTCTTCCTGCTCCTCGGCGCCGTCGACGTCGACCCAAGCCGCGCAGTGGATCACCGCGTCGGCGCCGGTCTCGGCGAGGGCGGCCGAAGTCGCGGCGGCGTCGGTCAGGTCGACGGACAGGTCGCTGCCGCGCAGGTCGAGCCCGACGACCGTCCAGCCGGCCGCCTGGGCGTCGGCGACGACGCGCTGGCCGAGCATCCCGGCCGCGCCGGTGACGACGAGCGTGCCGCTCACGGGAGCCTCACATGCGAGGAATCGCCGATGAGCAAGCGGATCGCCTTGGGCATCTTCGGCCCGCGCTCGACCTTCGCATCGCGCCCGATCAGCGAGCCCTCCACGCGGGCGTCCATATGCGAGACCGACGACCCGTCGAGCAGGATCGAGTTCTCAAGCTCAGCATGGTCGACGACGCACCCCGCGCCGATCGCCGTGTACGGCCCGATGTAGGCGTCGACGATCCGGGCGCCGGCGCCGATCACGGCCGGGCCGCGCACGACCGCGCGCTCCAGGACCGCGCCTTCGGCGATGACCACGCGGCCTTCGACCTCAGACTCGATGAGCTCGCCTTCGTTGGAGCCGCGCACGGTGTCGAGCACCAGGCGGTTGGCCTCGAGCATGTCGGCGAGCTTGCCGGTGTCCTTCCACCAGCCCTCGACGACCTCCGAGAGGACCGTCTGGCCGGTATTGACGAGATGCTGGATCGCGTCGGTGATCTCCAGCTCGCCACGCGGCGACGGCTCGATCGCCCGCGCCGCATCATGGATCTGCGACGTGAACAAGTAGACCCCGACGAGCGCCAGATTCGACTTGGGCTCCTTCGGCTTCTCGACCAGCCGCGCCACCTGCCCGGCGCCGTCGAGCTCGACGATCCCGAACGACTGCGGGTCATCGACCTCCGTCAACAGGATCAACGCATCAGGCGAATCCGAGCCGAAGCGGTTGACCAAGCCCTTGATGCCGCCCTGCAGCAGGTTGTCGCCCAGGTACATCACAAACGGGCTGCCACCGAGGAACGGCTCGGCCGTCAGCACCGCATGCGCCAGGCCAGCCGGCGAGTCCTGCTCGATAAACGTGACCTGCGCCCCGAACTGGCTGCCATCGCCGACGGCCTCGCGGATCTCACCACCCGTCTCCGGCGCGATGATGATCCCGATCTCCGTGATCCCCGCCTCCACCATCGAGCGGATCCCGAAAAACAACACCGGCGTGTTCGCCACCGGGACCAGCTGCTTCGCCGAGGTATAGGTGATCGGCCGAAGCCGCGTGCCCTTCCCCCCGGAGAGGATCAGGCCTTTGAGAGTCGACTGGGGCTGGCTCACGCCGCAGAACTTACTGACCCTGATCGGGCAAACGCGAGCCGCAGCGCGAGCGTGTGGTCACACGCTGTCCTTGGGGTCCAGCGGCGGCGCCTCTGGGCGTCGTCGGCGCCGTATGGGTTGCCTGCGGAGGCGCTACCGGATGGCAGCGGCGAGGGCGCTGGCGGCCGCGCGGACTGCGTCGCGCGCGGCTTCGGGCGACAGGATCGCCGCGTCGCCTGCTTCGGCGAGCACCTCGCGCACGAGCCAGCCCGTGCCGGCGTAGGGCAGCTCGATCACCACGGCGCCATCAGCGAGCTCCTCGCTCACGCGGCGCTCCTCGCGGGCCCAGCGGGCGCGCTCGGGGGCGATCCACACGCGGGCGACATCCGCAGCGGGCAGCTCGCCGGTGCGAGGCCAACCGTCGATATCCGCGGCAGGGTCGACCTCGGGGCGGCGCTCAAAGGTCGCGCCCGTCTCCTCGACGGTGTGGAGGCGGTCGAGCCTGAAGTGGCGGACTGCTTCCTTGCCGAGATCGAACGAAGCGACGTACCAGCCCTCGCGCCCGTTTACGAGCGCGTACGGCTCGATCGTGCGGGTGGACAGCTCGTCCTCGTTGGGCTTCCAGTAGACGATCTTGAGCACCTTGTGCTCCGCGATCGCGGTGGAGACCTGGCGGGCGAGATCCTTGTCGTCGCCGCCGGTGCCGGCGATGTGGAGGCCCTGCTGGGCCGGGTCGGCACCAAGCGCCTGGACGATCTTCTCGCGCGCCGACGAGAGGACGCCGTCGGGCAGGTGGTCGCCGATCAGGTCGATCGCGGCGACGAGGGCTTTGGCCTCGACCGGCAGCAGGCGCGCTGGGCGGGCGAAGTTGTCGGAGTACGGCTCGGGATCGACCTCGATCGTGCCGTCCTCGGCGACCTCGGCGTAGAGCACGTAGGAGCCACCGCCGAAGTTGACGACCGACAGCAGGTTGACGTCGTCGCGCAGCTCGGCCTCGGTGATCTGCAAGCGGGCTTCGAGCTCACGGGCCTGCAGCGTCTCGCCGCGGCGGCCAGCCTGGATCAGGATCGACGCGAGCGTGACGAGGCGGGCGAACCGCTCCGGGCGGATCGTCGGCTCGTTCTTGTCCTTCGGCTCCGGCTCTGGCTCCAGCAGCGACATGCCGTCAGGGAGCGCTGCGGCGAGCTCGAGGCCGCCGGGCGTGTGGCGGCGCGTGAGCACCTCGACGCGCTCCTGCAGCTCATGCTCGAGCTCCGGCGGACCGACGACGCGCAGGTTCTCGCCGTGGCGCAGGACCCATGCGATCAGCGCGCGGGAGTTCGAGTAGGGCGTCGTGAACCGGGCGCCGCCCTCGGGCAGCGGCTCGAACTTGCCGTAACGGCCGAAGTGGCGCTCGATCTGCCAAGCGATGCGCTTGGAGACGTCGATCTCGGCCTCGGTGGTCGACTCGCCGAGCTGCCAGGCGGCGCGGCTCGCGTACTGGCGCGGGTCGAAGTCGGCGGGGCGGCGGAAGTCGTGCTCGGACTTGCTCGCGTAGGACACCCGGCCGCGGATGCGCGACAGGCGGAAGACGCGCACCTCGCCGCGCTCGTGCGCGAACCCGACGAGATAGAAACGGCCGTCCTGGAACAGCAGCGCGTAAGGGTCGACCTTGCGCTTCTCGGTCTCGTCGCGGTCGATCGTGAAGTAGTCGAAGAGGATCGTCTTCTGGCGGAAGATCGCGGTCTCGATCTTGGCGAGGCGCTGTGAGAGCTCCGGGCCCTCGGCCCCTGCGGTGACGCCGAGCGCGATCTGGCGCTGGGCGGGGGCGTTGAGCGGGCTCGGCTGGCCCCACGTGAGCTGCTGGAGCGCGAGGCGCAGCGGCTCCGCGTACGCGAACTCGCCGTCGAGCAGGGTCAGCGCAGAGCCGAGGGCGGCGAGTTCGGAGTCGCTGAACTCGATTGCCGGGAGATGGAAGTTCTCGGGCCGCAGCGAGTAGTTCTCCTGGTCGGCGTTGGCCTCGGCCGGCTTGTCGACCGACAGCTGGATGCCCAGGGCGTCGAGCTCCGCGCGGTCGGCGTAGAACCGTCGCGCGAAGGCGTCCTCGTTCATCCCCGAGTACCCCTCGACGTCGCGGCGGATTTCGCTCGCGGTCACCGGGCGGCGCTCCGCCATCAGGTACGAGATCAACGAGAGCTGTCGGATGAGCTTCTCGGTGTCCTTAGCCATTCGAGAGCACCTTACGCCGGTCGAGGGATCGCAATCGGCCAGGGCTGCGTCTTTCCCGCTCTTTGCGGGGAAACCAGCCGGAGCCGTTCCCGGTCGGTGGGGGTTCTGCCGGGAACCGGGAGATCAGCGCTCGGCGTCGGGCGCCGCGTCAGACGCGCCATCGGGCGAAGTGGTGGACGGCCGGCCGGCGACGGCGCCCGCGAACGGTCCAGCGAGCGACGACAACCACGAATTCGAGGGCGGGCCCCTGGGCAAGCCCGGTCGGCCGACACACGAAGCCTCGTACTGAACGGGCAAACCGAACAGTGGCAGGCCGGCGGGCGCAGAAGGGGTGGGAAATGCGGGCGACAGTCCGTGCGGTCGTTATATGCCGTTTGCAGGACTTCGATCCTGAAATTTTTGGTGCCAGGTGATGTAACCCGCGTTATACCGCGCCAAGTCCGGTGGTTGCTGGAGTTCTGCCTGGGGGACCACGGTCCGGTTACGCACAAACCGAACGGTTGCCCTGGCCAATTGACTGACGTGGTGTGGCGCGTCCAGGGTCGCTCTGTAACGATGAACCGCGTGTTGGTGCTCATCGATGACCAGGCCGGGCCCCGCGAGGCACTCGCGCACGCCCTGAGAGCCGCCCATCTCCAGATTGCGGGAACCGCTCGTTCCGCGGAGACAGCTGCAGATCTGCATCGCCACGTAGGGTTCGATCTCGCGCTCGTCTGCGGCCGGACGGACGCCGCCGCTCGGCGTCTCGGCCGTGAGATCGCTTCGACGATCGGCGTGTCGATCGTGCTCTACGCGCAAGGCGATGATCTCCGCGAGATCGCGGCAGCGTTCGACGAGGGTGTACGCGGCGCGATCGCACGCGCCGCCCCGCTCGATGAGCTCGTCCGCGCGCTCCACCACATCTCGACCGGCGCGACGTACCGCGACCCCCGTCTCACCGAGCCGCGCCGCCGGTTCGACGGCGGCGGGCACCGGCCGCTCAGCCCGCGCGAGCGCGAAGCCCTCGGCTGCGTCGCCGAAGGCGCGACGACCAGCGAGGTCGGCGAGCGCCTCGGGGTCTCCGAGGAGACGGCGCGCACGCTGCTGCGCCGTGGCGCCGCCAAGCTCGGCGCACGCACCCGTGCGCAGGCCGTGGCCGTCGCGTACGCCCGCGGCGAGCTCACGCCGGTCGACGTCGACTAGCTGCCCGTCAAGGCGGCAGCCATCGCCGCCGCTGCGAACCCGCCAGCCCTCCCCCGGCTGGTCGGCTTCGTCCCACCCGGCCAGGGCGCCTGAGCTACCGTGCCGTCCATCTCCGACGACGCCGCTCCCACCTCGGCGCCCGCTCCTTCCTCGACGGACCAGCGGCGCTACCTGATCACGCTGCTGCTCGCCGCCGCGCTCGGTGTGCCCGCCGCCATCGGCGCGCTGCTCCTCACCACGGGCTTGCACGGCCTCGAGGACCTCCTCTGGACTGAGCTGCCCGACGCCGCGGGCTGGTCTGAGCCTCCCGCGTGGCTCGTGATCCTGATCCCGATGGTCGGCGGCGCACTCGTCGCTGCCGCCCTGCGCATGCCAGGCGGAGGCGGCCATGAGGCGATCAACGGGCTCTCGACCGACCCGACGCCGCTGGCCCACCTGCCTGGCCTGCTGCTCGCGGCCTTCGCGTCGATCTCGTTCGGCCTTGTGGTCGGGCCCGAAGCGCCGCTGCTGGCGATCGGCCTCGCGCTCGGCGCGCTCGCAGGCGACCTCGCGGGCCGCGGCGAGCAGGAGCGGGCGATCCTGGCGCTGGCCGGCGGGTTCGCCGCGATGGCGGCGCTCTTCGGCGGGCCGCTCGCGGTCGCGCTGATGCTGCTCGAGCTCACCGCGATGACCGGCAAGTTCCCGTCGCAGATGCTCCCCAAGCTGCTCGTGCCTGGGTTCCTCGCGGCGGGTGTCAGCACGCTGCTGTTCACCGGCGTCCGCGACTGGGACGGCATCGAGGCGATGCAGCTCGCGCTGCCGAACCTCCCCGCCTATCCGACGGTGCGCATCGCCGACGTGCTCTGGACCGTGCCGGTCGCCCTCGCCGCAGCGCTCGTGTCGGCGCTCACGATGCGGGGCGCCTGGGCGCTGCGGGCGGCCCGCGTGGGATGGCCGTCGGGTGCCGTGCTCGTCAGTGGCGGCGCGCTCGTCGGCCTGATCGCAGTGCTCGCGCGTGAGATCGGAGGCGATCCGATCGGCGACATCCTGTTCTCCGGCCAGTCCGCGATCCCCGTGCTGATGGCGGAGACGTCTGGCACCGTGCTCGCCGTCGCGCTGATCGGCAAGGCGCTGGCGTTCACCGTCACGCTCGCCGCAGGATTCCGCGGCGGCCCGATCTTTCCGAACGTGACCCTCGGCGTGATGGTCGGCATGCTCGCCGCGGTCGCGCTCGGCGGACCGGAGATCGCCCCGGCGGTGATCGCTGGCGTGGCTGCCGGCGCTGCCGCCCAGGTCCGCGCCCCGTTTTTCGGCGCGCTCCTCGCGACGCTGCTGGCTGGCAGCGCGTCGGCCGACCTGATGCCGATCGCCGTGATCGCCGCGGTCCTGGCCTGGCTGGTCGCCAGCGCGGTGGACGCGCGCTTCCCGGTCGGTCCGGCAGCGGATGGCGCGGCGGGTCCGGCTCCGGGCTCCTCCGCCGGCGCTCCAACTCCGGCCTAGCCTCCTTGCCCATCACGGCCCTGCGGCCGTGCTGGTGGCGCCCCGCCGCCCCGTACGCTTGGACCAGATGCCCGCCGCCCCTGCACCCGTCGCTGAGGTCCGCGCCCGCGTGATGGCCGGCATGGTCGCCGCCGTCGAAGACAAGGGCTACGCGAGCACGACCATCGCCGACATCGCCAAGGCCGCGCGGATCTCGCGCCGCACGCTCTACGAGCACTTCGCCGACAAGGAAGCGTGCTTCCTGGCCGCGTATTCGATGATGGCCGACGAGCTCATCACGGCGGTCGTCAGCGCTTCGCGCGCCGTGCCCGGCGGGATGGAGCGGCTCAACGCCGCCTCGATGGCCTATCTCAATTTCCTCGCTGCGACGCCCGAGGTGTCGCGCAGCTTCCTCACCGAGATCAACGCCGTCGGCCAGGCTGGCGTCGAGCTTCGCTGCACGGTCAACCAGCGGTTCGCGGCGATGATGAACGACCTCGTGATCGAGAGCGTCGGCGAGATCGGCACTCAGCTGCCCGACGGCCGCTACCTGCGGGCGTTCGACACGACGATGGCGCTCGCCCTCGTGGGTGCCATCAACGAGCTTGTCGTGCAGGCGATCGTGGTCGGTCCCGCGGACACGCTGCCGGTGCGGCTCTCGCGGCTCAGCGGCCCGGTGCTGGAGCTGTCAGAGCGCATGCTGCTGTCGGACGCCGCGCCTGAATAGCGGCGCCGACCCGTCAGCGCGGCGGTTTGACGAACGTCGGCGGGTCTTGCGGACCCGCGGGCGGACCGGTCGGCGGCCCCTGCGGGAACGCCGAGGGCGGCGGCGCCTGCGGGAACGCCGAGGGCGGCGGGGCCTGCGGGAAAGCCGACGGCGGCGGTGCCGGTGCGGGCTGGTTCCAGGTCGGCGCGCTCGGCGGCGCGAACGTCGGAGCGGCGTACTGCACCGGTGCGGGCGCCGGCGGGATCGCGACCGTCCCGCTGCGCCGCCCTCCAAGGCCGCGGTTGGCCGCCCACGCGCAGGCGATGACCACCATCAGCGCGCCCAGCGCTGCGAGCAGCGCACCCCCGAAGAGCCCCGCGAGGGTCAGGAGGCCGAGCGTCTCGACGTGGTCGGAGCCGCCACCGCCGAGGTCGACGAGGCCTTCGCCGATCGTCCCGTCGACTTGGTCTTGCACCGCGGGGCCGAAGATGTCGACCAGCAGGCCGGGCGCAGCCTCGACCTGCACCGCCGAGAGGATCAGCGTGACGAGTCCGGCGCCGCCGATGAAGAGGACGCTGCCGATGCCGCCGACCCAGAGCGGGCCGCGGTAGCGCCGCGCCCCCCCCGGCGACGACGGCGCCGCCATCG
>JAEYAL010000268.1 GCA_023404805.1 Actinomycetes bacterium | reverse complement strand
CCACCGGCCGCCGTGAGCCGCGGGCGCGCTTCCAGTCGCTGGCGACCTGCCGCAGGTCGACGATCTCCGCGCCGCGGATCTGGCGGTCGCCGCCGGCGGGTCCGGCCTCGACGGCGTCGGCGAGGGCGACGGCCATGTCGTCCGGGGCGATCGGCGCCACCTCGCCGCGCGGCGCCAGGATGGCGCCCAGCGGCTTGGTCGCGCCCCACGCCTGGTCGAACAGCGCGGGGAACTGGGTCGCGCGCACGACGGTCCCCGGCACGGGTCCGCTCCGCACGAGCGCCTCCTGCTCGAGTTTCACGCGGTAGTAGCCGAACGGCAGGCCGTCGATGCCGACGATCGACAGCGACACGACGTGGCCGACGCCCGCGGCCGCGGCAGCATCGAGGGTTCGCCGCAGCCCGTCGACGAGCACGGCCCGAGCGGCTTTGGTCGACGTCTTCGACGGCTGCAGGCAGTCGACGAGCACCCCAAGCCCATCGAGCTTGCCCAGCGACGACTCCGGGGCGGTCACGTCGAACCCCGTCCCGCGCGAGAGCACCCGCACGTCGTGGCCGCGTTCCAGCAGCTCGCGGACGGCCGCGCTGCCACCCGTTCCAGTCCCACCGAGCACGCCGATCTTCATGACCCGATCCAACCGCACAGGCGGTCCGCCGGCCAGGACCAGCTGAGCGCTCGACCAGCGGACCAGTTCGCTTCCGTCCCGGCTGGTTGGACCCACGCAGCCAGCTCGGAATGCGGACGGCGTGGGTCCAACCAGCCCGGGGCAGGCGTCCTCGGGCAGGTGACCGGTCGCGCCCTGGCCCCCAGCGCGTACTCTGGACGGACACGCGTCGCCCGAAGGCTGAACACCGACGGGCGTCTTCACACGATCACAACCTGACGTTTGCAGGTGGTTCACGTGGACAGGCCTCGTTGTCCGGACCATGCGGGATATCAGGGGCAACGGCCCAGGATCGAAGAAGAGACGAAGCGAAGATGACTCCCAATCAGCCCAAGCCGATCACCGCCTCCCGCGCGGATCTGCATTGCCACTCGACGGCATCCGAAGTATCGAAGCTTGGCGTCCAGCGAGCGCTCGGCCTGCCCGAATGCGCGACGCCGCCCGAGGAGGTCTACGCCCTCGCCAAAGCGCGCGGCATGGACTTCGTGACGATCACCGACCACGACACCATCGACGGTGCCCTCGAGATCGCCGAGAAGTACGACGACGCGTTCGTCTCCGAGGAGCTGACCGCCTGGTTCCGCGGCGAGCCGCAGGCCGTGCACATCCTCTGTTATGGCATCACGGCCGACGACCACGCCCGCCTTCAGGAGCTCTCCGGCGACGTCGAGGCGTGTGCCGAGTACCTCCACGAGCACGAGATCACCACCGCGCTCGCACACCCGTTCTACGCGGTCGAGGCGCCGCTGCTGCCGCGCCACCGCCGCCGCCTCGCGCAGCTCTTCCCGATCTGGGAGACGCGCAACGGCTCCCGCTCCCCCGAGCTGAACGCCCCGTCGAAGATCTACGTCGACACGCACGGGGGCACCGGCGTCGCTGGCACCGACGACCACGCCGGCGTCGACATCGGCCGCACGTGGACGCAGACGCCGAAGGCGGCCACCTGGCAGGAGTTCCTCGGGCACATCAAGAACGGCGAGACCACGATCGGCGGCACCCAGGGGTCGACTGCGAAATGGGCGCACGCCGCGATGGCATTGGCCGTCCGCTCGCTCGGCAAGGGCGAGACGGTCTCGGCTCCGGACCCGATGGCCGTGCTGCGGATCGTCGAGCGCGTGCTCTCCGAGGGCGACAAGCGCCGCGGCGAGAACGGCAACGACCTCGGCCCGGAGGACGCCCGCGCGCTGCTCGGCGCCTGGCTCCACACGGTCGGCCTCGACCTGTCTGAGCGCGAGCTCCTCAACTACCTGCAGCGCGAGGACGTCACGCACGGCAGCATCATGCGGCTCGCCCGCGGCGCCCACGAGCGCCGCTTGGCGCAGGCCACCTGGCGCGCCCTGGAGACCGCGTCCACCGCGGGCAACTACACGGAGTCGCTGATGGAGGCCTACGAGGCCTGCCTGCCGGCGATCCCGTACATCGCCTCGGGCACGTTCATCGGCCTGGAGAAGCGCAAGCTCGTCGCCCGCGAGGGCGAGCCGCTGCGCGTGGCGCTCGTCGCCGACGCGATCGGCGGCACCGACGGCGTGACGAACACGCTCGAGCAGATCCGCCGCCGCGGCGTGCCCGGTTTCGAGGTCGAGGTGATCGGCACCGACGCGTCGGTCGACCGCCGGCTCTCCGCCGTCGCCGAGGTCGAGATCCCGTTCTACGCGGGGCTCCAGGTCGGCGTGCCGTCGCTGTTCTCGCTCGGTGAGACGCTCGCCGACGGCCAGTTCGATCTCGTCCACCTCTGCTCGCCGGGCCCGTCGGGCATCGCCGCCGCGATCCTGGCCAAGGTGATGCGCCTGCCGGTGATGGCCAGCTACCACACCGACCTTGTCTCCTACGCGGCCCTGCGCGCCGCCGATGACCCGCGTGTGGCGGGCGGCATGCAGGCCGTCCTCGCGGGGTTCTACGGCAACGCGCACCACGTGGTCACGCCGAGCCCGCAGTCCGACGTGGTCGTCGGCTCGCTCGGCATCCCGGCCGACCGCATGACCCGGTGGGACCGCGGCGTCGACGTCTCGCGGTTCTCGCCGTCGCGGCGCCGCGACGACCTGCTCCCGGGTGAGGTCTCGGTGCTCTACGCGGGCCGCCTGACCAAGGAGAAGGGCGTTGAGCTGCTCGCCGACGCGTTCCTGGAGGCCCGCAAACGCGACCCGCGCCTGCACCTGTGCCTCGCCGGCGGCGGCCCGGAAGAGGAGCTGCTCCGCGAGAAGCTCGGCGAGCACGCGACTTTCCTGGGCTGGCTGCGCGGCGACGTGCTCGCCGAGGCGTACGCGAGCGCCGACGCGTTCCTCTTCCCGAGCCGCACCGACACCCTCGGGCAGGTGCTGCTCGAGGCGCAGGCGTCAGGCCTGCCGGTGGTCGCGGTCGCCGAGAACGGCCCGCTGTCGATCATCGAAGACGGCGTCTCGGGCATGCTGCGCCCGGCCGACCCGGTCGCGCTCGCCGACGCCGTGGTCGCCGTGACGTCGGACGGCGTCCTGGCCGACCGGCTGCGTTCCGGCGCGCTCGAGGCGGTCGCCGCCCGGACGTGGGATGCGTCGCTCGAGCGCCTGGCCGCTGGATATCGCGCAGCGATCGCCGAGCACCTCGCGCGCGGCGGCACCGGCGAGTCGACCGACCCGATCGACGTGCTCGCCGACGAGGCTGCCGAGGTCGAGATCAAAGCCAGCAAGGGCGAATTCACGAGGCCGCGTGTCGCCTAGCGGCGGCCCGCAGCCGGAAGACGCAGCTGGAGCCCCGCCAAACGCGGGGCTCGGCCGTCCCCTCCGCGTCGTCGATCTGACGGCGTTCTACGGCGAGAAAGCCGGCGGCATCCGGACCTACCTCGATGCCAAACAGCGGTGGGCGCGCACCGAGCCCGGGATCGAGCACACGCTGGTGATCCCGGGGGTGTCGGCCAACTCGACCGACGAGCGGGTCGAGGTGCCGTCGATCAACGTCGTCGCGACGAATGGCTACCGCGCGCCGCTCGGCTGGAAGGCGCTGCGCGCGGTGCTCGTCGAGCGCCAGCCCGATGTGGTGATCGCCCACGAGCCGTTCTGGGCCGCGCGCGGGCTGCCGAAGCTGCTGGCTGGCACCGGCATCCGCACGGTCGCAGTGCACCACGGCGCCGTCGGCCACGACGCCCGCTCCATCCCCGGGCCGTTCGGGTTCTGGAGCCGCGTCCTGTCGCGCGAGTTCCACCGTGTTTACAGGGACTTTGACGCGATCATGGCCGCGATCGACACCGAGCCAGAGTTTGGCCTGCCGTCGCGGATCCCGCTGCGCTTCGGGCTGGACCCGGTGTTCGCGCCGGACCCGGCTGCGCTGCAGGCGTACCTTGGTGGCGACTCGAGCGGCGCGGCTCCGGGCACGGGCCGCTCCGACGAGGTGCTCTACGTCGGCCGCATCGCGGCGGCGAAGTCCGTCGAGGACCTCATCCGCGCCGCAGCGCTCAGCGAGGAGCCGTGGCCGCTGCGGCTGATCGGCGTCGGACCGGCCAAGAGCCGCATGCAGCGCCTCGCGCGCAGCGAGGGCATCGAGGGCCGCGTCACGTTCGAGGAGTTCGTGTCCGACCGCGCCGAGCTGGCCCGCCGCTACCGGCGGGCGTCGGCGGTCGTGCTGCCCGGCCGCTGGGAGACCTTCGGCCTCGCCGCCTACGAGGGCGCCGCCAGCGGCGCCAGCGTCGCCTGCTGCGCCACCGCCGGATCGCTCGCCACGATCGACGGCCTCGCCCAGACCTTCCCGGAAGGGCCGCACGGCGGCCCCGGCTCCGCGGGCGCCGCCACCCGCGCCCGCAACGTCCTGGATGCCATCGAGCGCGCCCGCTCCGCGACGCCCGATCTGCAACGGGCGGCGTCGCTGGCCGCTTCCAGCTCCTGGGAACACGCGCTCCGCGCGGAGCTCACGCACCTACGCGCCCTGGCCGCCGAGCCGGTGGCCGTACGCACGCCCGTCGCCTGACGGGCGTTGACCCAGCGGGCCTGTCCGGCCGACTCTGTCGCCGCCTCAGCCCTGCGCGAGCAGGATCCCCTCGATCTGGATCGCGACGGCCTCGCAGGCGTCGATCGCGTCCTCGAGCGAGTCGTAGAGGTCCTTCCAGCGGATCACGACCATCGGGTCGATGCCGCCGGCGAAGAGGGCAGCCAGGCCCGCGCGGCTGATCCGGTCGCCCTCGTTCTCCAAGCGGTGGATCTCCGTGAGGTGCGGGCCGAGCTCCTGGCCGCCCGCGAAGCCGTCGAGCGCTCGGGCGACCCGGTCGCCGGCGGTGGCGAGCACCTCGCCGAGCTCGACGGCCTCCTCCATCGTCGCCTCGACCGCGAACAGCACCATCAGCGCAGCGGTCTGCTCGGTGTGGTCGACGATGTCGTCGATCGACGTCGCGAGACGCAGGCCATCGGAGAGGTCGATGGGGGAGCGGGACGGGCCGAGCTCCCGCAGGCGGTGGATCACGTCGTGCGTGATGCGGTCGCCGTCGTCTTCGTGCTGGGCCAGATCGGCGGCGAGGCGCTCGCTGTGCTCCGGAAACTCGTTGAGCAGCTCCCGCAGCAGCGAGGTCGCCAAGCGGACGTTGGAGCCCGCGTCGCGCAACAACCCGTCGAGGACGGCGTCGCGAGGCGGCGTAGAGCGGTTGAACACGCGCCGACCTTATCCAGCCCGAGCCGCAAAATCGCCTGTATCGGCGGGAGTGTGCGCAGTCGTTACCAGCCGTTCACAGGTGGATAACACCAGGGGCGTGGGCCTCCGGCAACGTCCCGGTCGTCGAAGCGCCTCTTGCTTTGCCACCCCGCTACCTGCTCCAGGAGACACCCTCTTGACCCCCACCCGACTGTTTGCGGCGCTTGCCGTGACCGGCACCCTCGCCTTCGGCCTCGCGGCCTGCGGCGACGACAACGAGTCGTCCGGCTCCGGCGGCGGCGGTTCGTCGCTCTCGGGCTCGATCTCGATCGACGGCTCGTCGACGGTTGGCCCGCTCATGCAGGCCGCAGCCGAGGAGTTCAAGGCTGAGAACCCGGACGTGAACATCACGGTCGGCCAGTCCGGCACCGGCGGCGGCTTCGAGAAGTTCTGCAAGGGCGAGACCGACATCTCGAGCGCGTCGCGTCCGATCAAGGACGAGGAGACGGAGGCCTGCGAGAAGGGCGGCATCACGACCAGCCAGCTCGAGGTCGCCAACGACGGCATCGCGATCGTGGCCAACCCGCAGCTCGCCGTGAAGTGCCTGACCGTCGACCAGCTCTCCAAGCTCTGGAAGGACGACTCGGTCAAGGACTACAAGGAGATCGGCGTCGACGGCCTGAGCGGCAAGGTCTCGCTCTACGGCCCTGGCACCGACTCCGGCACGTTCGACTTCTTCACCGGCGTCATCAACGGCGAAGAGGGCGTGTCGCGCAAGGCGTACCAGGCGTCGGAGGACGACAACGTCCTCGTGCAGGGCGTCTCGACCGACGCGACCGGCCTCGGCTACTTCGGCTTCACCTACTTCGAGCAGAACGCCGACAAGCTCAAGCTCGTCGAGGTCGACGGCGGCGACGGCTGCGTCGCTCCGAGCAAGGAGTCGATCCAGGACGGCAGCTACAAGCCGCTCTCGCGCCCGCTGTTCATCTACCCGTCGGCCGCTGCGGTGCAGCGCCCCGAGGTGAAGGCGTTCCTCGAGTTCGTCAACGAGAAGTCCAGCGAGATCGCCGAGGCGGCGCTGTTCGTGCCGCTCACCGACGAGCAGCTCGCGAAGTCGAAGGAGGAGCTCGCGAAGATCGAGGCCTCCGACGCCGGCAGCACCCCCGACGCGGCAGCGCCGACCACCTAAGGGAGACGACGGACGTGCCGTCCAAACTGGAACCGGGCGGCTCGTCCGCAGGGGCTCCGAAGACCGGCAGCAAGCTGGTCTCCGGACGCGCCCGCTACGGCGAGAAGGTCATCGAAGGCCTTCTCGCCGCGGCGGCGGTCGTCAGCGTGCTGACGACCCTCGCCATCGTCTTCTCGCTCCTCAAGGAGACCATCTCCTTCCTGAGCCACGTGCCGCTCACGGACTTCCTGTTCGGCACGGAGTGGGCACCGCTCTTCGCGGACCCCTCCTTCGGTGTGCTTCCGCTCGTCGCGGGCACGCTGCTCACCACCTTCCTCGCGGTGCTCGTCGCGATCCCGCTCGGCCTGGCCGCTGCGATCTACCTGAGCGAGTACGCCTCACCGAAGGTGCGCAAGACGCTCAAGCCGATCCTGGAGCTGCTCGCCGGCATCCCGACGGTCGTCTTCGGCTACTTCGCGCTGACGTTCGTGACGCCGGTCATCCTCAAGGAGTTCTTCGGGCTCGAGGTGCAGGGCTTCAACGCGCTGTCCGCCGGCCTGATCATGGGATTCATGGTCGTGCCGACCATCGCCTCGCTCGCTGAGGACGCGATGAGCTCGGTGCCGGCGTCGCTGCGCGAAGGCGCCTACGGCCTCGGCGCCAACCGCATGCAGGTCGCCACACGCGTGGTCTTCCCGGCTGCGCTCTCCGGCATCGTCGCTGGAGTCGTGCTCGGTATCTCCCGCGCCGTCGGCGAGACGATGATCGTGCTTGTCGCTGCGGGCGCGATCCCGAACCTCACCGCGAACCCGCTGGAGCCGGTCCAGACGATGACCGCGTTCGTCGCGCAGACCGCCAAGGGCGACGCCGCCGTGGGCTCCGTGGCCTACCAGACGCTCTTCGCCGTGGGCATGCTCCTCTTTATCTCCACGCTGGTCATGAACATGATCTCGATCCGCTTCGTGCGCAAGTTCCGGCAGGCCTACTGATGACCACGCAGTCACATCCCGTGTCGCCGTCCAAGCCCGGGCTCCGCAGCAAGGGCGAGCCGGTCGCGCCACGCGCGTTCCGCCTGCTGCTGCAGGCCGCGATCGGCCTCAGCATCCTCGTCCTCGCGACGCTCATGGTCGACGTCCTGCGCGACGGCCTGCCCGAGCTGTCGATGGACTTCCTCACCTCGCCGGCGTCGATCAACCCGGCCAAGGCCGGCATCGAGCCTGCGCTGCTCGGCACCCTCTGGCTGATCGCCGTCGCGATCGTCGTGATCGTGCCGCTCGGCGTCGCCTCGGCGGTCTACCTGGAGGAGTACGCCGACCCAGACAAGTGGTACAACCGCGTCATCGAGGTCAACATCCAGAACCTCGCCGCGGTCCCCTCGATCGTCTACGGCATCCTCGGCCTCGCCTTCCTGGTCCGCGGCCCGTTCGCCCTCGGCGCGACGATCTTGGCCGGCGGACTGACGCTCGGCCTGCTGGTCCTCCCGGTCGTGATCATCGCGGCCCGCGAGGCGATCCGCGCGGTCCCGCAGGCGATCCGCCAGGGCGCCCTCGCGCTCGGCGCCACCAAGTGGCAGACGATCTCCCGCCAGGTGCTCCCGGCGTCGATCCCCGGCATCGCGACCGGCGTGATCCTCGCGCTCTCCCGCGCCATCGGCGAAACCGCGCCGCTGATCGTCGTCGGCGCCGCCGTCTACGTCACCAGCAACCCGAGCGGCCTCGACGACAAGTTCACGGCGCTGCCGATCCAGATCTTCGAATGGATCAGCCGCCCGCAGGAGCAGTTCCAGCTGCTCGCCGCCGCCGGGATCATCGTGCTGCTCGTGATCCTGATGGTCCTCAACTCCATCGCGATCACCCTCCGCAACCGCTACCAGCAGAAGTGGTAGGCCCTCCATGGACTCCACCCGCACCCTGAACTCCACGATCTCGGTCGACCCCAGGACCTCCCCCATGACCCAGCCGACCACCGACCACGAGCCCGCAGCGAGCCTCCATCCGGAGTCGATGCCCGGTGCTCGTCCGATCGACCCGACCGCGGACGTCACCTTCGACCTGACCGACGTCAGCGTCCACTACGGCCCCAAGCTGGCGGTCGAGGGCGTGAACATGCAGATCCGCAAGAACGAGATCACCGCGTTCATCGGGCCGTCCGGCTGTGGCAAGTCGACGCTGCTGCGCTGCCTCAACCGCATGAACGACCTCGTCGCCGGTGCCAAGGTCGGCGGCAAGATCCTGCTCGACGGCGAGGACCTCTACGGCCCGAAGGTCGACGTGGTCCAGGTCCGCACGCTGGTCGGCATGGTCTTCCAGAAGCCGAACCCGTTCCCGAAGTCGATCTACGACAACATCGCGTTCGGCCCCCGCGTGCTCGGCATGAAGGGCGACATGGACGAGATCGTCGAGCGCGCCCTCACCCGCGCGTCGCTGTGGGACGAGGTCAAGGACCGCCTGAAGTCCAACGCCTACGGGATGTCTGGCGGCCAGCAGCAGCGCCTCTGCATCGCCCGCGCCATGGCGGTCGACCCCGAGGTCATCCTGATGGACGAGCCGTGCTCGGCGCTGGACCCGATCTCGACCGGGCGCATCGAGGAGCTCATGCTCGAGCTGCGTGAGAACTACACGATCGTGATCGTCACGCACAACATGCAGCAGGCGGGGCGCGTGTCCGACCGGACCGCCTTCTTCACGGTCGAGCAGCGCGGCGGCGAGGACCGCGTCGGCCAGCTCGCCGAGTTCAACCCCACGCAGCAGCTGTTCACGGCACCGGAGGATCCGCGCACCGAGGCCTACATCTCCGGCAAGTTCGGGTGATCATGTGGCTGTGAGCGAGATCAGAACCAAGTTCCACGAGGACCTCAAGCGCCTCGAGGAGCTGGCGATCGAGGGCATCGACCTCGTCGTCGACCAGGTCGACCGCACGACCGAGACGCTGCGCCACCACGACGTCGAGCTGGCGCAGCTCGTCGTGATGGCCGACCAGCGCATCGATGCGCGCTACCTCGACATCCACAGCGGCGTGATCTCGCTGTTGGCGCTGCAGGCGCCGGTCGCGTCCGACCTGCGCCTGGTGACGTCGCTGCTCTACATCGCGCGCCACCTGGAGCGCATGGGCGACCAGTGCGTCAACGTGGCCAAGCTCGTGCCCGTCTCCGGCTGGGAGCCGCCGTCGGACCAGCGCCTGACCGAAGACATCGTCGCTCTTGCGGAGGGCACCCGCAGCGTCGTGCGTGTCGCGCGTGAAGCGTTTGCGCGCCGTGATGTCGACCTCGCTGGTTCGCTGCGCGAGATCGACGAAGACATCGATGCGCGCAACAAGGCCATCTTCCGCGAGGCCATCGAGCTGGGCGGCGACGCTGACCGGCGCGAGTGGTCGATGACGATTGTCATGGCGGCGAGGGCGTTTGAGCGCATCGCCGACAACGCCGTCGACATCGGCGAGCACGTGATCTTCCTGGAGACTGGCCGCTACCGCGGCCTCGATTTCGCGACTCGGAACGAGCTGTGATGTCGTCCACTGATGGCTGGAGCTCTCCCCAGCCCACCGGAGCAGAAGGTAAGGTGAAGCCGATGCGCGAGCAGGGTGCAAGCCATTCGTCGCGCGAGCTGAAGCTCGCCGTGATGGACACCGACCAGGCGTTTCTGCGCGTCCTGACCAAGCGGCTCGACGCCGCCGGGCACCGGTACCGGCTGCTTGAGGGCGCGACGCCCGTCGAGGAGCTCGTCGCGATGCGCCTCGATGCGCTCGTGATCGACCTGCGCGTGCTCGGCAACAGCGCGTGGGACACGCTCGACCACCTCTCGCGTGAAGCACCGGGTCTGCCGGTCGTGGTCTGCTGCGGTCCGTCGACCGTCGCGCAGCGCGTCCGCGGTCTGCGGATGGGCGCCGACGACTGGCTGTCGAAGCCGTGCCACCCCGAAGAGCTGATTGCCCGCGTCGAGGCCGTGGTGCGGCGCCGCGCCCGCGCCAAGGCGCGCGACGAGCAGCCGACCGTCTCGGTCGGCGAGCTGGCGATCAACGCCGATCAGTTCCAGGTCTTCGTGGGTGAGAAGTCGCTTGACCTGACCCGCCGCGAGTTCGAGCTGCTCCGCCTGCTGGCGGCGACTCCGGGCCGCGTGCTCGAGCGTGAGGACGTGTACGAGCGCGTGTGGGGCTACGCGATGGCTCGCGGCGACCGCTCGGTCGACGTGTTCGTGCGCAAGCTCCGCCAGAAGCTCGAGAAGGGCTCGCCGAGCTGGCGCTACATCCACACGCACTTCGGCATCGGCTACCGGTTCAGCCCCGAGCCGGTGATCGAGGTCGCCGAGCCCGTGCGCGAGCTCCGCGAGGCGGGTGCGTCGGCGGCTGCTGGCGACGACGCGGCCGTGCCGGCGGCGTCGCGCGACGGCGTGAAGTAGCGCCGCAGCGGCACGACTGCGTCTGAGGGCCCGCGCGCCGGGTGTTCAGACACAACACCGCCTGGATGCCCGCGCGTCCGGGTGCTCGGACGCGGCGGTGCGCGGGGAGGCGACGCGACGACGGCTTCGAGCGGAACGGTCGCGGTGAACGGATGCCTCGACGCGCTGAATTGGTGCAGTGCTGCGCAATCTCTGCGCAGTTGCGTTGGCAGCATCTGGTGCATGGTCACCACGAGCGAAAGACACCGGCGGAAGCCACCGATCTGGCCGCCGGGTGGCCGTCGGCGCGAGGTCCGCGGCCCGGGCGCGGCGGCGCCCGAGGCGGCGCTGCGAGGAGCGCCGGATCCAGGGCCAAACAGCTGCTGCGGCCGACGTCGAGGCCGATCGCGGTCTGCCGGAGAGCACGGCCAGGCGGTCGTCGAGTTCGTCGCGCTCCTGCCGGTGCTGGCGGTGGTGGCGCTCGCGATGGGGCAGGGCGCGGTCGCGGGGTACGCGGCGTGGTCGGCCGCTGGAGC
>JAEYAL010000245.1 GCA_023404805.1 Actinomycetes bacterium | reverse complement strand
CGGTCGGAGCGCTCGATGGCGCGGGCGCCCTGCGCGGTGCGGGTCCGGCCCAGCTCATCGGCCGGCGGCTCCGCAGCCACGCCGAGCGTCAGGCCGACCGGCGAGCCCGGCCAGGCCGGCGCGTCGTCGTACGGGTGCGGTCCGACGTGGACCAGGGCGATCACGTCCAGGTCGCAGCGCAAGCTGACCTGCCCGCCAGCCGCGGCGGAGTGGCGCAGCGTGAGCGCGCCGCCGTCCGCGACGTCGAGCACCGAGAAGAGCTGGACGACGTCTGACAGGTCGGCCTTCCCCAGCCCGTACTTCTCGAGCTCGATCAAGAGCATCGTCCGCGCCGACAGCCAGCGCTCGTTGCGGTCGCGCTGGTAGGAGCTGGCGCCGAGGCGGGCGGTGAGCAGCGTGTCGTCGGTCATCCCGCCGATCGGGTCGTGCCCGCCGGTCGTGTCGGCGACGACGGTGGCCAGCGAGCGGCCCATGTCGCTCATCAGGGAGATGCCCTCCGTGATCCGGCAGACCTTCTGCGCCTTCATCGTGTCGGGCAGGTTGAGCCGCTCAGCGGTGACGTCGGCACGCAGGAGCGTCAGCGTCGCCGTCGCTGCGCCCTCGAGGTCGGTGAGCGTGAGCAGCGTGCCCCGGCGCAGGACCGCGGACCAGGTAGCGCCGCCGGGCAGCACCTCGCGCAGCGCCGGGCCGTCTGCGGCGCCTCGCGCAGCGTCGGCGGCACCCGCCTGGTCGGCGGGCTCGGTAGTGGCGGTGTGTTGGCTGGTCGTGGCGGCGTGCGTTGCGGACATCCAGGGCTCCTTGAAAACGACGAAAGCCCGGCAGACTGGAAACGTCTCCCGGGCTTTTCTCCCTCCGTGCGCCTCAGCTATGTCGCGGTGCTGAGGTCGCCCTCTCGGACCAGACCCACCAAATCGGTGACGGAACCCTAGGGCTGCTCGGACGCTATTCCTGCGCCGGGAGAGCGGGGTTGGCCCGGCGACCCAACATCGGGGCGGGGTGTTTGGACGGCTGTCCAAATGGCCGGCCAGGCAACGCGCCGGCGGCCCGCAGCGCCCACCGGGCTCCGCGCGGCAGCCTCGTCGCGGCGCCCGACGTCGGCCGGCGCCCACGCGGCCCTTCATGCGTACGCGATGCGCGGCGCCCGCGTGCCCGCCCCTGTGAGAGGCCACGTCGCCGGGCGAACGGAGGGACAGCCCGCGCCCTCCAACTTTGTCCGGCTGGCCAACCACGTCGGCACGCTGCGGGCGCACCATCGGCCAGGTCAGCCCCACCCAGGAGTCGTCCTGAACATGTCCTCCACTGCCACTGACGGCAGCGAGACGCTGCTGCGAGAGTTCACCCTCCGCAACACGTTCTCGCTGGCGTTTGCCTTCATCTCGCCGATCATCGCCCTGTACGGCATCTTCGGTCTCGCGCTCGGCGCCGCCGGCGCGACGATGTGGTTCGCGTTCCCCATCGTGCTGGCCGGCCAGCTGCTGGTCGCCCTTGGATTTGCTGAGCTCTCGGGCCGCTGGCCGATGGCAGGCGGCCTCTACCAGTGGGGCCGCATCCTCCGCGGAGCCACCTACGGCTGGATCTCCGGCTGGGCCTACATCTGGACGCTGATCGCCCTCGCGATCGCGACGGCCTACGCCGCGACCCCGTTCGCCGCGACGGCCTTCGGCATCGACGAGCCCGGCAACGGCACGCGCCTGGTGCTCGCGCTCGGCTTCCTGGCGATCGCCACGGCCGCGAACGTGGTCGGCCGCAAGCCGCTCGCGATCTTCGTGGCGGTCTCGATCGCCTGCGAGCTCGTCGGCAGCGTCGTGATCGGCACGCTCCTGCTGCTCTTCCACCGCGAAAACAGCCTCAGCGACCTCACCGCGGGCTTCGGCGACGGCGGCACCGGCCTCAGCGGCTTCCTCGTCGCGGTCGCCCTCGTCGGCTGGGCGTTCATCGGCTTTGAGTCGGCGAGCGACGTGGCCGAAGAGGTCGAGAACCCGCGGGTCAATGTGCCCAAGGCGCTGGTCTTCTCGCTGATCCTCGTGGCCTCGATCGTGATGTACGCCGGCCTGGCGCTCGTCCTCGCGATCCCGGACCTCAGCAACATCGGGATCGACCCGATCCGCGACACGCTCGAGCACGCCTTCGGCGGCTGGATCGTGACGCCGGCCTTCCTGGTCGTCTGCACCGGCTTCGCAGCCGGGCTCGTCGCGGTGCAAGCGGCCGTGTCGCGGGTCGTCTTCGCGCTCTCCCGCGACGGCGTGCTGCCGTTCTCGGCGCCGCTCAAGCGCCTGTCGGGCGCCGAGCACCTGCCGATCAACGCGATCGTCGCCACGTCGGCGATCTCCGCCGTCCTCCTCGTGGTGGCCGTGCTGCTGAAGTTCTACGACACGCTCATCGGCCTCGCGACGGTCGGCTTCTACATCTCGTTCCTGCTGCCGCTCGCGGCTCTGCTGATCCACCGCCTGAAGTCGGGCTTCGAGGTGTCGCCCGACGGCGAGCCGGTCGGGATCGACCTCGGCCGCTACGGCACGCTGGTCAACGCCCTCGCGGTCGCCTGGCTGACCTTCGAGGCGGTCAACATCGCCTGGCCCCGCGATCTCGGACTGGCCTGGTACGTCGAGTGGGGCTGCATCGTCTCGATGGCCGTGATCGCCGTCGTCGGCGCCGCGACCTTCGCCTGGCTGCGCAGCCAGGGCCGGATCGAAGACGTCGCCGGCGGCGTCGACGAGCCGGCCGTCGCGCCGCCGCTCGCCGCCGAGGTCGTCTGACCTCGGCGCAGCCGCCCGGGCCGGCGCCCATGCGGCGCTCACGCGACCAGCGACATCCCGCCTGACCCTGCTGAGCCCGGTTCTCCACCGGGCTCAGCGACGTCGGAGGGCAGGGGCGGCTCCGACGTCGTGGCGACCGAGAGCGCCGACGGCGGCGAGACCGCTTCGAGGCCGAGGCCCTCGCGCATCGGCCCCGCGAGCGGCACATGGATCCAGCCTTCGGCGTCGGCGCTCTCTGCCGCTTCGGCCTGCAGCAGCCGGGCACGTTCAGCGCGGCCGGCCTGGTCCTGCGGCGAAGCGTCGCGGCTGGCCCGCGGCGCAAGCTCTCCCGGCTGTGCAGGCCGGTCGACCGTGTGGCAGCGGCCGAGGGCGACCGACCGCGCGACCAGTGCGCAGAGGAAGGCGTCGAGGGCGTCGTCGCTCTCGAGCAGCGCCTCGCGGAACGCCGGAGCGATGAGCACCCCGGCGGCCCCGTAGCCCGGCAGCTGCACCGGCTCCGCGATGGGGTGCACGAGCCCGGTGAGCTCGCGCACCAGCACCTCGCGAACCGCGTCGCCGGTCTTGTAGCCGGCCGAACGCAGAGGCACGCCGTCCTGCCCGGTCCACTGCCGCAGTGCCGCGGCGGGATAGACCTCGGCGACGCCGGAGAGCGCTCGGGCGCGGTCGAGCCGCGGTGCGTCGAGCCGCCGGGCGTACCGCGACAGCACCTCGGCGCACAGCATGGCCGTCGAGCCGATCCGGTCGACGCTGACGCTGAGCGGCGTGACACCGCTGGCGGCCTGCACGAACCGGTCGGTGGCGCGCAGGCGCAGGTCGGGGCGCTTGCGGAAGCCGGCGAGGTCGCCGGCTTCCCAGTTGCTCACCGCGTCGACGAAGGCCACCGGCCAGCCGAAGGGCGCGTCGAGCCCCGCGACCCGGCCGGGCCCAGGGGCAAACGCCGCGAGCCGTTCGACCAGCACCGCGACGAGCCCGGCTTCGTCACGGGCCCACGGCCGCTCGGCCTCGGGAACACCGCTGGCGCGCGGGTCGCGCAGCGCGGTGGCCTGGTCGAGCGCGACGACTCGCGGGACAGGCTCGCCCCAGTCGATCTCGCAGAGCCAGACCTTCTTCGGGTCGGTGGACAGGTCGATGCCGAGTGACTGCATAGGCCGCAGTGTGGCGAGCCAAATGCGCAGAAACTGCGCAGATTGCACCAATTCTGCGCAGGCGGCCAAGCAGGTCCGACCGCCCCGTACGCTGTGGTCCATGAGCGAGCAGCGTCTGCGAATCGACCGCGAAGCCGACGGCCGGGTGGCGGTCGTCGTCCTGACCCGTCCCGAGAAGCACAACGCGCTCGACCGGGCGATGTTCGACGCGATCGACGCCGCCACGATCGAGATCCGCGACCTCGCCGAACGCGGCGAGATCAGCGCGGTGGTCCTGCGCGGTGAGGGCAAGAGCTTCTGCTCGGGTCTTGACGTCGCGTCGATCCTCGGCGGCGGCGCCGACTTCGCCACGGCCACCGCGTCGCTGCTCGAGAAGGGCGACGCCGAAGGCGAGATCGCCAACCTCGTGCAGCGCGTCGGCTATGCCTGGAAGCGCGTGCCGGTGCCCGTGATCGCGGCACTGCACGGCAACGTCCTCGGCGGCGGCCTGCAGATCGCGCTCGGTGCCGACCTGCGCATCGCCACGCCCGACGCGAAGCTCTCGATCGCCGAGATCCGCTGGGGCCTGATCCCCGACATGGCCCTCACGACGGCGCTCCCCAAGCTCATCGGCATCGACCACGCCAAAGAGCTCACGTTCACCGGCCGCAACATCTCAGGCGCCGATGCCGCCGCGATCGGCCTGGTGACCCGCACCGCTGACGACCCAGCTGCCGAAGCGCTCGCGCTCGCGACAGAGATCGCCGAGAAGTCGCCGCTGGCGATCACGCGCGCGAAAGCGCTCTTCGACCAGGTGTGGGAATCCACAGACGCCGACCGCTTGGCCACGGAAGAGCGCCTTCAACGCGAGATTCTCGACGCGGTCGCCGCCGCTACGGCGCAGGCTTAGCGCGCGAAAAGCGGCGATACGCAGGCAGTTAACAGGGCCGAAACCGGTGCCGTGGCCCGTTGGACAACTTCCCGGCATCCATTCTGGCCAACGGGACAAGGGTCGCCCACCGGCCTGCGGGCAATATGCATGGCGAGCGACTGAGAGCCCCGAATCGTCTGCCGAACAGGCGCGGTTCGGGGTCGCTCCACCTCCGAACGGTGCATCACTGGTGCGTGATGTGTGAGGCGGGTAAGTGATGGTGAGCAGGCCATCACTTGCCCGCCTCGCGTTCTTCTCGCGGGCTGTCGGGACGCAGCGCCGAGGAGACGTTCGGTGGTGCGCGCCGGCAGGTTGTCCCCGCTGAGGCAGCCGTCGCGCGCAGTGCACCAGGGTCTAGGCTCCCGCTCGTGCTCGAACGCGCCCCCGGCATGCTCCGACGCGCTGCGCAGGCCGCCAAGGCGCGCACCGCGAGCGGCAGCGTCGACGAAGACCCGCCCCGCCTCGACGGCAAGGTCGCGGTCGTCTGCGGCGGAACTGGCGAAGTTGGCGAGGGCATCGTCGCTGGGCTGCTCATCGCTGGCGCCCGGGTCGCCGTGCCGTCGCGCTCCGGGGAGCGGCTTGCCGTCCTCGCCGACCGCCTGGAAGCCGCGGGCGCCCCGACGGAGCGCCTCGTGCCACTGGTCGGCGACGTGTCGGAGATGCCCGACGGCGCGCACGAGGTGGCCGAGGAGCTGAGCCGCCTGATCGGCCGCCCGGACCTCGTGGTCGTCGCGCTCGGCGGATGGGTCCAGACCGACGCCTTGGCCGACCTGGAGATCGACACCTGGGACAGCGTGATCGACGGCGCCCTGCGCGCGCACCAGCTCGCTGCTGCCGCGTTCGTGCCGCTGATGCGCGGGCGCAAGGGCGCGATGTACGTGCAGATCAACGGCGCCGCCGCGCGCTACCCCGTGCCCGGTGCTGGCGCCGTGTCCGTCGCGGCAGCAGGCGAGCTGATGGCCGCGCAGGTGATGGCCGTCGAAGAGGCCGGTCATGGCATCCAGGTCGAGTCGCTGATCCTCGGGCCCGTCAAGACCCGCTCCCGCGACGACGCTGCCGCCTGGATGATCTCGGCGCGCGCGATCGGCGACCTGATCGCGCTCCGCGCGGCGCGGCGCGCCCGGATCGCCGAGGAGCACGCCGCCGAGGCCGAGGCGCGCGGAGCCAAGCCGAGCCGCATGCACGAGACGGCCAACCCCCACGACGACGACCTGATCGACGACGACCGCCCCGAGCCCCACGCGCACCTGCACCCGGACGCGCTCACGCCGGGTGGCCCCGCGACGGTCCTGGAACTCCTCACTGCGGCCGATCTCCGCGCCGCCCGGAACGCCGCCCCGGGCGCGGTGCGCGGCGCTCGAGGAGCGTCGGTCGGATGGATCCTCTGGGGCCTGCAGACGGCGTCGCTCTCAAAGCAGGTCCGTCGCGGCGAGCCGCCCACCGGCGGCGTCTGACGCCCCACGCTGGTCCAGCCGCTGCGCCGCCCGCGGGGCGCGCTGACAGAATGCCTGGCAATGACCGTTCCTGCCAGTCTTCGTAGCCTTCTCGACGCCGTCGGACCGTCCGGCTATGAGGGCGGGTCTGCAGCGGCGTTCGCCTCGCTCGCGGGCGAGTTCGCCGACCCGGTCAATGTCGACGTCACCGGCTCCGTCCACGCGCACGTCGCGGGGACGGCTGACGGCGCCCCGCGCATCGCGGTGGTCGGCCACATCGACGAGATCGGCGTCGTGGTCACGCACATCGACGACAAGGGCTTCCTCTGGTTCGCGCCCGTCGGCGGCTGGGATCCGGTGATCCTCGTCGGCCAGCGCGTCGCGCTGCAGACGAAGTCGGGCGTCGTCCGCGGCGTCGTCGGCAAGAAGGCCATCCACCTGATGGAGCCGGACGAGCGGACGAAGGCCCCGAAGCTCACCTCGCTGCACATCGACATCGGCGCCGCCGATGGCGACGAGGCCAAGCAGCATGTCCGCGTCGGTGATGTCGCCGTCATCGACTCCGATCCGATCGAGCTGCTCGGCGAGCGCGTCGCCTCGCGGGCGATGGACAACCGCCTTGGCGCCTACGTCGCCCTCGAAGCCGCGCGGCGCGTGGCCGATGCCGGCGGTGCCCCCGCCGAGGTCGTCGCGGTCGGCGCGGCCCAGGAGGAGATCACCTTCGCGGGCGCCCGCACGTCGGCGTTCGCGCTCGACCCCCAGATCGCGATCGTGGTCGACGTGACCCACGCGACCGACGCCCCAGGCGTCGAAGAGCGCGAGCTGGGCTCGCACCACCTCGGCACCGGCGCCGTGATCCAGCGCGGCTCGACGGTCCACCCGAAGATCGCCGAGCTGCTCGTCGACACCGCCGAAGCCGAAGGCATCGACTACACGATCGAGGTGAGCGGCCGCGGCACATCGACCGACGCGGACGCCATCCACATCGCCCGCGCCGGTATTGCGACGGGCGTCGTCTCGATCCCGCTGCGCTACATGCACTCGCCGGTCGAGCTCGTCGACCTCCGCGACCTCGAGGCCACGGTCGCGCTGATCGCGGCGTTCGCCAAGCGCGTCCCCGCCGATCTCGACCTGCGCCGCATCCCAAGCTAGCCGCGCTCAGCCCAACTCGACCCTCATGACCGCCGCACCACCCGGCACGCTCGTGCTCCTCGACATCGACGGCACGCTGGTCTGGCGCGCGTCGAAGGAGCATGCGCTGGCGGTGGTCGAGGCGATCCACGAGGTGCACGGCGAGCTTGAGCTGCAGCTCGGCGCGGTCGACGCGGCGGGGATGACGGACCGCCACATCGTGCGCGCGCTGCTGCGGGGAGCGGGCCTGAGCGACGCCGCCATCGACGCGGACATGGAATGGCTTCTGGCGGTCGCCGTCCGCCGCTACGAGGAGCGCTGCCCGCACGATCTCAGCGACACTGTGCTGCCGGGGATCCCGGAGCTGCTCGACGCGCTCTCGCGTGACCGCAACGTGCAGACCGGCCTCGTCACCGGCAACCTGGAGCCGATCGCCCACCGCAAGCTCCAGGCGGCGGGCCTGGCCGCGCCGCTGCTGCCGTTCGTCGGCGCGTATGGGTCGGACGCCGAGGACCGCAACCGGCTTGTGCCCGTCGCGCAGGAGCGCGCTGCCGCGCTGCACGGCTACGCCGGGCGCTGGCCGTCCGCGCGCACGATCGTCGTGGGTGACACGCCGCGTGACATCGAATGCGCCCGCGTGGCAGGCGCAGCCGTCATCGCCGTGACGACCGGCGCGTACCCCCGCGAAGAGCTGACGGCGGCGGATGTCGTCGCTGACACGGCCGCCGAGGTCACCGCGGCGCTCTCCGAGTTCGCGCTCGCCTGACCGCCCAGGCTGGGCGGCCGCCCGCGCCGCAGCCGCCTACGCGGCGGTGTCGGCCGCTTCCGGCTCAGGGGCGTCGCGCTCGTCCATCGCAGCGGTCACGGCGCCGATCGCCTCTGCGATGGTCTCCGGTCGCGTGATCGGAATCATGTGGCCGCCGTCGCACTCCTGGAACGACACGACGTTCGGCAGGTAGTCGCGCAGGCCGACGGCCGACCAGCTGCCGACCATGGCGTCATCCATCGCCCGCACGATGCCGACCGGGACCTGGACCTCGTCGAGGTGGCGGTCGAGCCAGCCGAAGTCGCGGTTGAAGTCGATGCGGTTGGCGTAGAGCGAGCGGAGCGTGTCGACCCGCAGCGTCTGTGCGTAGGCGTAGTCGGTGTAGGACGCTGCGACTGGGCTCGGCGCGAAGGCCCGGGTGAACGCGTTGCGGACGACCAGCTTGGTGATGCCCCAGCCGACGGTCCGCCGCAGCACGTCGCCGATCCCAGGCAGGGTGACGAAGAGCAGGGCGCGCGCCTCGTTGCGCATGGCCAGCGGCATGGAGCGGCCGCCGCCCATCGGGGCGCCGAGAACGATGCCGCCGACGAGCTCGGGGTGGCGGCGCGCGATCGTGAGCGCGACCGTGCCGCCGTACGAATGCCCGACGAGCAGGGCGCGCTTGACCGACAGCGCGCGCAGCCCCTCAGCGATCACGTCGGCCTGCTCGCGCATCGTCATCGCGGTGCCGCCGGTGTCGGCGAAGCCAGGACGGTCGATCGCGATGCGGTGGCGGTCGCCGAGCAGCGGCTGCACCGCATCCCAGTCGCGGATCGAACCCGGGAGCCCGTGGATGAACACGACGGGCGGGTCGGCGCCGGGGTGCTCGGTCACATGCAGGTGGTGGTGCTCGCCCACGCTGATGGTGCCGCCGGGCGGCGGGAGCGTCGGCAGCGGCTTCCAGACCTGGTAGCCCCAGATCGTGAGACCGATGACCACAGCGACCACGAGAGCAAGGAGGACGGTCAGCAGCATCGAGCGCCGACCGTAGCGGGCCAGTGCACTGCTCGTCTAGCCACTGGGTGTGGTCATGCCGCGCTCAAACGGGTTTTCGCGCGGCATGACCCCCAAATGCACTACTTCTTGCACTTCGCCTTGTACGAAGCGGGCGAGCTGGTCTTCTCGGTGGTGCGGTTCGCGTCGGTGTAGACGATGCTCAGACTGAAGTTCAGATCGCCCTTGCAGGTGGCCAGACCCGCCAGCGGCAGCACGGCCTTCTTGCCGTCGATCTTGACCTTGCGCGTCGGCGGCGTGACCGTGGCGTCCATCGAGCGGACGACCGGATAGACGTTGTCGATCGGAGCCGACAGCTTGCCGGGCACCGGGATGTAGATCTGGAGGCCGTACCCGCGCTCGCGCGAGCTGCGCAGCTCGCCGACGACCGGCTCGTCGATCGGCGCGGGCTCCGCCGCGTGGACGAAGGCCAGCACCGTGAAGCCGCTGCCGAAGTACAGCTCGGCGGTCGCGGCGATCGGCGACGGGAAGTCCGGTCCACCGTCGACCGTCATGTCGACGTCGCCCAGCTTGGACTTCGCCGGGCAGACCCGCTGCTCCATGAACACGCTCACCTGGCAGAGCGTGAAGCCCGTGGTGTTGAAGAGCAGCTGCTCGGGCATGTTGACCTTGATGGCGCTCAGGCGGGTGTTGCCGTCGTTGCCGTAGGGCACGTCGGGCGTCAGCGCCTTGATCGAGAAGGTCGTCGGTGCGCCGAGCAGGAGGGAGCCGCCCTTGTTCGGGCTGAGACCGACCGTGAGCGAATCGGCAGCGGCGGCAGGCTGGGCGGTGGCGGCAGCGAGCACGAGGGAGCCGAGCAGGGCGGCGCGGGACAGAATGCGCATTGGAGAGTCTCCGGTTGATCTGAGTGGTCGAGCGGGACAGTGCCCGAACCAAAACGGGCCGGCCCGCCTTGCGGCGGCGCCGACCCGTGTGGATTCTCTCAGTATCGGGCGGCGTTCACCAACCCATGTCCGCAGCGGGGCGGAGTGTCATCCGCGCGCCCGCAACGAACCAAGAGTGCGAGAAGCTACTTCTTGCACTTGGCCTTGGTGGAGGCGCCGACGCTCGTGAGCACGGTCGACGGGAGGACCTCCGGCGGGCCGTAGACGACGCTGACGTCGAAGTTCAGCGCGCCCGAGCACGGGCCGAGGCCGGCGAGCGGGATCTTGACCTTCTTGCCGGAGACCTTCACGGAGCGCACCGGCGGCTTGACGGTCGCCGTGACCGAGCGGACGATCGGGTAGACCCTGTCGATCGGCTGCGACACCTTGGCCGGGACCGGGATGTACATCTGGAGGCCGTAGCCACGGACGCCCGAGCTGCGGAGCTCGCCCACGACCGGTTCGTCGATGACGGCCGGCGAGTCGGACTGCACGCGCGCGAGCACGGTGAAGCCGGAGCCGAAGAACAGCTCGGTGGTGGCCTGCACCTTGCCGATGTCCGGACCGCCGTCAGCCTCGACGACCGCGTCGCCGATCTTGGACTTCGACGGGCAGGACTTGGTCTCGATGAACGACGTCACCTGGCACTGCGTGAAGCCGATCGAGTTGAACAGCAGCTGCTCAGGCAGGTTGGCCTTGATGGCCTTGATGCGGGTGTTGCCGCTCGCGTCGTACACGATGTCGGGCGTGTTGACCGTGAGCTTGAAGGTGGTCGGTGCAGCGAGCACCGGCGTGCCGCCCTTGTTCGGGCTGAGCGTGGCGACCGCGGAGTTCGCGGCCATCGCGCTCGGGGCAGCGACAGCGGCCGCTGCCGTGCCGAGCACGAGCAGTCGGGACAGGTTGCGCATGGAGTGGTCTCCGTTCATGGCGTGTGTGCGAAGGCCGGGGCGCCCGCGGGGTTCGGGGCACCCGCCTGTGACCTACGACACGTTACACGCCCGTAAGTTGCGGTGTGCAGGGGGAGTTGGCGCGTTGGTACCTGCAGGAACCGCGGAAAACTCCTTACCGCTGGAAACCGCCGCTTTCCAGAACGCCGACGGCGCTCAGCGGTCCTAGCTGGGCAGCGTCCAGAGCGCGTCGGTCCCGAGCGGTTCTTCGACCGCGCCGGCTGCCTGAAGCGCCTCGCGCGCCTTCGGCTTGTCGGTTTCGAGCACCGCGGCGACCTCGGCGGTGGCCAGCGGCGTCCCGGCCCATTCGAGGACCGCGAGCGGGTCGTCGGCGGCGTCGGCGCGCTCGAGGCCGGGGTTCAGATTGGCGAACACCGCGTCGTACGCCGTCGCCGGCACGAAGCCCGCGATCGCCGCGACCTTGCCGCCAGATTCCAGCTCGAGCGACGGGCACGTGTAGCGCCAGCCGCCATCCCACTTGGCGAGCTTGTTCTTGAGGTGCAGCGCCTCGGGCAGCGGGTGGCGGGCTGCCCGCAGATCCTCGGCGAGCGCTGCGTCGGTCTTCGGCGACTTCGCCCAGTGGTCGAGCTCCTCGCTCTCGATCCCGGCGGCGTGCGAGGCGTTGCGCAGCGTGTGCAGCTCGTCGAGGAGGTTGCCCCGGGCGATACCTTCGAGGCGCAGCTGCCGCAGCAGCGCGTCAGCCAGCTCAGCGCCTGCGTGCTCGCGCACGGCGACCACCTCGCGGCACGCTGGCAGCGACGCCGGCACCGCCGCGCGCAGCGACAGGTCGAACGGCATCCCGATCTGCGCTTCGAGGTTGGTGTAGCCGGCCTGGATCATCTCCGGCGTGAGGCCCTTCGCGGCGTACTCCTCGCGGCTCGCGGCCAGGCCGACCATGCGGGTCGTCCACTGCAGCTGCGCGCCGTACCGCCACTTGAGCCGCCAGATCTGGGGCTCGGCGCTGTACGCGAACGGGCAGTTCGGATCGGTGAAGTGCGTGACGCTGACGGCGGACATCTCGCCCCCAGCCTAGGACCATCGCGCCACGATCTAGGTGCTTTCTTCGCCGTGCAGGGTGACGACCAACGAGCGCGGCCCTCCATGGTCGCGGTGCTCGGCCAGCTGGATGCCCTGCCACGTCCCGAGCACGAGCCGGCCCGCATGCACCGGCACCGTCAGCGACGGACCGAAGAGCGAGGCTTTCACGTGCGCAGGCATGTCGTCCGGCCCTTCCAGCGTGTGGGTGTCGGTCGGCAGGCCCTCGGGCGCGAGGCGGCTCAGCGCGGTCTCCAGATCGACCCGCACGTCGGGTGAGGCCGACTCGTTGATCGTGAGCGACGCGCTCGTGTGCAGCAGGTGCAGGTGCAGCAGCCCCACGCTCACCTGCTCGAGCTCCGGGATCCCGGAGAGCACGTCGCGCGTGATCAGGTGGACGCCCCGCGGCCGCGCCGCGAGCTGAAGCTGCCGCTGGACCCACATGCCGCCCACGGTACTCGCCGGATGCTGCCGCGCTCGTGTGCGATGCAGCGGTAGCCGCGGGTACGCCCGCCGCGCCAACGGGCCGGTGGATAGGGTCCGCGCATGGGAAAACTGACTGGTGAGTCTTCCACGGAGATCGACGCCCCGATCGACGCCGTTTGGGCCGAGGTCCAGGACGTGCTTGCGGCCCCCGAGTGGCAGGGCGGGATGAAGCGGATGGAGTCGCTGGAATCCGATGCCGAGGGCCGCGCGACGCTGGTCGAGGTCACCGCCGATGGCAAGGTCAAGGACCTCGTCTCGACCCAGCGGTTCACCTACGCCGGGCCGTCGACGCTCAGCTGGGAGCAGACGAAGGGCGAGATGAAGTCGGTGGTCGGTTCCTGGGAGCTGGAGTCGATCGACGAGAACCGCACCAGGGCGACGTTCGCGCTGGAGGTCGATCTTGGGCGCAAGCTCGGTCTCGTCATCCGCGGGCCGGTCGAGATGGCGCTGCGCGCGATGCTCGTCAACCCGCGCGCCGGCGAGCTGAAGAAGCGCGTCGAGGGCTGACGCCCCGGCGCGGCCGTGGAGGCCGCGCCGCCCCGCGCAG
>JAEYAL010000233.1 GCA_023404805.1 Actinomycetes bacterium | reverse complement strand
CCGTTGTCCTCGCCGCCCGTTAGCGTGGACGGCATGCCGTGTTGCGTCGCCCTGCTCGCTCTCATCTCACCGAGGCTCGCGATCATCGCGATGGCGCTGTTCAGCGACAACCTCACGAACTCGATGGGCAACTGGTTCATCCCGTTCATCGGCTTCTTCGTGCTGCCGTGGACCACCCTCGCTTACGCCGGCTTCTGGGCGTTGGGTGCCAACGAGATCTCTGGCTTTGAGTGGTTCCTGGTCGTGCTGGCGTTCCTGATCGACCTCGGATCGCTCTTCGGCGGCCAACGCGCCCGCAGCAGCCGCTCCAGCCAGGGCGCCTACTAACACGCAGAAAGCGCGGGCCGAGGCGCCCGCCCGCCCGCTCGTCGAGGCGAACGCTGGCGCTACTCGCTCGCCGGTTTGACGCGGTCGATGTGCCCGAGCTCGCGCTCGGGCGCGACCGCATCGCGCACACGCCGCTTGAGCTCAGTGATCTCCGGGAAGCCGCCGTCGGTGCGGCGGTCCCAAATGACGGCGCCGCCCGCTTCGATGGTGAAGACGCCGCCGGTGCCGGGGCGCAGCGCGACCTCGGACAGCTCCGACGGGAACGTCTGCAGCAGCTCCGACGCCATCCAGCTCGCGCGCAGCAGCCAGTTGCACTGGGTGCAGTAGGTGATCGCGACCGAGCCGTCCTTCGCCATGACGCCTAGTGTCGCAGCCGCCCAGACGACGACGCGACGCCCGGCTGCCCGGCTCAGCCCGAGCCGCGGCTCACCGCGAACGGCCGTTTCCCGGGGCGGCCTGCGCAGTTTCTTGAAGCTGCCTCACCCCGAGCGGGGTACGCCGATTGCGGCCCCGAAACGCGTTCCCTAGCATCCGGTAAACGCGGTTCTCCGAGCCGTCTGTCCGAACCGCCGTGATGTCCACACGGCTGCAAAAGAGAGCACTTCCATGTCCCTGAAGTCCAAGCTCGTCGGCGCCGTCGCGCTGGCAGTGCTGGCCGCGCCGACGGCGGCGCAGGCCGTCGAGATCGGCCCCGACCCGACCCTCACGAGCATCCGCCAGAACGGCACGCTCCCCTACGACCGCATCGCCATCGGCGACGGCGACACCCCCGGCTTCGGCAAGGCGCAGATCTGGGCCCCGAAGGACACCTCGCGCACGTACGGCGCCGTCGCGATCGCGCCGGGCTGGACCGAGAACATGCTCCAGATCCAGTGGCTCGGCCCGCGCCTCGCGAGCCACGGCTTCGCCGTCATCGCGTTCGACGTCACGAACACGCTCACCGACCTCCCGCCGGCTCGCGGCACCCAGCTCCTGCGCGCCGTCGACTACTTCGTCAACTCGAGCCCGTTCAAGTCGCGCATCGACGCCAGCCGCGTCGCGGTCGCCGGCCACTCGATGGGTGGCGGTGGCGCCCTCGAGGCCTCGCGCCGCCGTCCGTCGCTGAAGGCCGCTGTGCCGCTCGCGCCGTGGAGCCTGAACACGAACTTCAGCTCCAACGCCGTGCCGACGCTGATCATCTCGGCCCAGAACGACATCATCGCTCCGGTCGATTCGCACGCGAACAAGTTCTACAACTCGCTCCCGGGCACGCTGAACAAGGCGCTCTTCGAGTACGCCGGCGCCGACCACTTCATCACGAACTCGGCGAACCCGACCGTCGGCGCGCTGGCGATCTCGTGGCTCAAGCGCTTCGTCGATGACGACGCCCGCTACAGCCAGTTCATCTACCCCAGCGCCACCGCGGCGCTCCCGGGCAAGCAGAGCAAGTACCTCAAGACCGGCCCGTTCTAAGCCGACTCCAGCCAGGCGCGGCGGGTAGCACGCCCGCCTGAACGGAATCTCCCGGCCCCGGGCCGCGGCTCGCCTCACGGCAGCTGCGGTCCGGGGCCGGTGTCGTAGGGTCGCAGGCCATGCGCGCCGCGATCCTCGCCGACCTGCACGGCCACCTGCCCGACGTCCCCGCCTGCGACGTCCTGCTCCTCGCCGGCGACCTCTGCCCGGCCGTCGACCATGGCGTGGAACGGCAGGCCGCCTGGCTCGACGGCCCCTTCCGCGCCTGGCTGCAGGCGGCGCCGGCCGACGCGGTCGTGGGCATCGCCGGCAACCACGACTTCGTCTTCGAGCGCCAGCCCGAGCTCGTCCCGGCCGACCTGCCATGGACGTACCTGGAGGACTCCGCCGCGGACGTCGCCGGGCTCAAGATCTGGGGCTCGCCGTGGACGCCGTGGTTCCACGACTGGGCGTTCAACGCGCCGCGCGAAGGCGGGGAGGACGACCTCGCCGCCCGGTACGCCGCGGCCGCGGACGGCACCGACGTGCTGCTCGTGCACGGGCCGCCGCGCGGCTACGGCGACCGCACCACGGCCGGCGTCGACGCAGGCTCGACGGCGCTGCTCGACACCATCGACCGCGTGCAGCCGAAGCTCTGCGCCTTCGGCCACATCCATGAAGCGCGCGGAGCGTGGACGCGAGGGGCGACCCAGCTCGTGAACGCTGCCGCGGTCGACGCGCTCTACGAGCTGAGGCCGGGTGCGGCGGTCGTCGTCGACCTTTGACGCGGCTGGCTCGTCGGCTCGACTTCGACGGTGACCTTGACCGCCACGTTGAAGCCGAGCTCCAGCTCGGTGACGGCCTGTTCGACGCCCTTGACGATCTCGCCGCGGATCACGTCGTCAGGAGCGGCGCGGACGGGCGCAGTGGTTGTCCGCGAGCCGTTGCCGTTCGATGACGGCGCCGGCGCAGGGGTCGTGGCGGCGGCGTGGTCGGCCACTGGCGTCGGTCCGGCCTCCGCGGCGTCGTCGGCCACCGGCGTCGGTCCGGCCTCCGCGGCGTCGTCGGCCACCGGCGTCGGTCCGGCCTCCGC
>JAEYAL010000196.1 GCA_023404805.1 Actinomycetes bacterium | reverse complement strand
CTCGGGGGGTGCGGGGCGGCGGGGGCCGGGGGGGGGGGGGCCGCGACATGGAGCAGCCCGCTCCGCGTAGGGTCTCGCCCTGCCGTGCTCTCCCGCCTCGCGTCCTCCTCCGCCAGCCGCGCGCTAGCCGTCGCCAGCGCTGTCACTGTCCTCAGCGGCGGACTGGCGGCCTGCGGTGACGACGACCGCGCGATCCCGGACGACACCCAGGCCACCTCGCCTGACCCCGCCGAGCAGAACGCGTACCGCCTGACGGTCCGCTCCAGCCGCGGCGCGACCGACGCGATCCGCGCCTCGCTCTGCGGCGAGCCGTCGAGCCGGCTCGTCGAGCTGCCGTGCGGCGTGTCGCTCGGCTTCGCGCGCGTGTCGGCGCCGCGCCTCTACGTCGGCCGCACCTACGACCGCGTGTTCCTCGAGCTCGAGCGGCCCGCCTCGGCGATCTTCACGTCGCTCGGCCAAGGCGAGGGCGAGCGAGCGCTGACGCGCAACTCCGCGATGACCAAGCTCGACGGCACCGGACGGCGCTTCTCGATCGGCTACGGCCCGAGCACCGCCGATCTGCCGACCGTCGCCGCCCCCACGTACCTCTCGGTGCTCGTGATCTTCGACGGCGACATGCCGGTGCCCACGCCGCGCGCCTCGGGCGTCCCGGAGGACGCGGTCGTCTCGAACGCCGCCGCCGAGTACCTCGTGCAGCTGGCGACCCGCACCAAAGCCGACGACGAGAACTAGGCGCGCCCGCTCCGCACCAGCTTGGCGCCGCGATCGCCGGGACCGGCGATCCGCGCGAGGAGGGCTACGGCTTGTAGGTCTCGACGCGGACGGCGTGCCCGCGCGGCCCGGTGAACTCGATGCCGATGCCGGGGGTGTTGTCGCCGTTGGACCACACGAGGTACGTGCCCTTGGCCGCGGCGGCGGTCTGCGGGTACTCCTTCACCGTGGTCCACTCGCCGAGCTGCTTCATGACCTCGTCGCGGGTCTTGCCCTCGAAGTCGTTGCAGCGCAGTTGGCGGCGGAGCTCGGCGTCGCGCTCCGACGACGAGACGGCGCTCGCAGGCTTGGCCCAGAACGCGGTCATCTCCTCGTTGCTTGGGCAGCCGCCGATGTAGCCCGCGCCGCTGAGCACCAGGTACGGGACCGCGAGGATCACGACGAAGATCGGGATGAAGATGATCCGGGTGATCCAGCGGCGCTGGTTGCGCCGCTTGTCGCCCATGATCTCGGCCCACTCGTCGCGCTGCTGTTTTGACGGACGGCTGAGACTCATGCGGTGGTGCTCCCCTGGCCCATGGCTCGAAAACCTGCCAGATCGGACCGCGCGGCGCTGGGAGGGTCGCTGCGAGCCGGATTCCACCAGAACGCGAAACGGTCGTCGAGCGCAGCTTCCCCACCTGGGGGACAACGCTGGGCAACGGTGTTGGCGCAGGCACCGGCCTGCGCCGGGCAGTCGCGAGCGGGCCCGTGCAGCGCTACCCTGCGTGCATGGCCGACTCCTCGACGATCGGCGCCGTTCTGAAGGCGTTCCAGATCGCGCTCAACGCCCACGACCGCGAGAACCCGACGCACACCGCGCACGGCATCGGCATGGCCCATTTCGACATGGAACGCCTGGGATTCGAGGAGGGTGAGGAGATCCTGCCCGGGATCACGATGAGCGCCGACGGCGGCACCTCGGGCAACTTCCGCGTGCTCTGCGACGGCCAGCACGACAACGAGGAAGAGGCCGAAGCGGTCGAGACGGTCGAGGCCGTGAGCCGCGACATGGTGCCCGTCACCGTCGGAGGCCAGGGCGGCCCCGGCCGGGAGTTCGAGCAGAACTGATCCACCCCAGTGCGCCCGGCGGCTCAAGGGTCGGCGGCGCCTTGCCGAGAACCGGAACGTGGAAGTCAAGCGTGAACGCGTCGAGCTGCTGACGCAGCACCATCGGATCACCGGCGTCGTCACCCTCGCGCGTGACGGCTACCGCAGCCGTGTCTCGGACCTGCTGAACGCCTCCGACAAGGACTTCGTCGCACTGGGCCAGGTCCGGGTCGAGCCGCTCGATCCCAACCAGGAGCCCGAGGAGCATCCGTTCCTCGCCGTACACCGGCGCCACATCGTCTATGCGGTTTCGCATGGCGAGGTGCCGGAGGGCCAGCGCCGCTAACGGCGCCGTCCACAGACCGGTGACGGATCACTTGCGACTGGCGCCGTCCGCCAGTCACTCCCGGTAGGTTTCCTCTGATGCGCAGGGCACCGAACTCGCTGGTGCCTGGCACCCTTTCCGCTTCGCGGGCGCTGCTTTTCGCCAGCGCCGCTGGCGCATTCGCCTTGGCCGCTCCGGTCGGCGCTTCCGCCTCGCCGCTCGTCGGCGCCGGCAGCACCGCTGGCGCGTCGGCGCGCGTCAGCTCCGTGCATGACCTGCCGACCACGCTGCCGTCACCGAAGGCTTCTGCGGCGCGCCTGTCGGCCAGCCACAGCGGGCGCTGGCTGATCGCCGCCACCGGTGACACGGGCCAGCTCGCCAAGGTCGCCGCCGACGCGGGCGGCACCTACAACGCCACCCTCTCGATCCTCAGCGTGCCGGAGGCCAAGGCCTCGGCGATCGCCAAGCAGCTCGGCAGCGCCGTGCAGTGGGCGGGCGCCGACGTGCCCGCCGTCCGCTCGTCGAGCTACGACCAGCCCGGCAACGTGCAGTCGCAGTGGTCGCGCAGCGTCGCCCTGGCGCCTTCGCTGACGCCCGCGGCCGGCACCCTGGCCCGCATCGGCATCGTCGATGACGCCGTCGACCGCAGCGTCGCCGAACTCGCCGCGACCGACGTGATCAACGGCGTCGGCGCCGTCGAGCCGCACGGCACGATGGTCGCTTCGACGGCCGCAGCTCCGTATGACGGCATCGGCGTCGTCGGCGTCGCGCCGGGCGCCCCGGTGCTGTCCTGGGGCACCACCCTCCTCTGCAGCGACGTCGCCACGGGCATCATCAAGCTCGTCGGGCGCGGCGCGCAGGTCATCAACCTGTCGCTCGGCTTCACCGAGAACTGCGGCGCGCTCCTCGCGGCGGTCGAGTACACCTACGCCAAGCGCGTGACCATGGTCGTCGCCAGCGGCAACGACGGCGACAACGGCAACCCGCTGTCGTACCCGGCCTCGTACCCGCACGTGATCACGGCGGCCGCGATCGACCCGACGCTCGCCGTCGCGTCGTTCTCCAACTTCAACGAGTACGTCGACGTGTCGGCGCCCGGCGTCGACGTGCCGGTCGACATCCCGCTGCGGTGGGACATCGACGACGGCAAGGCCGACGGGCAGACGACCGTCGCCGGCACGAGCTTCGCGTCGCCATTCGTCGCGGGCGGTGTCTCGTGGATCCTCGGCGCGCGCCCGGGCCTCGACCCGAGCCAGGTCGCCGCCGTGCTGCGCGGCAGCTCGCGCGACCTCGACGCCCCCGGCTGGGACCAGCGCTCCGGTTACGGCCTCGTGCAGGTCGGGCCGGCGATGAACACGCCCGCGCCTGCGCCTGACGCGCTCGAGCCCAACGACTTCCCGGCCTACGTGTCGTCGAAGGGCACCTTTAAGAAGAAGGTCATCTGGTCGGGCGGCAAGTCGTCGACGCTGACCGCGACCGCCGACAGCGCCGACGACTACGTCGACGCGTACCGGGTCAAGGTTCCGCCGCGCACGACCGTGAAGGCCACGCTCAAGCCGGCCTCGGGCCTCGTCAACCTCTTCGGCTTCGACCAGTCGGTCCGCTCGTTCACGGGGAAGCCGATCGACTCGTCGACCAAAGGCGCCCTCAAGACCGACACGATCCGGCTGCGCAACTCCAGCTCCAAGAGCCGCATCGCGTTCGTCGTGGTCAACGCCGTCCCCGCGGGCGGCGTGCGCACGCTGGCGAGCTACTCGCTCACCGTCAAGCGCAGCTAGCGCCAGCGCCGCGCGCACCTTCGGGTCCGCAGCTCGGCGGGCCGCCGATCCCGACGCGCGTGTCCCGCAGCTCGGCGGGGCGGTGACGCCTGCGCGCACGCCTCAGGTTCGGCGCGCTCCGTGCCGATCACGTTGACGTGCGCCGTTTCTGCGCATGGACTTTGGGCAAACTGCGGGTCTTTGTCCAAACCGCTTTACAAATCACCGCCCCGTGTCTTACACTCGTGAAACTTAGCGGGCTGTCCTTGCCCGCCTCCCCCTTTCTCAGATCACGGGAGACTGCATGTCAGCCAGCCCAGCCGCCGCCCACGCCCACGGCGACGACGAGCACCACCATCACCACCACGGAGACGACCCGAGCGTCAAGGCCGTCGCGCCGCCGTGGACCGATGGCAAGCGCTACGCGTGGCTGCTGGGCCTCGTCGTTCCGACGATCCCCTTCATCGCGTGGGGCTTCGCCGAGGCTTCTGGCCTGGGCATCTTCTGGTGGTTCGGCCCGTTCTTCATCTTCGGCGTCATGCCGCTGCTCGACCGCCTCGGCGGTTCCGACCGCTCCAACCCGCCAGAGAGCGCCATCAAGTGGCTTGAGGAAGACCGCTACTACCGCTGGTGCACCTACCTCTTCATCCCGCTCCAGCTGGCCTCCACAGTCTTCTCGGCGTGGATGTGGTCGCGCGGCATCCTGACCGTGCCCGAAGCGGTCGGCCTGGCGTTCAGCCTCGGCTCGTCGAACGGCATCGCCATCGCCAACGCCCACGAGCTCGGCCACAAGCGCGAGTCGATCGAGAAGTGGCTGGCGAAGATCGCGCTCGCCCCCACGTTCTACGGCCACTTCTTCATCGAGCACAACCGCGGCCACCACGTCCGCGTGTCGACCCCCGAGGACCCGGCCAGCTCGCGGATGGGCGAGAACTTCTACGAGTTCCTGCCCCGCACCGTGATCGGCAGCCTCAAGTCGGCGTGGGAGCTCGAGGCCAAGCGCTTTGAGCGTCAGGGCAAGTCGCCGATCAGCATCAAGAACGACCTGATCAACGCGTGGCTGATGAGCGTCGGGCTCTTCGCTGGCCTGATCGCCGTCTTCGGCATCGAGATCGCGCCGTACCTCGTGATCCAGGCCGTGTTCGGCTTCTCGATGCTCGAGGTCGTGAACTACATCGAGCACTACGGCCTGCTGCGCCAGAAGAAGGACGACGGCCGCTACGAGCGCTGCCAGCCGAACCACTCGTGGAACAGCAACCTCGTCGCCAGCAACGTGTTCCTGTACCACCTGCAGCGCCACAGCGACCACCATGCGCACCCGCTGCGCCGCTACCAGGCGCTGCGCCACTTCGACGAGGCCCCGGAGCTCCCCGCTGGCTACGCGGGCATGATCGTGCTCGCCTACCTGCCGCCGGTCTGGAAGCGCGTGATGGACAAGCGCGTCGTCGCCCACTACGGCGGCGACGTGACGCTCGCCAACATCAGCCCGCGGGCCCGCAAGCGCATCCTCAAGAAGTGGGGCCGCGGCGGTGGCGGTGGCAGCAGCCCAGCTGGCTTCTCTCCGCTGGCCGGTGCGGGATCATGAGCGCGCCCACCGATTCGACGACCCCAGGGAGCATCACGTTGGCCAAGTTCGCCTGCCCGGAGTGCGGCCACACCTACGACGAGGCCGCCGGCAACCCCCGCGAGGGGTTTCCGCCCGGCACGCCGTTCAGCGCGGTTCCGGATGACTGGAGCTGCCCGGACTGCGGCGTGCGCGACAAGGTCGACTTCGAGCTCGTCGAGGCCTGAGGGCCCACGAGGTGATTAGGCTCGCTGGTCACGATGGCCACGACTCCCCGTAGTCCGTACCAAGCGGCCGCCCGGCAGCTGCTGCGCACGACTCTTCTGGAGACGGCGCGCGAGCTGCTGCGCGAGCGCCGCTGGACCGACATCACGATGGCTGATGTCGCCAAGGGCGCCGGCGTCAGCCGGCAGACGCTCTACAACGAATTCGGCACCCGCGACGGCTTCGTGCAGGCCTACCTGCTGTACGACGCCGATCGCATCCTCACCGCCGTCGAGCACGCCATCGAGTCGGCGGGCGACAGCCCCGCCGATGCCCTCGAGCGCGCCTTCCGCGTCTTCCTCGAGACGATCGAGCAGGACCCCCTCGCGGTCACCGTCGTCTCCGGAGACGACCCCGACGGCCTCCTGGCCCTCGTCACCACCCGTGGCGGCCCGGTCCTGCGGATCGCCACCGGCCGCCTCGCGGGCGCCATCCGCCGCAACTGGCCCGCCGCCGACGAGCGCGACGTCGACATGCTCGCCGAGACGCTCGTGCGCCTCGCCATCAGCCACGCCGCCCTCCCCGACGGCGACATCGCCGAGACGGCTGCGTCGATCTCGCAGCTGCTGACGCCGTTTGCAGAGCTGGCGCTGCTGCGGGCAGCGGTCGACGGGTCGTAGGGCGGGGCGCTCCCGCCGGATCGGCGCCGATCCGCCCGCGCCCGGGGTCGGCGACTGTCGAGCGGACACGCTTGCGGAGACCGTGCGGGAGAACGAAAGAGGGCCGCTTTCGCGGCCCTCAAACTCTTTCAACTAGAGGCGGCGGAAGGACATGTTGGTCTCCAGACGGTGTTGCGGACATCACCCGCGCGGTGACACGTGCGCGGGCTGCACCCCGCACGCAGGTGCGGGGTAGGGGGAGCGAGGCCGCCGGGGCGACCGCGTCCGAGATACCGAGACCGGCGCAAGCGCAGGCCAGGGGAAAGGAGACTTAGTGACGGCGGTACGTCATACCGAGCCTCCGGAGATTGAGGGGGAGAGCACGATCGGCTCGCGAAGCCGAAGTCGGGAAGACCTGAGTCGCAGTGCGACGAAGCCCACAGCGACGATCAAGATCGACAGGGCACCGGGGGCCACAAGAGCGAGGCGCGGCGAACCGATCTCAGCGATCAAGCCACCGAGCGTCAGACCGAGCGCGGGTCCCATCATGGCGGCGGCTTCGACGCGCGCAACGACTTGCGTCTCGCGGCCCCGCGGCGCCGCCTCCTGCGCAGCCGTCACGATCGCCACCCAGTCCATGCCGGCGCCGAAGCCAACGAGGAAGCCTGCGGCGCAGACGAACTCGATCGTCGGAGACGCCGCCATTCCGAGAAACCCAATACCGGCGATCGTCGTCGCGAGTGCGTATACGCGGAGCATCGGCCACGCCAGGAGCCGACCGAACAGCAAACTGCCGAAGGTCGCCCCGACGGCCTGGGCCGCGAATATTGCGCCATACCCGCTGACGCCGCTCTCAAGCGCGTCACGCGAGAACGCCAACAGGGAAGGTTCGTCGATCGCCGACACCGCAGTCGTCAGGGCCGCAAGGGCGACAAGCCAGCTGATCGGCGCCGGAGCGCTCTTGGCCGTTGCGTAAGGAGCAGAAGCCTTGATCTCGTCGTCCGTGCCCTCCAGCTGAGTCTCGAAGACCGGGAATGGCGACATCGAAATGCAGCCAATCGCGATGGCCGCGAACGCTGCGGCGGTGACCAGGAGGGTGAACTGCGCGCCTGCGGAAGCGATAACAGCAGCAGCGACAACCGGCGCTGCCGGAACGACGATGCCCATCGTCACGTTGAGCAATGCGTTCGCTCCGCGAAGCGCCGCTGGGTCAGCAGCGCGTGCCAGCGTTGCTCTGATGGCGCTTCGGTGGAGCGCATTTGCCACTCCCGAAGCCACGACGAGCAGGAGCAGCACCGGACCGAGGACTGGGGAATAGCCGACGAGTGCCAGAGCCAGCAGCGCGGCTGCCTGAGTCCCCGCGGTTATCGCGAGGGCAGCGCGAGCCTCAACGTGCTCGATGCGTGACGCGAACGAAGGGACCATCAATGCCGGAACGACCTGCTTGCACAGCAGCAGCGCGGCAGCAGCCAGCGCGTTATCGGTCAGCTCGTACGCCACGACCATGAGCGCGATGCTGCCGATCCACTCGAGCGACGTGTTTAGCGCATACAGCGCAGCCAGCCGACGGGTGGCGCCATCTCGGAGGGCAGTGGTCACGAGGCGGCAAGCTACTTACCGGTCCATCGGCGCCGCAAGGGTTCGAGACGCCTATTGAGACAAGCTCAACAGCCTCCCACGAGGTGTCACGCCAACGTGGCTAGATGTCGGTGGCTCGCGTCACAGAAAACCGGTCGACAGGCCCTCGAGAGTCGGCCATTTGGCCCCAGCCTGACGCGTCCCCCAAATCGACGGACGCGGGCCTGGCGCAGCGCCATACGTCTATCACGTCACCAAAAGAAGGGACAGTGCGATGACGCACCAAGGCGCGCCGCCTGACGCTTCGCTTCCGCCGTGGCTAGGTGATCGGCCGAAGCCCCAACGCTGCCGCTGCAGCAGGCTGGTCCGCCCGCCGGCGCGCTTCGACACTGCGCCGTGCAAGCTGAGGTTCGCGCTCGAGCACGCGGTAGAGGGCGTCGACCACTTCGGGATCGAACTGGCTGCCGGAGCATCGCTGAAGCTCGATGAGTGCTTCGTCGTGCGACCGGGCGGCGCTGTACGACCGGTTAGTCGTCATGGCGCTGAACGAATCGCACACCGTGATGATCCGTGCGGCCAAAGGAATCTCCGTCCTGGCCAAGCCATCGGGATACCCAGCGCCGTCCCAGCGCTCGTGGTGCGCTCGAACAATCTGTCCGGCATCCGTCATCGCACCACCGACACGATCCAGCATCTCCTGGCCGTAGACCGGGTGCAGACGGATGACGTCCCATTCGGCAGCCGACAAACTGCCGGGCTTATTGATGATCTCGTTCGGGACACGGAGCTTGCCAATGTCATGCAGCAGCGCCCCGAACTCCAGGTCGCGCATGATTCTCGGCTCGAGTTTGAGCTCGAGTCCGACCGCCACCGCCATTTCAACGACGCCTTGGGTGTGCTCGCCGCCCGTGTACGCGTCGTCGGCCTCGAGAACATCGCCCATCAGCTGGGCGGTGCCTCGATACGTGGTCGAAAGCTGCAAGGCCTGATCCAGGCGCTCGCGACGCTCGCGTGCGAACTCTCCGATCACGCCGACGAGCGGCAACAAGGCCAGGAACGCCGCAGGGTAGATGGTTCCAACCATCGCGGCCAGGAAACCGATCGGCGCCAGCGCGGTGTCAACGAGTGCGATCCAGACCGCGATGCGAATGGAGTTTCGCGGCTGAATGCCGTGGATCCGCCACGGCGTCACCGTGCAGATCACCAAGTCGATCGCGATCTGTGCGCTAAAGGCAGCCACCGCGACAGGCAGCGCGTCGACCGTCGCCTCGGGCCATCCAGCCACCGCGAGCACAGCCGCGGGCCCGAGAGCCGGCCAGGCGTCGCCCGCCTGCACCACACCCCGCCAGACCGGGAGGTCATCGTCACTGCGCGCGTGCTCAATGATGCCTCCGAGCGCCAACGAAGCCGCAAACGCAATCGTGAGGTAGGCCGGCGGCACGGCAAACCACAGCGGAACCGTCAGGAGTTGAAGCGGTGAGGTCGATCCCGAGCCGACCTCGAAACGAACCAGTGACGCGACCGCGCACGCACCGATCAGCCCTGTGATCACCCACGCGGGCTCTCGGCCGGCGCTCGGAGCAAACATCAGCAACGCCAGCACCGGGACAAGCAGCGCGAGATCCGCGATGGTCTCGCCTTTAATCCAGCGCCGACGCGTGGTCGCACGCCATGCGCGCCCATGCCGATGCTGGTGCTCGAGGCCTGGATCAAGCATCTCGTCTGGGGGATCGGCAGCGTGCCGCAGATCTGCAGAGGGCGGTCAAGGTTGGTCCCTCTTCGGCGGCGGCACTCGGACACCTGTCCGCGCGCACGAATGAGCGCCGCTCCAGCGGCCGTGCGAAGACCAGCACGGGAGGACGCCCCATACGCCGCACTATGCCGCGTCCAGGCCGATTGCGCTAGCGAATTGGTTCCGCGGAGTTTGCGGGGATTCTGCGCAGAGTTGGAACAGCGCTTGGGAAAGCCGTGACGCGCGGCCACCTACGATCGTCTTGTGTCCAGTTCACCCGCCGCCAACGCCACCGCCAGCGACGCGCCCGCCGCCTCCGTGCAGGCGCGCGCCGAGCACCATCTGCGGGCGCTCGCGGGCCCCGAGGCGGCGTTCCGCGAGCACCAGCTCGAAGCCGTCCGAGACCTGGCCGAGGACCACGCCCGCGTTCTCTGTGTACAGCGCACCGGCTGGGGAAAATCGGCCGTCTACTTCGTCGCGACGGCGCTGCTGCGCGAGCAGGGGGCCGGGCCCACGCTGATCGTCTCGCCGCTGCTGGCGCTGATGCGCAACCAGGTCGCCGCAGCGGAGCGGCTCGGCCTTCGGGCGCACACCGTGAACTCGACCAACCGCGACGCGTGGGACGAGATCAAGGGCCACCTCGATGCCGACGACGTCGACCTCCTCCTGATCAGCCCTGAGCGCTTGAATAATCCGCAATTTCGCTCTCAGATGCTCCCGGTGTTCGCCGAGAAGGTCGGCCTGCTCGTGATCGACGAGGCGCACTGCATCTCCGACTGGGGCCACGACTTCCGGCCCGACTACCGCCGGATCCAGGACATGCTCGAGCGGCTGCCCGACTCCGTCGCGGTGCTGTGCACGACGGCGACGGCCAACGACCGAGTCGTCGACGACGTCACCGCGCAGCTGGGCCGCGGCCAGACCGAGGCGCGCGCCGCCGAGCAGCTGCGCACGTACCGCGGCGCGCTGACGCGCGACAGCCTGCGGCTCGAGGTCGTCGATCTGCCCGGCAAAGCCGACCGCCTGGCCTGGCTCTCCCAGCACCTGCCCGAGCTGCCGGGTTCGGGGATCATCTACACGCTCACCAAGAGCGACGCCGAGGCCGTCGCCTCGTGGCTGCGCGGCCAGGGGATCGCCGCGGCGGCCTATTCCGGCGAGACCGAGCCCGCCGAGCGCGAGGCCATCGAGGCGAAGCTGCTCGCCAACGAGCTCAAAGCCGTCGTGGCCACCTCAGCGCTGGGCATGGGCTACGACAAGCCCGACCTCGGGTTCGTCGTCCACTACCAGGCGCCTGGCAGCGTCGTCTCCTACTACCAGCAGGTCGGCCGTGCTGGCCGCGCCATCGACAACGCCCAGGTCGTGCTGCTCCGCGGGGCAGAGGACCGGCGGATCCAAGACTTCTTCATCACGCAGGCGTTCCCGCCGCGCGCGGTCGTCGACACCGTGATGGAGGTGCTCACCGAGGCGGGCGAGACAGGCGTCGGTGTCAACGAGCTGCTGACGCACGTCAAGATCGGCAAGGGCCGCCTCACCGCGATGCTCAAGGTGCTCGATGTCGAAGGGGCGCTCGACCGCAACGGCAGCAAGTACGTCGCCACGCCGGACTCCGGCTGGGAGTACGACGCCGAGCGCTACGCGCAGGTGACGGCGCTGCGACGTCAGGAGCAGGACGCCATGGCGTCGTTCGGCAGCGACGGGCGGTGCCTGATGCGCGTGCTCGAGGAGGAGCTCGACGACCCCTCCCCCGCCGACTGCGGCCGCTGCTCGGTCTGCACGGAGGCGCGGTTCGCCGGGCCCGTCGACGCCGCGCTCGCGCGGCAGGCCGGCGAGCACCTGCGCGGGCAGCCGCTGGCGATCGACGTCAAGAAGATGGCACCCGACGCCAAGGGCACGATGAAGTACATCCCCGACGAGGTCCGCACCGAGCCGGGCCGCGCGCTTGGCCGCCTCGGCGACTCCGGCTGGGACGACCTCGTCGAAGCGGGGAAGCGCGCCGGGCGGTTCGACGATGAGCTCGTCGCCGGTGCCGCGGCGCTCGTCAAGAACTGGTCGCCGGGCGCGCAGTGGATCGCGGCCGTGCCGTCGGAGCGCAGCGGGCCGCTCGTCCCCGACTTCGCCGCCCGGCTCGCCGCCGCACTCGGCTTGCCGTTCGCGCCCGTGGTGTCGCGTGCCGAAGAACGGCCGCCGCAGCGCGAGATGGAGAACACGCCTGCGGCCGTCGCCAATGTGCGCGGAGCGTTCGCCGTCGAAGCCGAGCTGCCGCCCGGGCCGTGCCTGCTCGTCGACGACCTGCGGTTCAGCGGCTGGACGCTCGCCATGGTCGGCGGGCAGCTCCGGCAGCGCGGGTGCCCGGCCGTCTACCCGTTCGCGCTCAGCACGGCGTATTGAGTGCGCCGCGGCTGGGCGCAAGTGGGGCGTCGGCGCCGGGCGCTCGGACTAAGCCGCTTGGGCTTCGTCGGCGCCAGGCGCGGCGGTTGCCGCGTCGCCGGACGCGGGCGGCGTGTCAGCCGGCGGGCTCGGCACCGGCTCAAGCGGGGAGCCCGCCTCCGGGCCAGCCTGCGACGCCACGAACGCGCGGAGCGCGGCGACGACCGCCGGGTCGAACTGGGTGCCCGAGCAGCGCTCAAGCTCCTCGACGGCCTCGCGGTGGCTCATCGCGCGGCGGTAGGAGCGGTTCGTGGTCATCGCGCTGAACGAGTCGCAGGCGGTGATGATGCGCGCCTCGACCGGGATCGCGTCGCCGGCGAGCGAGTCGGGATAGCCGTTGCCGTCCCAGCGCTCGTGGTGCGCACGCACGATCGGCGCAGCCTCCGAGAGGGCGCCACCGACCTTGTCGAGCATCTCGCCGCCAAAGCCAGGGTGCTGCCTGATGATCGCCCACTCGTCGTCGTCGAGCTTGCCGGGCTTGTTGATGATCTCGTTCGGCACCCGCAGCTTGCCGATGTCGTGCAGCAGCGCCCCGAACTCGAGGTTGCGCATGGCGTTCTCATCGAGCCCGAGCTCGCGGCCGACTCCGAGCGACAGCTCGACCACACCCTCGGTGTGCTCACCGCCGGTGTACGCGTCATCGGCTTCCAGCACATCGCCCATCAGCTGCGCGGTGCCGCGGTACGCGTGCGAGAGCTCGGTCGCCTTCACGATGCGCTCGTCGCGCTCCTTCGAGAAGTGCCCGAGCAGGACGCCCAGCGGCGCGACCGACAGCAGCAGCCACGGGCTCTCCACCATCGCGATCGCCGCGACGACGCCAAGCGGCGCGAGCGCAGCGTCAAGCAAGAAAAGCGGCCGGAGCTGCCGCAAGCGCGCACGGACCGGCAACGCCAGCGACGGCGCCGAGCCGCGCAGCGCCAGCGGAGCGGCGAGGCGGCCGACGGTCTCGATCAGCAACTGCGCGGTGAGCGCGAGCAGATAGACGGGTGAGTCCGCGAGCGTGGGATCGCCGGGAGCCGCCACCGCGCAGATGACGGCCGGGCCGACGGCCGGCCAGGCGGCCGCAGGGGCGCCGAGCATGCGCGTCGCGACATCAGGAACGCCGACGCCCGCCGGCCCCGAGCA
>JAEYAL010000129.1 GCA_023404805.1 Actinomycetes bacterium | reverse complement strand
CAACAGCGCTGCGGTGGCTGGCGGCGACGACCGCTCCACCGACGCGCGCGGGCGCGAACGCGACGGCGACGCGAAGGATGCCGGTTCCTCGGCGAACCCCGGCGACCGCGACAGCGCACGCGGCGAGGCAGGCAAGGCCCGCGCGGCGGCCAACAAGGCAGCCGCCGCCGAGCGCCGCGCCGCGGCGAAGCAGAAGCACGCGGCGGCGAAGGCGAAAGCGAAAGCCAAGGCCAAGGCGAACGGCAACTCCGGCAGCAGCTCAACTGGCAGCGCCAAGAGCGGCAGCTCCGGTTCGGCCGGCAAACCGCCGAAGGCCGACGCCCCGGCGGCGAAGCCGCCCAAGGCCGACACGCCCTCGCCGAAGGCCGATGCTCCCGCCGCTGAGCGCGGCTCCGGCAGTGGGGCAAGCGGCGGCGCCGAAGCCGCGCCGGGTCAGTCCGGCAAGACCCAGCCCCCGGGCAAGTCCGGCTGATCCGGCGCACCTCGTCCACGTCCGGTGGTCGCGTCCCGAAGTAGCGCCTGACCTTTGCGCCGGTGAGGCGTTGTCTTCTCAGACCCACACCACGGCGGGCATGCAGCAGCGGCGGATTCGCCGCGCTCGCTCCGCCGCTTGAGGAGACCCACATGAAGACCGACCGCATCGCCACGATCGCCGCCACCGTCGCCCTGCTTTCGATGCCCGCCTGGGCGATGGCTGGACCGGGCAACGGCCATGGCCACGGCAAGGACGCGACGACGCCGACGACCGCGACGACGCCGTCGACCACCCCGACGACGCCAGAGACGACCCCGACGACGCCCGCCACCACGCCGGGCAAGGGCAAGAAGGGCAAGGGCCACGCCTACGGCTTCTACTGCCAGGGGCAGAGCAAGAAGCACGTCGCGGGTACGAAGGGCACGCCGTTCAGCGCCTGCGTCCACGCGATGAAGGCGCTTGACAAGGGCGAGACCAAGAGCCCGAAGAAGGCCTGCAAGGAGCTCTCCAAGAAGCACGTCGCGGGCACCAAAGGCACGCCCTTCAGCAACTGCGTGACGGGTGGCAAGCAGCTCCTCGCCGACAAGGCTTAGCGCAAATCTGCGCGTCGCCGTCCCAACCGGCGCCGCGTAGACCTCCAAACGATCAGGCCAGGTGCCGCGCGGCCCGCGGCACCTGGCCTGATGTGCGTTTCGGGGCGGTCGCTAGACCGTGACGGTCGGCAGCGGGCCCGTCGGCCACGCGACGCCCGTCATCTTCGCGGCGGCGTCCCAGAGGCCGTCGATCTTGGACTGCTGGCGGGCGCGGAGCGGCAGCGGCCGTTTGGCAGGCGGTCCGACGGCTTCGAAGAACGGGCCGTAGTACTCGCCGCCCTTCGCGTTCGCGGCGGTCGCCGCCATCAGCGTGGGCAGCGCGCCGGCGTACGCCGAGTGCGAGATGCCGGGGATCTTGTTCGACGCGCCGACCGCGTTAAAGCTGCCGCCGCCCATCTGCGGCCCGGTGATCTGCAGGTTCGTGCGGGCGTAGCCGGGGTGGGCGCCCGTCGAGACGATGCCCCAGCCGCCCTCGCGGCTGCGGCGTGCGAGCTCCGTCGACAGCATCAGCGAGGCGAGTTTGGACTGCGAGTACGCGAGCCACGAGATGAACCGCCCGGCGCTGTTGAGATCGCCGAGGTTGATGCGGCTCGTGTGGATCGCGACCGAACCGATCGAGACGTAGCGCGGCGCCGTTCCAGCCCGGAGCAGATCGAGCAGCTCCGCGGTCAACAGGTAGTGGCCCAGGAAGTTGGTCTGGAACTGCAGCTCGAAGCCGTCCTCGGTGAGGGTGCGGGTCGGCACGAGCATGATCCCGGCGTTGGCGATCAGCGTGTCGATCGGGCGGCCGTCGGCCTTGCGGCCCGCGGCGAACTCCCGCACCGATGCGAAGCTGGCCAGGTCGAGCTGCTCGCGCCAGACCTTCGTCCCGCTCGGGGCGCCGGCCTTGATCTGCTCGACGGCTGCCTCGCCCTTCTCGGCGCTGCGCGTCGCGATCAGGACATCGGCGCCCTCCTCGGCCAGCACCTTGGCGGCCTCCAGGCCGATGCCGCTGTTGCCGCCGGTGATCACGACGAGCCTGCCGGACTGGTCGGGGATGTCAGCGGGGGACCAGCGTCCGGGCAAGTAGCTCATGGTCTGGAACCTATCGGCTTGCTCAGGGGGCCGCGCCAGTTAGTTCCCCAAGGGAACTCACGCGGGACGGGTGGGCCGACGGGACATGGAGCTGCGCTCGCAGCTGCGTCTGCCCATAAGGTGGAGGGCATGGCGGGCAACGGCATCGAGGTCTTTCGCGCCGACATCGACGATGCCGAGGGCATCGCTGCGGTGCACGTGCGTTCGTTCGACGCCACGTACCGCGACGTGCTCCCGGATGTCGCGGCGGCGGCGCCCGACCTGGAGACCCGCACCGAGCGCTGGCAGGCGCTGCTGGAGCCCGACACCGATGCGGCGCACACGCTGGTTGCCGAGCAGCGGTCGGTCGCCGTGGGGTTCTGCTCGCTGGCAACGCCGAGCCGCGATGCGAGCCCGGACGAGCGCACCGCCGAGATCGCCGCGTTCTACGTGGCTCCGAGCCGCTGGGGCAACGGCGTCGGCACGGCGCTCATCACCCAGGCGCTCAGCGAGCTGCGTGCCGACGGCTGGACGGCGGTGACGCTGTGGACCCTCGCGGCGAACGAGCCCGCCCGCAAGTTTTACGCGCGCTTCGGCTTCGAGCCCGACGGCCACGCCGGGCCCGACCCGATGACGGGCCAGCCGAAGCTGCGGCTGCGCGCGCCGCTGGGTTGAGCGGATCTCCGAGCGCGACGGCGAAGCCGTAGGCGGTCGCGGCGGGCGGCTCAGCGCGTCCGCACGGGCGGCAGGACGAATTCGATGTGCTGCCGCCTCCGTTCGTCGAGTCGCGGGAGCAGATCGCTGATAACGGCCCGCTCGGCGTCGGTCGGCCGCCCGGCGAGGACGGCCGAGTCGCGGAGCCACCGGTCGAGCTCGTCCGAGCCGAGCTGCTGAGGCGCCGCTCCCCGCTGCGCTGCGAGTTGCAGGGCGATCGAGAGGTTCAGCCAGCGGCGTGGACGGGTCAGCCGCAGCGCAGCGGCCCGGCCGCGCGGTGGTCGTTTGGGGCTGAGGATAATCGCCGAAAGCGCGGCGGCCTCATCGGCGGTGAGGCCGTCCGCTGACAGGATCCGCGCAGCGGCGCGCAGCGCGCGGGATGCGTCGAGCCGCTCGAACTCCGCCAGCGCTGCGGCGCGGGCGGCAGGAGCGTCGTACCAGCCGATGGCCCGCAGAGCGGCCGAACGCACGCGTGCTTCCGGGTGGATCAAGAGGTGGTGGAGGTCGTCCAGATCTTCTGCCTTGGCCAGCTCAGCGAAGCCCAGGAGGGCGACGCGGTCATCCGGTGCGGTGCGCAGACGGGTGCAATACCACTCGCGCGGGTCGAGCCCGCGCCTCGTCGCGAGCCGCTGGGCGGTCCAGCGGACACCGACATTCCGCGACTCGAGCGCTGCGGTGATCGGGGCGTCGCCATCGAGTTCGACCAAGACCCGGAGGCCCGTCACTGCGATCCCGCCGACCGGGTCGTTGACGAGCCCCGCGGCGACCCGGCGGCGCGCATCCGTCGGCAGCGTGTCGATCCCAGCAGCGGCAAGCCGGCGGTTGGCCTGATCAGGATCGCCGGCGAGTTCGGCAATGTCAGCGCCAGTAAGCCACCCGGAGGCGGCGATCAGCTGCCACGCCGAGCGGCGCGTGAGCCTGTCGGCGTGCGCAGTGGCGAGGCGGAGAAGCGGCTCGTCCGCGTGCTCCTGCAGGAATGCCGCGAGCTCGTCGCCGTGATCACGTCGGGCGAGTCTGAACGCGAGCGGCAGCACGTCGAGGAGCAGCCCGTCAGGCGCCTCTCGGAGTCGGGCGACGGCGGCTCGGCGCACGGCGCCCACCCATTCGGCGCTGCGGACGAGCAGCAGGGCGGTCACCCCGCGTGACAGCTCGACGTCGCGGACGGCTTCCTCGCGGATGTACCCGTTGGCATGGCTGAGGCGCAGCACCGTCCGCAGTCGCTGGCGGGCCGCGGCATCTTCGGGATCCGGCCGCCGAAACGGGCGGGTCGCCAGCAATCGGTCGACATCGCCAGGCCCCGTCCACCCGCGGTTGGATTCGTCGAAGGCAGGGTAGCTGTGCACCGGGAGGGCGTCGAACCGCTGCAGCCAAGTCGCGACGGCGCGGGCTGCGGGCGGCTTGCCAGCCACGAGCGCGGCGCTGCCTGAGACCAGCTCGCTGACGGCGTCGGGCTGCTCTGCGTCGGCTGCGGCCATGGCCGCAGGCTACGCGGCAGGCGCCGCGCCGTATTCGGCGTCGGTCACCGGGCGCAGCCACTCGACCGTTGTGCCGTCGTCTCCGGCTTGCTGCGCGGCCAGGTGCGTCATGTGGGTGCCGGGTGCGGCGCCATGCCAATGGGCGACGTGCGGTGCGAACCAGACGCTCTCGCCGGGGCGGACGACCTGGACCGCGTCGCCTTCGCGCTGCACGAGGCACGTGCCCTGCGTGACGTGGATGACCTGCTCGACGGGGTGGGTGTGCCACCACGAGCGGGCGCCAGGCGCGAAGTGCACGCTCAGCATCCGCAGGCTGCCGCCGTCAGGGGCGACGATCAGCTCCTCGTACCAGACGTCGCCCGTGAACCAGTCCTGCGGAGCGTGGTTGCTGGGCGCGCGGCGGTTGATGAGCATGACGGGCAAAGTACCGGCACAGGGGCCTGGGAGAAGCCGCCCGGGCCGGTAGGGTGCCGCCGGTGACGACGTATCGGCTCAGCGCAACCATTCGGCGGCCCCGCGCGGCGGTGACTTCCGCGTTCGCCGCCGCAGCGCTCACGGCCCTGGCGGGCTGTGGCGGGTCGCAGGTTGACTGGGCGATCGTCGAAAGCGGGCCGAAGGGCCAGACGCTGATCATCCAGCCGCTGATCGCGCTCACGGGCTGCGACGGCGAGCCGCAGATCGACGTGCGCAAGTCGAACGCGAACAAGATCGAGCTCGGCGTGACGGTCGACGAGGGCGGCGACTGCGACACCGACGGCGCCAAGGCCCCCAAGCCCCTCAGCGTCGAGCTGAGCCAACCGCTGCGCGGCCAGCAGATCAGCGGGCCGGGCATGAAGCCCCCAGCGGCGAACCCTGCGGCCAAACAGCGGAAGACGGTGCCGTCCGTCGTCGGGTTCCGCGTGCCCGATGCGCGCGCGATCCTGGCCGCAAACGGCCTCGAGCGCGGGACGATCCTCGGCCCCAACGGGGACGCGACCGAAGTCACCGCGCAGGCGCCGGAGCCGGGGTCGCCGATCCCGCAGGGCGGGGCGGTTTCGCTGCGCACCGTGCCACGCTGACTCGGGTTGTCGTGCGGTGGCGCTGCCGTGACGGCGGCGCCCGCCGCGCCGCAGCAGCTCAGCTCGCGGGCGCGTCCCAGATCGGCGTCACCGTCAGGGTGCCGGTGTTGCGCACGATCTGGTTCGCGACGTTCAGCTCGCCGCTGACGTTCAGCACGCCGCCGCTGAGCGGGAGCCGCGTGGCGTTCGGCAGGATCCCGCCGATCGACGGGCCGCCCTGGTTCGTGATCGGCGCCTGGCCGGGGCACGAGTAGCTCGCCACCGTGAACGCCGCGTAGAACGGCAGGCTCGGAAACCAGTCGACGGTGAGCTGGCCGTCCAGGACCGCCAGCGTCGCGCTCCAGGTGCCGGACGCCGGGACGATGTTCGTGAACTGGCAGGTCGCCGACGGCGGCTTGTGCGTGTACGCGATCTGGCTCCAAGCGAGCTTGCCGTCGCCGCGCCAAACGGCGTCGGGCTGGCCGCCCGTGCCGCCGGTCTGCTTGGCCGTCATCGTCGCCGCGAGCACGCCGGTGGCGGTGTGCGACTGCACGTCGGTGGTGCCGTTGACCGACAGCTTCAGCTCGTAGGCCGGCGGAGTGCGGCAGAGGCGCGCGGCGATCTGCTTGGCGTACTTGCGCACGCCCTTGGAGAAGTTCGCTGTGCTGAGCGAGCCCTCGAACGCGTCGACGACCTTGCCGGAGCGCTTGTCGACCACGGCGAACGCGACGGTCGCGCGCGAGCCGCGGCCCGTGAGCTTTCCGGTCACGGCGAGGTCGGCGATGATCAGGTTGCGCTGCACGCGGGTGCCCTTCGACACGACCCGGCCGCTGCGGAACTTCAGGTGGTTCTCGACGTAGCTGCGCTCGGCGGAGTTGACGATCGGCTGCGTCGGGCAGGTGGTTGCGTCGTAGAGCTCGGTCTGCAGGAACGCCGGAAGCGCTTTGCGGAGCCCAGCCCAGCCGCCGCTGCCGCCAGCCAGCGGCTCGACGGTGTAGGCGGTGACGCCAGAGACTTCCGAGCCGTCCGTCGAGACGTAGGCGCGTGTCGCGGCTGGCGTGCTCAGGTTCGCGGCGCCGGCCCGCGCGGCCTTGGCGATCTTGCCGCTCGGGCGGGCGTTGAACGTGACGCCGGCGCGCTTCTGCTGCTCGCTGACCGTGACGGGGATCGTGGCCTCGCCGCGGCGGCCCGGGGCGACGACGGTCGCGCGGACGGCGTAGGCGCCGGGCGGCACCGCGAGGGTGTAGGTGCCGCGCTTGCCGACCGTCGCGACGTCGGCGATCGCGCCCGTGGCGGCGTCCAGGGCGCGCACGACGACGACGCCCTTGGACGGCGCAGGACGGCTGCCGGTGACCTTGCCCGTGATCTCGCCCGGGTTGACCGGCGCCTGAGCGGCGGCCAGGCCCGCGCCAGCGCTCAGCGACAGCGCAGCGGCGGCCGCCATGGAGGCGAGCGCGGGGAGTCGAAGTCGGCCGACGGCGGGGGACATCCTGAGGACCCTAAACACTGCGGCGCCCTGGAAGTCGCGCTAGGCCGCCCGGTTGCCGCGTTCGGCGCCAAGCCGAACCGGTTTCCTACGTCTGGCCCGCGGGATCTACTTCGTCCAGATCGGTTTGACGACGAGCTGCCCGGTGTTCGTCCAGCCGCCGTCGCCGGACGAGACGCCACCGCTGAGCGGGATCGTGCCGCCCGAGAGCGGGAGCGTCGTGGTGTCGGGCTTGATGCCCATGAGTGCCGGGCCAGGCAGGCCGGGGATGATGACCGGAGGACGGTCTTTGACCGGGCACGTCGCGACCAGCGTGGCGCCGCCGAGGCCGCCGAAGCTCCATTGGACCTGGACCTGTTTGTCGTCGACCACGCCGAGCTGCGCGGTCCACGACAGGTCGGTGGTGCCGACGGCCAGCGAGCAGTCGATCTTCGAGGTTCCCGTCACGCCGGTCCAGTTGCCGCTCTGGACGCCGGACCACGCCGACGTCGGCTCGCCAGGCGCGCCGCCGGACCGCAGCGCCGTGAGCGTGGAGTCGAGCGCGCCCGAGGTGGTGTGCGTGCCGAACGTGCCCTGGCCGTTCACCGTGAGGTTGAGCTCGTACGCCGCGGGCCGGCGGCAGACACGCTCGCCGACGGTCTTGGCGAGCTGCTCGGCGCCCTCGAACGCCTGGTCCTCGGTCAGCGTCTGCGTGATCGTGTCGACGACGTCGCCCGTGCGGCTGTCGCGGATCGTCACGGTCACCTCGGCCGACTTGCCATCGGCGGAGGTGGAGACCGAGCCGCCGACCGACAGGTCGGGGACGATGAGGTTGCGCTCCACGGTCGTCTTGGGGTCGAAGTACTTGCGGTACTTCTTCTGGAGCTCGAACTCGCTCTCGACGGCTTCGCGGTCGCGGCCGGTGGCGACCACGGCCGTCTTGCACGCGGTCTTCCCGATGAGGTCGCTGACGAGCAAGTACGACAGGCCGCGGGCCATGTACGCCCAGTCGCCGGTGCCGCCGCTGAACTCCTCGATGCCGAAGGCCGTCACGCCGGGCGTGACCTGTCCGCGCTCCTGCTGGTAGCTGCGCGACGCCTTGGCGGAGCCCTTCTTCTTCGCCTTGAGCTTCTTCGGCGCGACCTTGATCTTGGTGCGCTTCTGGCCCGTTTTGAGCGAGACCGGGAACACGTTGGTCGACACCGCGCCGCCCCCTGGCTTTGGGACCACCGTCGTCGACAGCGCATAAGCGCCGGGCGGCAGCGTCACTTTGAAAGCGCCCTTCGCGGAGACCGGTGTGGCGGAGACGACCGAGCCGTCGATGAGGCTCGTGGCGACGACGGACGCCTGTGCGCCCTTGGGCGGCTTCGCGGCGAGGTTGCCGGACACGCTGCCGGTCGTCGCGGCAACAGCGGTGCCTGGGACGGCGGTCGCGGCGGCTAGCGCTGCAGCGGCGAGGGGGAGAAGGCGGCGCATTCGCGCCAGCGTATGCCCAACCGGACGGTGCTGTCCAGGCTTGACCGAACGCGGAGGGCGATAGGCGGGGCCGCTTGACCTTGAGGGTGCGGAGGGTCGCCTAGTGGGCCGGCTTCGCGGGTTCGACGACCTCAGTCCAGTTGTCGCCTATCTGATCGGAGACGACCCCAGCGCCGGTCTTCGGCAACGGCAGCAGGCTGACCGGCGTTTCGGCTGCGTGGTCAGCCTTGGCTACAAATGCCTGTCCGGACCGATCGCAGAGTCTCCTTCGGCGATCACGGCGCGCTCAGTTGGAAACGGTCGACGAGATGTCCGAGCCTGTGGCGACGTGCTCCGATGCTGGTTGCCGCAGTGGGCCTCCGGCGGACGGTGGCGCGGTGCGCGATCGACTGACTGCCACGGAAGCATCTGGTGATGCTGCCTGCCTTGTGGAAGCTGACGCGGCTACCCGTGCGCTCTGGAGGAGCGCGCCCGATGCAAACAAGCTGAGCGGGCAGAACGGCTAGTGGCCCGTACGGCTTCGGCGCCCTCGCGCCCGCTGGCCGGTCTCTTGCGATTCCAGCTCCTGAGCCCGGAGCCGTAGTGCTTCGTGTTGCCGCTTGGCGCGTTCAATCGCACCGTCGTCCTCAGCGGCCGCCTTCACGTACTCCAGTGCGGCCTTCCGCAGGATCTCGGTCATAGGCGAGACCCCACGCATCTCACCGGCTTGTTCGAGGGCCTCGTAGAGATCGTCGCTGAGGCGGACCGTGACGGCGCGGCCGGCGCGGACGGGCGTTTCGGGCATTGGGTTCTCGGATCGGTCGGAAACGATGCTAGGAATCTTGTCGGCAGCATCGGCGGCAAGCCTGACTGCCAAGCTGGCTCACGCCTGGGGGAGCGCAGAGACCTGCAGAGCTTGCCACACTTGCCGTGAAGGCGCGATGACGTTTCTGCTTGCCTTCCTTGCGCGAGCTGTACCCGTTCTCCACCGTCAGCACAGCCCTGGGCTGGGAAGACTTGTTGGGCTTGCAGCACTTGCCAAGCTCGAGTGGCGGCGTTACCCTGGTCTTTCACCGCCGAGCGGCACGCCTCCGGCCCGAAAGGACCCCGACATGTTTGGACACTGGACGAGCGGTGTTGGCGTGGGCCGGAGCGTCCTCGACGACGACCGTCCGGGCGCCGACGAGGGGCAGGGCGAACGCCACGGTCTGCGCCGCGAAGCGGAACGTGCGCTTGCGGCCTCGAGCTGCGTGAGCAGGACGCGTCAGCGGGTTCCTCGCGAGACGCGCCCGATCTTGTCACTGGTCTGGGAGATGGCGAAGACCCGACTCGGCTACGACGAGGACGCGCTCAAGGCGGCATCGGCGAAGTACGACCAGCTGGAGCGGCGCCTCGGGCTGCTGGACGCCGTCAGCCGTCGCGAACGGGCGGACCTGATCGTTGAGTTCCTTGTCGATGAGCTTCGCTACGACCCCTCGGAGCTGCGATTCGAGCTTCGATACTGCGCAGCGCTGTGCAGCGACGAGGGCCTCGCTGAGCTCCTGAGCGAGCGCTCGAAAAGCTGACTCCCGGCGGCTGACGACGAGCAGCATCGGGTCGCGCAAAACTCCTGCGGCGCGAGATCAAGCGGCTCGACGGTTGTTTCGTGCGCGTCATCAGTGTCGGCTCGGAGCTCCGCAAGTTCGACGACAAGGCGCTCGGCTCGCTCACTGAGCAGTGAGCCGCCGTGCGTCCTGGTCGGGCACTCTCCCGCCCGAACCCAGACGGCAGCAATGCGCTTTCGCCGCAGCCGACGGGCGTTGGTTCGGTGACTGCCCAAGCAGCCATTTCAGCGTCCTGGGCGCCAGGCGTCAGTCCCAGATGGGCTTGACGAGGATCTGGCCGGAGTTGGTCCAGCCGTCGCTGCCGGAGGTGAAGCCCCCAGAGAGCGGGATCGAGCCGCCAGTCAGCGGCACCGTCGCCGAGAGCGGCGCGATGTTGATCAGCGCCGGACCGGGCTGCCCGGGGATCACGACCGGGCCGTTGTCGCTCGGGCACGTGACCGTGAGCGAGGCGGCGCCGGAACCGCCAGCGTTCCAGTCGACCTTCACGTCGGTCTCGCCGACGACGGTGAGGGAGGCGGCCCAGGTGCCCTGGTGCGGATCAGGCGTGTAGCTGCAGTCCGTCTTCGAGACGCCTGCGACGCCGGTCCACGAGAAGCTCGCGATGCCCGACCAGCTCGTCGGCTGGCCGCCGAGGGCGCCGCCCGAGCGCAGCGCGGTCAGCTTGGCGTTCTCGATCGTGCCCGACGCCGTGTGCGTGGCGAAGTTGCCCTGCCCGTTCACCGACAGCGACAGCTCGTAGGCGGCGGGGCGGCGGCAGACGCGCTTGGCGATCTCTTTGGCGAGCTGCTCCTCGGCTTCGAAGAACCCCTCCTGGGGCAGCGTCGTGGTGAAGCTGTCGAGGACCTTGCCGCTGCGCGCATCGGTGATGTTCACCGTCACCTGCGCAGACGACTGGTCGGGGGCGACGCTGATCGTCCCGCTGACGGTCAGGTCGCTCTTGATGAAGTTGCGCTTGACGCGCGTCTTGGGGTCGACGTACGTGGACTTCTGGAGGTCGAGCTCCTGCTCGATGAGCTTGCGGTCGCGCTTGTTGGCCACGACCGCGGTCGGGCAGGGCGTCTTGCCGACGAGATCGGTGATCAGCAGGTCGGCCATCGCCTGGTTCATGAACTGCCACTCGCCGGTGGGCGGAGCGCCCGTGAAGTCCTCGACCGAGAACGCCGTGACCCCAGGTGTGACCTGGCCGTTCTCCTGCGTGTAGGCGCGCGTCGCGCGGGCGGACGCGGCAGCGGCGTGCTTGCCACCCGCCGTGCGCTTCTTGGTCTTGACCTTGACCTTGGACCGCTTCTGGCCTGCCTTCAGCGTGACCGGCAACCGGCTCGTGCTGACCGCGCCGCCGCCGGGTGGCGGGATCAGCTGCGTCGACAGCGTATAGCCGCCCGGCGGCAGGGTGACCTTGAAGGCGCCCTGCTTCGACAGCGCGGTCACCGACGCGACGGAGCCCGTGGCGAGGTTGGTCGCGACGACGGCCCCGTCGGCGCCTTTGGCAGGTTTCGTCGTGACGGTGCCCGCGACGCTGCCGCTTGGTGCCGCCGCCGCGCCGCCGGGAAGCAGCGCCGCGGTCCCGGCGACCGCGGCGCAGGCGAGAAGACGGGCGAAGCAGCGCATCGGCGCCAGCGTAGACCGCAGTGCGCGCCCGCGCCAGCGGCGGATTCGGCCAAGCGGAGACCAGCCCGCGCGCCTCACCAGGTGCGCCGCGCTGTACACCACCGCCTATCCGTGCGTGTAACTGCTCCGAGACGTCAGTCGCACAATTGCGTCATATGCCATAAATTGCGCCCATGCTCCGCTCCGTGGTCTCTTGTCGTCGCTTGCCAGCGGCCCGCACGGCGATTGCGCTGGTCGGGCTCTGCGCCGTCGGCGCTCCCGTAGCGCAGGCCGCCAAGTACCCGGTCGAACTGGGCGTCCCGCAGCTGTCGAGGACCACGCTCAGCGGGCCGGGGATCTCGTCCACCTACGAGCCATCCACCGACGTCGCGGCCAACGACCGGGGCGATGCAGTGGCAGCGTGGACGATCACGCCCGACACACCCGCTGGCGCGGCAGGGAACACGATGGTCCAGGTCGCGTTCCGCGCCGCTGGCGGCCCATGGTCGGCGCCGGCGACGATCTCGGACCTCGCGTACGGCGCGAGTGCGCCGTCCGTCGGCATCGACGCTCAAGGCACCGCGACCGTGAGCTGGGGCGAGGCGAAGGGCATCAACGCCGACTTCACGAGCCGCCTACGCGTCACCACGCACTCGGCTGCCGGCTTTGGCGCCACCCAGGACTTCGCTGCGGAAGACGAGATGCAGTCGCTGCCGTCGCTCGCGGTCTCGCCCGCCGGCTCCGCCGTGCTGACCTACACCGCGACCCGTTCGGCCGCGGCGGCCGCGGGCAAGGCGCGGAGCGTGCTGAAGGTCGCGCAGCGGACCTCGCCGGCCGGCACGTTCGGCCCGAGCCAGACGCTGTCGTCCGACGTCGCCGACACTGAGATCGGCTGGGGCGGCAGCCGCCACGGCGCGCCCGTGGCAGCGATCAACGCCACCGGCACGGCCGCGGTCGTCTGGGAGGAGGTGCTCGGCACCGACCCCGCCACGCAGACGGGCCGGATCCGCCTGGCTCGCGGCCCGGTCGGCTCGCTGGGCAGTGCGGTCGACCTCACCGCATCGACGCTGCCTGGAGTCCCGTACAACCCGCAGGTCGTGGTCGCGGCCGATGGCGTGATCACGGCATCGTGGGCGCAGGACCTCGGTGGCAGCAACCCCTACATCGGCCCGGTCGACTTGGTGGTGCGGCGGGTCGCCGCCGACGGCACCGCAGGCGCGCCGCAGACCCTGGGCGCGAACGCTGCCGGCGACGACGCGTACCACTACGAGGCGGCGGTCGAGCTCGGCGTCGACGGCGCGGGCGGCGTGACCGCCGCCTGGGCCTTCCCGGCTCCGGTGTTCCCCGACTACTCGCCGGCGAACATCCTGGCGGCGACGGCCCCGGCCAGCGGAGGTTTCGGCGCGCCGCAGACGATCGCCGACGTGCATGGCACGTTCAGCCCGTCGCTCGCCGTCGACAGCAACGGGGCCGCAGCCGTGTCGTGGGGTGGCCGCGGCAAGTTCCTCATCGTCGCGCGGCGCCCCGCCGGCGCGAGCACCTTCGGCCAGGGCGTCAAGCGGACGGATCCTTGGGTCACGGAGATCAGCTCCGCGTTCGGCCGGCCGGATGAGCTCACCCTGGTGTTCGGGACGGTGCTCCCGGACGCGCAGGGGTATCTCGTCGACTCGATCACCACGAACCTCATCGGGACCGGAGTCGAGCCGGCCACCGCCGATCCCGACACCGTCAAGCCGGTCGTCTCCGTGAAGCAGGTCAGCGTCGTCAAGGCGGCGCGCAAAAAGGGCAAAAAGCAGGCAGGCCGCCTCGTCGCGACGCTCGACGCGTCGGAGCCGGTCTCGGTCCGCGCGGTCGTCAGCCAAGCACGCAAGGGCATCAAGCGCGGCGGGCAGTGCGTCAAGCGCCCGTCGAACCCGAAGCTGCGCAAGGGCAAGAAGAAGTGCACGCGCACGGTCGTGATCGGGCCTGAGGTCGGCGCGCCGGTCTCGCCGGACGGGAGCACCCTCGATCTCGGCGTCGCGCCGCCGAACGGGACCTACAAGCTGACGGTGAAGCCGCGCGACGCGGCCGGGAACGTGGGCGAGACCGTCACGTTCTCGTTCAACCTGGGCTGACGCCGCGGGGCTTCGCGCGGCGGTCGGTCCGCCGCGTGTGTCCACCGCCCTGGACGGCTGGCGGAATTTGCCCACCCGGGGCGCCAAAACGCTGCTTGACTGGAGCGCATGGCAGAACAGCCCGGCGACGTAGACCCCGCCGAGACGCAGGAATGGATCGAGGCCCTCGAGGCCGTCATCCGCGAGCGCGGACCTGAGCGGGCCGCCGAGCTGCTGGGCGCGGTCTTCGCCGACGCCCGGCTGCGCGGGCTGCACCCGGCCGACGACCTGTCCACGCCGTACGTGAACACCATCCCCGCGGCGCGGCAGCCGCCGCTGCCGGGTGATCCGGCGATCGAGCGGGAGCTGCGCTCGCTCGTGCGGTGGAACGCGATCGCGACGATCCTCCAGGCCAACGCCAACTCCTCTGAGCTCGGCGGCCACATCGCCAGCTACCAGTCGGCCGCGACGCTCTACGAGACCGGCTTCAACCATTTCTGGCGCGGCCCGACGGATGAGAGCCGCGGCGATCTCGTCTTCATCCAGGGCCACTCGTCGCCTGGCATCTACGCCCGGGCGTTTCTCGAGGGGCGGTTCTCAGAAGACGACATGCGGCAGTTCCGGCAGGAAGCCGGAGGCGCCGGCCTTTCGTCGTATCCGCACCCGTGGCTGATGCCGGAGTTCTGGCAGTTCCCCACCGTGTCGATGGGGCTCGGGCCGCTGATGGCGATCTACCAGGCGCGCTTCATGAAGTACCTCCAGGGCCGCAAGCACCTGGGCCCGAGCGACCGCAAGGTCTGGGCGTTCATGGGCGACGGCGAGATGGACGAGCCCGAGTCGATGGGCGCGATCTCGCTGGCGGGCCGCGAGAAGCTCGACAACCTCGTGTTCGTCGTCAACTGCAACCTGCAGCGCCTCGATGGCCCGGTGCGCGGCAACGGCAAGATCATCCAGGAGCTGGAGACCAACTTCCACGGCGCCGGGTGGAACGTGATCAAGGTGATCTGGGGCTCGAACTGGGATCCGCTCCTCGAACAGGACGACGACGGGCTGCTCGTCCGGCGGATGGAAGAGGCCGTCGACGGCGAGTACCAGGGGTTCAAGTCGCGCGACGGCAAGTTCGTGCGCGAGAAGTTCTTCGGGAAGTACCCCGAGCTCGCCGAGCGGGTGAAGGACTGGAGCGACGAGCGGATCTGGACGCTGAACCGCGGCGGCCACGACCCGAGCAAGGTCTACGCCGCATACGCCGAGGCGGTCGCGCACACGGGGCAGCCGACCGTGATCCTCGCCAAGACGATCAAGGGCTACGGGATGGGCGCCTCCGGTGAGGGCCAGAACATCACCCACCAGCAGAAGAAGATGACGCCGGAGACGCTCGTCGCCTTCCGCGACCGGTTCGCGCTGCCGCTCACCGACGACGAGGCGCGGGCTGGGTCGTTCCTGAAGCCTCCCGAGGACCACCCGGCGATGGTCTACCTCCGGGAGCGCCGCGCAGCGCTCGGCGGCTCGCTGCCGGCGCGCCGCACCGATGCGCCGCCGCTGGAGGTGCCGGAGCTCAGCGCCTTCCACGGGCAGCTCGAAGGCACCGGACCGGACCGCGAGGTGTCGACGACGATGGCGTTCGTCCGGATCCTCGCGACGCTGCTGCGCGACAAGAAGATCGGCAAGCACGTCGTGCCGATCGTGCCCGACGAGTCGCGCACCTTCGGCATGGAGGGCATGTTCCGGCAGTACGGGATCTTCAGCCAGGTCGGGCAGCTCTACTCGCCCGAGGACGCCGACCAGCTCATGTTCTACAAGGAGGACAAGGGCGGCCAGATCCTCCAAGAGGGCATCAACGAGCCGGGGGCGATGTCGTCGTGGATCGCGGCGGCCACGTCGTACGCCAACCACGGCGTGCAGACGATCCCGTTCTACATCTACTACTCGATGTTCGGGTTCCAGCGGGTCGGAGACCTGGCCTGGGCCGCCGGCGATTCGCGGGCCCGCGGCTTCCTGGTCGGCGGCACGGCGGGGCGCACGACGCTCAACGGCGAGGGCCTGCAGCACGAGGACGGCCACTCGCACATCCAGGCGGCGCTCATCCCGAACTGCGTCGCCTACGACCCGACCTACGCGTACGAGCTCGCGGTGATCGTCCACGACGGGCTGCGGCGGATGGTCGGTGAGCGCGAGGACGTCTTCTACTACCTGACCGTCATGAACGAGAACTATGAGCAGCCCGCGCTGCCCGAGGGCTCGGAGGCGGGGATCCTGCGGGGGATGCACCGCATCGCCGAGAGCGGCGAGGGCGAGGGGCCCGTCGTGCAGCTGCTCGGATCGGGGACGATCCTGCGCGAGGTGCTCGCGGGCGCGGAGCTGCTGCGCGAGGACTGGGGCGTGCGCTCGGATGTCTGGTCGGTCACGTCGTTCACCGAGCTGCGCCGCGACGGGCTCGCTGCCGATCGGTTGAACCGGCTGCATCCGCAGGACGCGCCGGCCCGTCCCTACGTGGCGGAGCAACTCGCCGGGAAGGGGCCGGTGGTCGCCGCGACCGACTACGTGCGCGCGTTCGCCGACCAGATCCGCCAGTGGGTCGACGCGCCCTACGAGGTGCTGGGCACCGACGGCTACGGCCGCTCGGACTACCGCGTCGCCCTGCGCCGGTTCTTCGAGGTCGACCGCCACCATGTCGCGGTCGCCGCGCTGTACCGCTTGGCCGGGACGGGCGCGATCGAGGCGTCGGTCGTGGCCGAGGCCATCGAGAAGTACGAGATCGACACGGACGCCGCGGCGCCGTGGCTGCGATAGGCGGGCTGATCCTGTGACCGCACGCCGCCACGACACCGAGCATCGAGGAGTGATCCATGGCTGAGGTCGCCGTCCCAGACATCGGGGACTTCTCCGACATCCCGATCATCGAGGTGCTCGTCGCCGTCGGTGACGCCGTCGAGGTCGAGCAGGGGCTCGTCGAGATCGAGTCCGACAAGGCCACCTTCGAGGTGCCGTCCACCGTCGCGGGCGTCGTGAAGGAGCTGCGCGTCGGTGTCGGCGACAAGGTGTCTGAGGGCGTCGTGATCGCGGTGATCGACGAAGGCGGCGCCGCGGGCGGCGACGGCGCTCCGGGTGACGGCGGCGCCGAGCCCGACGCTGCGCCAAAGGCGACGGAACCGAGCGCGGTTCGCGGCTCGAGCGCCGACCGTCCTTCTGGTGGGGCTATAGCCCCAGAGGAAGGACGGTCGACCCAAGGCGGTGAGGCTGGCGCCGCAGCGGGCAGCACGGTGCAGGCCGTGGCGGCGCAACCGAACGGCGGCGGCGCCTTGGCGTCGACCGACCAGCCGGTGTACGCGTCGCCGACGGTGCGGCGCCTCGCGCGCGAGCGCGGGATCGACCTGTCGCAGGTCCGGGGCACCGGCGAGAAGGGCCGGATCACGAAGGCCGACGTCGAGTCGTTCGACCCGAAGGCGGCGGCCGCTGGTGGCGGCCCCGCGGGCGCGGCTGCCAACGCGGGCGAGTCGCTCGGGCTTGCGCCGTGGCCGAAGGTGAACTTCGAGAAGCTCGGGCCGGTCAGCCGCGAGCCGCTCACGAAGATCCAGAAGCTGAGCGCCGCGAACCTCGCGCGCAACTGGGTCCGGATCCCGCACGTCACCCACAACGACGAGGCCGACATCACCGACCTGGAGGCGTTCCGCAAGCAGCTCAACAGCGAGCAGTCGGACGTGAAGGTGACGATGGTCGCGCTGCTGCTCAAGGCCTCCGTGGCGTCGCTGCAGGCGTTCCCGCGGTTCAACTCCTCGCTCGACGGCGACGAGCTCGTCGTCAAGCACTTCTACAACGTCGGGTTCGCGGCCGACACCCCGAACGGCTTGGTCGTCCCAGTCGTGAAGGGCGTCGACGAGAAGGGCGTGCTGGAGCTGGCCGGCGAAGTCGCCGACCTCTCCGCGAAGGCGCGCGCCGGGAAGCTGATGCCGGCGCAGATGGCGGGCGGCAACTTCTCGATCTCGTCGCTCGGCGGGATCGGCGGCACGTCGTTCACGCCGATCGTCAACGCCCCCGAGGTCGCGATCCTCGGCGTGGTGCGGTCGGCGATGAAGCCCGTGTGGAACGGCAAGGAGTTCGAACCGCGCCTGATGCTGCCGCTCTCGCTGTCGTACGACCACCGCGTGATCGACGGCGCCCTCGCGGCCCGCTTCGTCGTGCATCTCAAGGGCGTGCTCGAAGACTTCCGGAGGGCGCTGCTGTGAGTACGACGACCCAGGTCTCCGTTCCCGACATCGGGGACTTCTCCGACATCCCCATCATCGAGGTGCTCGTCGCCGTCGGTGAGACCGTCGAGGTCGAGCAGGGGCTCGTCGAGATCGAGTCCGACAAGGCCACGTTCGAGGTGCCGTCGACGGTGGCTGGCGTGGTCAAGGAGATCAAGGTCGCCGTCGGCGACAAGGTGTCCGAGGGGACGCTCATCGCGGTGATCGAGACGGACGGCGGGGAGGGCGCATCCGCCGACGGCGCACCCGGCGACGCGGGTGCCGAGCCCGACACGGCGCCCAGGCCGACTGACCGTGGCGCCGACCGTCCGTCCTCTGGGGCTATAGCAACAGAGGAAGGACGGTCGACCGCGGAGCAGGCGCCCGAAGCGGCTCCGGCTCCGGCAGCGGACTTTGAGCGCGGCGACGTCCATGCGCAGGTCGTCGTGCTGGGCTCAGGTCCGGGCGGGTACTCCGCGGCGTTCCGCGCGGCCGACCTCGGGCTCGAGACCGTCCTCGTCGAGCGGTACGAGACGCTCGGTGGCGTGTGCCTCAACGTGGGCTGCATCCCGAGCAAGGCGCTGCTGCATGCGGCCAAGGTGATCGCGGAAGCGGCCGAGTTCGGCGAGCAGGGCGTCGAGTTCGGCGAGCCCAAGATCGACTTGGATGCGCTGCGGGCCCACAAAGAAGCCGTCGTCGGACAGCTCACGAAGGGCGTCGCCGGGATGGCGAAGACGCGCAAGGTCGAGGTCGTCACCGGCGTCGGCACGTTCACGAGCCCGCACCACCTCGAGGTCACGGGCGGCGACGGCAAGAAGACCGTCGTCTCGTTCGACCACGCGATCATCGCCGCCGGCTCGCAGGCCGTCGCGCTGCCGGGCATCCCAGCCGACGACCCGCGCGTGTGGGACTCAACGGGCGCCCTGGAGCTGCGGCAGATCCCCGAGCGGCTGCTGGTGATCGGCGGCGGGATCATCGGCTTGGAGATGGCGACGGTCTACGACGCGCTCGGGTCGAAGGTCACGGTTGTCGAGCTGCTGGATCAGCTGATCCCGGGTGCCGACAAAGACCTCGTGCGCCCGCTCGCCAAGCGCATCGAGGGGCGCTACGAGGCGATCCATCTGGGCGTGAAGGTCGAGTCGGTCGAGGCGCAGGACGACGGGCTGCACGTGACCTTTGCGGCAGGCTCTGACGGCGGCAAGGTCCCAGAGGCCGGCGTGTACGACGCGGTGCTCGTGGCCGTGGGCCGGACGCCGAACGGGGGCACGATCGGCGCGGGTGCGGCGGGCGTCAACGTGAGCGAGCGCGGCTTCATCCCGGTCGACGCGCAGCTGCGCACCAACGTCCCGCACATCTTCGCGATCGGCGACATCGTCGGGCAGCCGATGCTGGCCCACAAGGCGTCGCACGAGGCGCACCTGGCTGCCGAAGTCATTGCCGGACAACAGCTCGCCGCAGGCGTTCTCGACTGGCCCGACGACCGGGCAGGTCACCGTCCTTCGCCCCACGTCGCCTTTGACGCACGCGGCATTCCGTCGGTCGCGTACACCGACCCGGAGGTCGCGTGGGTCGGTCTCACCGAAACGCAGGCCAAGGCCGACGGCACCGACTACGAGGTCGCCGCCTTCCCGTGGGTCGCCTCGGCGCGCGCGCTCACCGTCGGCGGCGGCGCGGGTAAGACCAAGCTCCTCATCGACCCCAAGACCCGCCAGATCCTCGGCGCCGGCATCGTCGGCCCGAACGCCGGCGAGCTCATCGCCGAACCTGGCTTCGCGCTCGAGATGGGCGCCGACGTCGGCGATCTCGCCCTCACCATCCACGCCCACCCGACCCTCAGCGAGTCGATCATGCTCGCCGCCGAAGTCGCCGAGGGCACGGTCACCGACCTGCCGCCCAAGCGCAAACGCGGCTGAGGGGCGGGGCAGCCCGACGGCGCCAGCCGGTTTGCCGGGTTAGGCCTGAGTAGCGGCGTTTGGTTCGAGGCGGCCGCGCCGGGTAGCGTCCCGCCCGATGCGCTCGCTCTGGGACTCTCCGCTCGCGATCTCGCTGATCGCGGCGGCGCTCGGAGCGGTGTTCGCGGCGGTGGTCTACAGCGGGGATCTGATCGGGTCGCTGATCTTCGGCGGCTGCGTCGGGCTCGGGGCGTTCTTCGGCCAGGGGCTGCGGCTCCGGCAGGAGCGCGACGACGAGCGCCGTGCCGACGTCGACGGGCCCGACGACACGTGACCGATGAGTTTTCGGCGGCGCTGGCGTCTACCTCTCCAGAAGCCCCGAGTACCGGGGCATGCCACCACGAGAGAGAGAGCCTCCGATGTCCGACCGAATGATCTTCGTCAGCCTGCCCGTCGCCGACGTGAAGAAGACGCATGCGTTCTTCACGGCGCTCGGCTTCCGGTTCAACGACCAGTTCGCCGACGAGCAGACGATCTGCCTCTGCGTGAACGACCAGGCCTACATCATGTTCGCCGAGAAGCCGAAGTTCGCGAGCCTCGCGGCAAGCGAGCAGATCGCCGATCCGCGCGCGGCGAATGCGCACCTGCTGGCGTTCTCGGCCGAGAGCCGCGACGACGTCGATGCCGTCATCGAGGCCGTGATCGCCGCGGGAGGCGAGCCGGTGGGCGAGGACGAGGATTACGGCTACATGTACGGCCGCGGCTTCTACGACCTCGATGGCCACCCGTGGTCGGCCGTGTGGATGGACCCGGCCGTCGCCGCCGGCGAGGCTCCCGCCGAGCCGGTCGGCACCGACGCCTGAGCGCGCGTCTCGGACCGGATCTGCGGGATAGGCGGGCGGATCCCGGGCGGCGTTGCGGCGCGCGCCGCCGAGCGCCCGAACGCGCCTCGAACGGTCGTCCGCGTCCCCCCAAGTGGGCGTGACAGCGATCACACAGCGCGGCACGTTGGACGTATGCGTGAGACGTTGTGGCATCACCCCTGGGTCATCGCGGTCTCGGTCTTCGTGATCGGGTTCACCGGCGAGCTCATGCTCTACACGAGCGAGGAAGGGGCGGCAGCCCTGTACGGCGTGGCGGCCGGCCTCATCGCCTACGTCGTCTGCATGCTCGTGCTCTACCGGGAGCGCCACCACACGATGCACGGCGGCCACGCGCCGCACGGCACCCAGCCGCCGGTGCAGGTCGTCCCGCCGCATCTCTGATCCTCGCGGCGAGGACCCTGCACCGGCCAGCCTGGGTTGCGCATAACCACCGCAGTGGCGCAAACCTGCAACCTAGGGCCGGCTTGGACCGTCGGCTGGGTTGCGCATAACCACCGCAGTGGCGCAAACCTGCAACCTAGGGGCCGCCCGCGGGCGGGGCTAGCCTCGGTCTGTGGCCGAGGTCGACCTCACGTACGCGTTCTCGGTCGTCGAGGGGATGGGCATCCTGGCCGGCGCTGCGGGCGGCGCGCTCGACGCCAAGCGCCGCGAGGAATACGACATCTTCGGCCTTACCGCGCTGGCCTTCGCCGGAGCGCTTGGCGGCGGTCTCCTGCGCGACGTCCTCATCAACGCGGGCGTCCCGGCGGCGTTCACCGAGGAGCTGTACCTGCCGCTCGTGCTCGCCGTCGCGCTCGTCATCGCGGTCCTCCCGGGAGAACTGGGGCCGCGCAGCAAGACCGTCATCCGCGTGTTCGACGCCGTCGCGATCGGCGCGTTCTCCGTCGTCGCGGCCGACCGCGCGCACGACGCCGGCTTCACGATCCTCGCCTGCCTGCTGCTCGGCGTGATCGGCGGCATCGGCGGGCTGCTCATGCGCGACGTGCTCACCGCGAGCCAACCTGAGGTGTTCCGCCGCGGCGAGCTCAACGGCATCGCGGCGCTCGCCGGCGCAGGCTTGTTCATCGCCCTGCTCGAGGCCGGGGTCGCGCGCCCGTACCCGGCGATCGCCGGAATCGCGGCCGGATTCATCCTGCGCCTCGCCGCGCTCCAGTGGGACCTCAAAGCGCCCGCGCCCCGCCGTCCGCGCGGGCCCGCCCCAGGTGAGCGTCCTTTAATGGTCGCCATAGCGACCACGAAAGGACGCTCACCTCGCCGCAGGCCGCTGGCGCGCCCCCGCCGCCGGTGGCAGACTGGGCGCCGATGAGCAGCCCCACCGCCGACGACACCGGAGCGGCCGCGGACCGTCCTGCCACCGCGGCTGGCGCCGCCGAGGACTCCTCTACCGCGGCTGGCGCCGCCGAGGACCCCTCCACCGCGGTCGACGCCGCCGAACCCGAGGCGCGCCGCGATCCGGTGACGACCGGCCTCAGGGCGGTTCTCGACCACATCCGGCCCAACCGCGACGGCGCCGTCGCCGACTACGTCCCGCAGCTCGCCAGCGCGGACCCCGACCCGTTCGGGATCGCGCTCGTGAGCATGAGCGGCCGCAAGTACGCCGTCGGCGACTGCGAGCAGCCGTTCACGATCCAGTCGATCTCCAAGGCGTTCGTCTACGCGCTCGCGGTCAGCGACCACGGGATGGAGGCGGTCCTGGACCGGGTCGGGGTCGAGCCCAGCGGCGAGGCGTTCAACGCGATCAAGCTCGAAGCCGGCACGGGCCGCCCGCCGAACCCGATGGTCAACGCGGGGGCGATGCTCACGACGTCGCTCGTGCGCGCGCAGTACCCGGAAGAGCGCCTGGAGCGGATCATCGCTTGCCTCTCCGCCTTCGCCGGCCGCCGCCTCGAGGTCGACCAGGACGTCGCTCAGTCCGAGCTCGACACCGCGAGCCGCAACCGCGCGCTGCTCTACCTGATGCAGGGTGCCGGGTCGCTGCGGGAGCCTGTCGAGGAGGTGCTGTCGGTCTACTGCCAGCAGTGCGCGATCTCCGTCACGGCGACCGACCTCGCCGTCATGGCCGCGACCCTCGCCAACGGCGGCGTCAACCCCGTCACCGGCGTGCACGTCGTCGACGAGGAGGTCACCGTCCGGACGCAGGCCGTGATGGCGACCTGCGGCATGTACGACTACTCCGGCGAGTGGCTGTTGCGGGTCGGCTTGCCGGCGAAGAGCGGCGTCGCCGGCGGCCTGATCGCCGTCGGCCCCGCGTCGTTCGGCATCGGCACGTTCAGCCCGCGCCTGGACGACCGCGGCAACTCGGTCCGCGGCATCTCCGTCGCGCGGACGATCGCCGACCGCTTCGAACTGCACCTGATGCACCACCCCGGCGAGACGGCCCCGGTCGTCTACCGCCAGGAGCTCCTGCCGCCGCGGGCCGGCCGGCGCGGCCAGACGCTCGTGCTCGGCGTGCAGGGCGTCATCGAGTTCGGCGCGACCGAGCAGGCGCTCGCCGTCCTCGAAGCCGCGATCGACGCCTCGACCGGCGAGCAGCCGATCACCGGCGTGATCATCGACCTGCACCGCGTCACCCAGCTCCGCGACCTCTCCAACGAGATGGTCCGCGGACGCGTCAAGGCGCTGCTCGCCGACGGCGTCGCCGTCGCGATCGTCCGGCGCCAGAACGGCTACGCGCAAGTCCCGGACCACCGCCGCGTCGAGGCGTTCCGCGACTTCGGCGAGGCGCTCGCCTGGATCCAGGCGCTCCCCGACGTCGACGCCTGACCTAGCCCTGGCGGCTTCCGGGCGCCGGCACCAGATCGCACCGCTACATGTGGGACGCGCGGCCCCGCGCGCCCCTCGCTCTACTTGTCGTCGGCGATCAGCTCGGCGTTGAGCGTGCGGGCGGCCCCGACGATGTCGCCGCGCTCGGCGAAGTCGACCGCCAGCACGTTCGGCACGCGATGGCGCTCGCGCATGCACTGCCGGGCGCGGCCGGTGATGAACGACGGGGCGTTGGCGGTGTCGGCGCGGACCGGGTTCGGCGGGTAGCTCTCGACCCAGTGGTTGAGCTGGAACAGCGGGGCGGTCGCCGGGCCGCGGTTGGGCTGGCAGGTGTCGCGCGCGGTGAGCATGTCGAGCGTGGTGTTGGAGAACGGCGTCTCCTGGAAGAACCGGAAGCCGTCGAGGTACCACGGCGCCGGGCCCGCTTCGCGCTCGGCGAAGATCGCGACCCGTTTGCCCGAGCGGATCAGCTCGCCGAGGGTCGGCAGCGGATCGCCGAGTTTCAGCGTCGCTGCGATGTCGCCGCCGAGGCCGCCGTCCTCGAGCGCGCCTGTGATCATCTCGCGGCTGGCCTCGTCTTGGATGAACAGGATGAGCACCTCGCGCGGGTGCCGGTCGAGCCAGCTGCGGATCACGCGGAACTCGTCGACGGCCCGGGTGGCGCCGAGTTCGCAGAGGACGTGGCAGAGGTACAGGTCGGTGTCGCCCTCGATCGGCCCGAACGCGATGCGGCCCGCGAGCCGCTGGGCGGCGGCGAGCGCCTGCGGCCCGACCTTGGCGACGACGGTGTCTTCGGTCTCGCCGGTGAGGTCGGTGCGCACGACGCCCTGGCTGTTGCGCTGGCCGGCGAGCGCGTCGATCTGCATGCCGCGGATGCCCATGTCGAGCTGCGAGGTGACGCTCAGCGCGTGGTTGGCGTTGAGAAACCCGGCGGCGGCGTTGGCCATCGCGTTGTGCGACGACGGGAACACGACCTGATCCAGGCGCCGGTCGCAGAGGGCGATGCTGCCGTTGCAGGCGCGCGGGTCGCCGCGGAGGACCGCTGCAGCGGCGCCGGTGTCGGCTGACCCGCGGACGATCGCCGCCGCAGCGACTGGGATCGCGAGGGCGATGCCAGCCACCGCGACCGGCAGCTTGCGCAGGACCTCACCGGGCGCGACGCCCTCCGTGCCCTGAGCGCTCGGACCGAGCACCCGGCTGATCAGGCCGACGAGTCCGAGGACCGCGACGTAGCCGCCGCCGAGGCTCGCTGCCAGCGTGAGCGCGGCGGCCGGCCATGCGACGATGACGACGCCGAGCGCGAGCAGCCCCGCGTCACGGGTGACCCGCCAGCCAGTGCCCGCCGGCTCGCGGCTGACGCGGACCCACAGCGCTCGCGGCAGCGCGGGCGCATCGATCGGCCCGAGCATCGTCGCGGCCGCCGCCGCGAGCAGCGCCCCGGCCGCGCCGACGACGAGCAGCCACACGCCGATGCCGCCGAGGAACGCGTCGAACACCGCTGCGTAGAGGGCGCCCGCGTCGGCGCCGGCGCTGCCGTGCAGCACCAGCTCGCGGACGACGACGAACGCCGCCGCCAGGACCGCGGCGAGCAGCATGAGGCCGGAGCCGAGGCGCAGCAGGGTGGCGCGGCGGTCGGGCGTGAGCCACAGCGCGCCGGCAAAGCAGAGCAGCGCGACCAGCGGGCTGACGAGCGCGAGCGTGCCGACGCTGCGCGCCGCCTTGATCGCCTGGACCGCGCGCTCGCTGCTCTCGACCTGCGTCGTGAGCTCCTCGGCGGGGCGCCGGACCGGCGCGGCGAGCTCGTTCCCGGTGGCACTCAGATAAGCACGCACGAGCACCGAGAGGTCGGCGAGGTCGAGCACGAGGCTCGGCTCGCCGCCCGAGACCAGCACGCGGTGCAGCTGAGAGGCGCCGCGCGACACCACGCCGCCGGCCGCGCGGCCCGCGAGCACCGCATCGGCGCCTGAGATCAGCGCCGGGCGGGCGGCCAGGAGCCGCGGCTGCCGCG